>NZ_JBPXMD010000019.1:0-189988 GCF_051918855.1 Streptosporangium sp. H16
ACCTCGGTCCTGAACGCCCTCAACGCCGCCGACCCCAACCCCACGCCCACCCCGACTCCCACGCCAACGGTGACCCCCACCTCGGGTGGCGGTACCGGGCAGATCAGGGGCGTCGGTTCCGGCCGCTGCGTGGACGTGCCCAACTCCAGCACCACCGACGGCACCCAGGTGACCCTGTGGGACTGCCACACCAACCCCAACCAGCAGTGGACCTACACCGCCGCGCAGGAGCTGCGGGTCTACGGCAACAAGTGCCTGGACGCCGCCGGCACCGCCAACGGCGTCAAGGCCCAGATCTACGCCTGCCACGGCGGCAACAACCAGAAGTGGCGCCTGAACACCAACGGCACCATCACCGGCGTGCAGTCCGGACTGTGCCTGGACGCCGCCGGCAACGGCACCGCCAACGGCACCCTGACCCAGATCTACTCCTGCCACGGCGGCAACAACCAGAGGTGGACCTTCGCCGGCCAGTCCTGACACCGCACCATCCATGACGGCCTGATGGCCGGGGTTGCTACGGCACCCCGGCCATAAGGCCTGTGCGCCGGGCATCACGGTCCGTGTCGTCAGGCCTGTGCGCCGGGCACCACGGTCCGTGTCGGTGACCGGTTCGGTGCGCGTGTGCCCGGCCACGGCCCAACCGGCGACCCTGCGGGAGAAGACGTCCGGGACGACCGCCGGCAGATGGCGACGCGGGTCGATGCGCGGGCGGCCATTCGACATGGCCGCCCGCGAAATCTCACGGCTTCACGGCCACGCCACCGTAGGCCCAAGCGTGGCCGCCGCCGGGAATCGATTCTTGGTATTCGTCCTCGTTCGGCCGCCAGGTGACCACTTCGACGAGTCCGGGGGGCACCATCGTCCAGCCCTGGAAGAATTTCGTCACCTGCGCGTGACTTCGTGGAACCATCGGCGCAGAGCCCTTGTCATAGGGCTTGGTGAATCTCTCTTTGGGCACCTGCGGCGCGAAGTCGAGCGTGATGTGCGACAACAGCAGCCGGCTGCCCGAGGGGACGGCCGATTTGTATCGCTCGACCAACTCGTAGGGTTTTTCCTCATCGGTGATGAAGTGCAGGACACCGGCCATGATGAGCGCCACCGGCCGGGTGAAGTCAATGACTTTGGTGACCTCCGGATGCGACAGGATCCGATCCGGATCCCGTAGATCGGCCTCGATCACCGTGGTCATGCCCTCTTCGCTGCTCGCCAGCAGGGCGCGCCCGTGAACCAGGACGATGGGATCGTTGTCCACATACGCCACGCGAGCTGCTGGATTGATCTGTTGAGCGATCTCGTGGGTGTTCCCCTGGGTGGGGATACCGGTGCCGATGTCCAGGAACTGGGTGATTTCGGCGTCCTCGGCGAGATGACGTACGGCTCGGCCGAGAAAGGCCCGATGGGCGCGCACCCCTTCCCGCGTGCCAGGTGAAAGTGCGGCGAGTTGTTCCGCCGCCTCGCGGTCGGCGGCGAAATGGTCTTTGCCCCCCAAGAGGTAGTCGTATATGCGTGCTGGGTGAGGGATCGTCGGGTCGATTCGCGCGCCGGGCGCATTGGCGTCGGCTGACTGCGCATTTAATCGGTCAACGGAATCGACCATTGGTGCTCCTTGAAGACGTGCCTGTATTGACGCGGCCGTCGATATGGGACGTGACGTTGCCCCACTCTAGCCTGTTATCAATCGGTTCGCCGCTTACGGTGATCACCTGAGGGATGACGTCGATGATCATGACTTACGGATGAAGACGGCCCGATGAACTTACTTATGTCGCATACATCCCATAACTACATCAAGTACCCAAAATACACCGTTCCTCATGATTTGATTGAATCGTTTCATTATCCGTCTGGCATTTCGAGGGGGTGCCGATCGCATGCGTGCGGGAGTGCTTCATCCGAGCGCGCCCTTGATCCGTTAGCGTTAACACCATCGGTGTCCCCGATGCCGGCGTGTGATCGAAGAGGTCGAGCACCGACCGCTGGTCGATCAGGTGTCACGCCAGGAGAAGCCGGGGTTCATCCCGTCGTTTCGCCTCCGTTACAGGTGATCGACGGGACAACCGCGGTGCCGTTGGCGGTGAAGCCGAAGGTGGTCGACTGACCCGCCGCGACGGAGCCGTTGTACGCGGCGTTGCGGACGCTCACGCTGGAGCCGGACACGGTGTGCCGACCGCTCCACAGGCTGCTGATGGTCTGCCCGCCGGGCCAGGTCCACCTCACCGTCCACCCGTTGACCGGCGAGCTGCCCGCGCGGACGGTCACCGTCGACTGGAAGCCGCCCGGCCAGCTGTTGATCGTCGCGATCGTCGCCGAACACGCGCCCGGACCCGGAGTCGGGGTGGGGTCCGGGGTGGGGGTCACCGTTGGCGTGGGAGTCGGGGTGGGGTCCGGGTTGGGGTCGGCGGCGTTGAGGGCGTTCAGCACGGCGGTGTAGGCCGGCTTCTTGGTGCTGCCGCTGAACAGCAGCGGGGTGTCGCCCGAGCGCCAGGAGTCCTGGTCGCGCACGCCCCACACGGTGATGCCGGTGCAACGTGGCACCGCCAGGCAGTCGTTGACCACGTTGGCGTAGGTGGTGGCGGAGGCACCCTGGATGTCCAGCTCGGTGATCTGCACATCCACGCCGAGGGCGGCGAAACTGGAGATCGTGGTGCGGAAGTTGCTGTTGTAGGGGCTGCCGCTGTTGAAGTGCGACTGCAGGCCGACGCAGTCGATCGGCACGCCGCGCTGTTTGAAGTCGCGGACCATGTTGTAGACGCCCTGGGTCTTGGCCCAGCTCCAGTTGTCGATGTTGTAGTCGTTGTAGCAGAGCTTGGCGGCCGGGTCGGCGGCACGCGCGGTGCGGAAGGCGACCTCGATCCAGTCGTCGCCGGTGCGCTGGAAGTTGGAGTCGCGCCGGCCGCCGGAGTTGCCGTCGGCGAAGGCCTCGTTGACCACGTCCCAGGCGTAGATCTTGCCCTTGTAGTGGTTCATCACGCCGTTGATGTGGTCGATCATCGCCTGACGCAGGCTGCCGCCCGACAGCGACTGCATCCAGGCCGGCTGGCCGGGGTGCCAGAGCAGGGTGTGCCCGCGCACCCGCTTGCCGTTCTGCACCGCCCAGTCGTAGACCCGATCGCCGCTGGAGAAGTTGAACTGGCCCCTCTGGGGCTCGGTGGCGTCGATCTTCATCTCGTTCTCGGCCGTCACCATGTCGAACTCGCGGTTGGCGATCGTGGTGTACGCCGAGTCGCCGAGCTTGCCGGAACTGATCGCGGTGCCGAAGTAGCGCCCGCTCTGCTGAGCCGCCGAGGCCAGCGTGGACGCGGCCGCATCGGCCGGCAGCGGCATCGTCTGCGCGGAGACCAGACCGAGAATTCCGGCCGCCGTGACCAGCAGCGCGCGTCGCAGGTCACTGAGACGTCCGCGGGTGCGGGAAGGGGGGAAGGCGCGCGAGCTCATGCTTGAGCCTCCATAACCGGACCGACGATGCGAGAAGGCGCGGAGCGTCCGCGTGCACGACGCCGCGTCCGGTCAGCAGGACGCACACCACCAGACGTCGAAGACGGTGATCCTCCGCCGCGTACCATCGCCGAGTCGAGAGAACCGTTCCGAAGGACTCAGTGTGGAAAGGTCGCCGAAAGCCGTCAAGAGCCCCTGATGGTCTTCGGCTCCTTCCTGACCGCGTACGCCTTGGTGGAGGTGGACATTCGGCCCCGGTAGCCGTGTCTCCCGGCGGCCGGATGGCCTGAAACTTTCACTCCCGCTTCCTCGACGATCTGTCGTAGGCGTCACCACGAGCTCCTCAATTGGGAAACTCCACGTGGTCACCTGTCGAGCCACGCTCGACGTCTCCCGGGACCCGGTTCACCATGTCGCGATCCTCCTGGTCGCCGAACGCCGACGGTGCGGCCTCCGCGCCGGCCTTCGGCGGTGAGGTCGCAGCGGGCGTCGATGACGACGGCCCGCCGTTCGCGGCGACAGTCAGGCAGGATGGGCCTGAGTCAGCTCTATCAGCTTGGTGACGGTGTTCCAGTTGCGGGTGGTGGCGATGACACCATCGGCAGGCGCGAATTTCGCCAGGGCTTCCGCGAGCTTGGAGCGGCCCAGGCCGTCCGGAGTGTAGAGGTAGAGCGCACGGTCGCCGAGCCGGAACTCTTCGGGGAGGTGGCTCGCCGCGTCGAGGGATGCCAAGCGCGACGCGGTGACCGGCTCGGAGAAGTACGTGACGTGCAGTTGCCTGCCCTCGAGCGAAGCCGCGGGGAACGGGCAGGTGTCGGCCACCGCCTTCAGATACGCGTGATCACGCACCAGGACATCGACGCCGAAGCCGAAGCGCTCCTCGATGGCCTGCTCCAGCTGCGCTGCGAGCGCGTCCTCGTCGCCCGGAGCACTGGTGAAGACGGCATTGCCGCTCTGCAGGTAAGTGCGTACGTCGCCGTGGCCGAGCTCGGTGAGCAGCGCTCGCAACTCGGCCATCGGGACCTTCTTGTGGCCGCTCACGTTGATGCCCCGAAGGAGCGCCGCGTACGCCTTCGTCGTCATGTCCACACCTTATTGGTGATCAAAGGTGGGCGTTATCCGGTCTCCCAGGTGATCGAGGGCGACATGGTCCGCGACGGCGGGCGCCGCTGAGCCGGGGCTCGCGCCACCGGGACGGTGAGAGCCCGCGGGGCGTTGACTTTGTCGCAACCCATGACGCACTATATTGCTACAAAGCTTGCTACAAAGGAGGTGTCATGACCCGTGAACCGTCACCGGACGCCGGCCTGCCGGTGCGTGCGGCCGATCTGCGACTGGCGGGCGAGTGGCTGGCCCGGCACGGCATGGCCGACGCCCGCCCGACCCCGCTGCTGGCCAGCCGGCTGGAGGTCCGGGAACGCGCCCGCCTTGCCGCCTACGTCATCCTGGCCGTGCTGATCATCGCGAGCGCGCTCGCCGCCCGTTCCGTCTTCGACGGCCAGCCGTATCGCCCGCTGCCGCTGCTGGCCCTGACCGCACTGGTGGCCGGGATGCTGCTGGCACAGTCGTTGCTCGACCGGTGGGTGCGAGGCGTCGACCAGCGGGCGGGCGCGACGCTGTCGCGCAGGGCCGCCCATCCGATCCAGCCCGGCTGGCGGGTCGTGCTCGGCCGGCCGTACGCCGTCTTCGCGGTCGCCACGTTCGCCGGCGCGATGGCGCTGGCCGGCAGCGCCCTGGCCGTTCCCGACCCCACCGTGCGGCAGCTGGCCGTCGTCGTGCTGATCGGCCTGCTCGGCGTGACGGCCATCACCGCCATACAGCTGCGCCACCTGCTCAGGTTCCCGGTCGTGGCGCAGGACGAGGAGTCGCTGACCGCCGACGTCATCATGCGCGTGGAGGACGCCCGCGAACTCACCACGCCCAGCGTGCAGTGGTCGCTGCCCATGGTGCTGCTGTTCGGCACCGCGCCCGGCTGGTGGAGTGCCGCCGCGGTCGTCTACCTGATCCTGGGCGCGTTCGTCGCGCTCCGTTTCAAGACGCCGTCGAGCACGACGGTGGCCCGGCGAGCCATGAGCATTTGATGATCGTCATCGACGCGGCCTCGCCGGTGCCGCCGTTCGAGCAGCTGCGCTCCCAGCTCGCCCGGCAGATCCAGGACCGCACGCTGGCCGTGGGGACCCGGCTGCCGACCATCCGCCACCTCGCGGCCGACCTCGCTCTGGCCGTCAACACGGTCGGCCGGGCCTACCGGGAGCTGGAGGAGGCGGGGCTGATCGAGACGCGCGGGCGGGCGGGCTCGTTCGTGGCGGCCGCCGGCGAGGAGGGCCGGGAGCGGGCCCGCCGGGCCGCCGCCGACTACGCGGCCGTGATCGCCAGCGTCGGCATCGACACGGGCGAGGCGATCCGCATCGTGCAGGCGGCTCTGACCTCCGGCGCGGCGGCACCGGCCTCGTCATGACCTCGCCCCGGCCGCGGGGTCACGTCGCCGGACGCACGACACCGGCATAGCGGCCGCTCAGACGGCGTCCGAGCCGCCGCATCGGCTGCTCCGGAAATCCCGCACCAACCCCGCGGTGATCTCGATCTCGGTACGGGGCACGCGAAGCGACGGCAGCCGGATGGCGGCCGCCCGTTCCGGTCGCCGGACAGGGAACCGGCTCGTGAAAGGCGCGGGCGCCTGACCGATCGATCCACCCGGGTGACGGCTCGTCGTAGCCGCAGGAGTTCGGGGCCGCAACGGTGGAGGGCGGCGACTCCGCCCGCGTCGGCCCGCTCGACTCCCACCGCGAACCACGGCCCCTGTTTCCGTGTGATCAAGCGAAGGGTCTCGCGTATCCGGCCGTGCCGATTTCACAGGCATCGAGAAAGCATCTGTTCCTGTCGACAAGGAGTATCAATGCGATTAAGCCCGCGATCAAGTCTGACAGCGTTCATCGCCGCGGTGACGGTGGCCACCATGACGGCAGGCGCGCCCCCGCAGGCCGAGGCCCGGACAGGCGCGCCGGAGCCGGCGGTGGCCGAAGCCGGGGGAACGGCCCCGATCTGGGGCGAGTGCCCGCCGGCGGCGCCCGGCGGCATCACGCGCGACCCGCGCCAGCGGTGCGCGACGTTGCGGGTGCCGCTGGACTACCGCGCCCCGCGCGGGCGGAACATCGAGATCGCGATCTCCCGGATCGGCACGGCGCGACCCGGGTCGCGCCGCGGGATCCTGCTGTCCAACCCGGGCGGCCCGGGCGACAGCGGCCTGGACCTGCCCAGCCGGCTGGCCGTCGTCCTGCCGCCCGAGGTCCTGGATCGGTACGACCTGATCGGCTTCGATCCGCGAGGGGTCGGCCACAGTACTCCGGTCACCTGTGGTCTCGATCTTGTGAAGCAGTTCACGCTGCTGCTGCCCTACCCGGCGCCCGATGGCGGCATCGAGCGTAACCTCGCCTTCGCACGGGACACCGCGGCCGCGTGCGCCGAGCATTCCGGCGATCTGCTTCCGTTCGTCACCACGGCCAACACAGCCCGGGACATGGACCGCATCCGAGCCGCGCTCGGCGAGCCGAAACTGTCCTACTTCGGCCTCTCCTACGGCACCTATCTAGGAGCGGTCTACCTCTCGCTGTTCCCCGGACGCGACGATCGGATCGTGCTGGACAGCGCCGTCGATCCGGGCACGGTGTGGCGGGACATGTTGCGGGGCTGGAGCGAGGCGGTCGCGGTGCGGCTGCCCGACCTGCTCGCCTTCGCGGCCGAGCGGGACGCCGTCTACCACCTCGGCGCGACGCCGGACGAGGTCAGGCGCACCTACGATCGGCTGACCGCGGCCCTCGACCGGCGGCCCCTGCCGGACCCGGGCGGCTTCGTCCTCGACGGCAACGCCCTGCGCGAGATCACCCGCATGGGGCTTTACTTCGACGGCCACTTCCCCTCCATAGCCGAGTTGTGGCAGGAGGTCGCGGCCGCCGTCTCAGGATCCGCCCTGGATCCCGCCGTCTTGACGCGGCTGGACCGGCCGGGGCTGGTCGGCGGGGCCGGCGGTGGCGGGGGCGCGGGGAGGGCGGAGATACCGGCGGACAACCATGTCGCCGCGCTCTACGCGGTGATCTGCGATGACGCGGCCTGGCCGCGCAGCGTGGCGCTGCACGCCCGGCAGGTCGCGGCCGACCGGCGGGCGTGGCCGGTGACGGCGGGCATGCCCTCGAACCTGTGGCCGTGCGCGGCCTGGCACAGCCGGCCGGTGGAGCCGCCGGTGACGGTGACCGGTCACGGGCCGCGCAACGTGCTGATCCTGCAGAACACCCGCGATCCCTCCACCTCTTTGGCGGGCGCGCGCGGCCTGCGCGCCGCGCTCGGACGGCGGGCCGCCCTGATCACGGTTGACCAGGGTGGCCACGGCGTCGTCGGGCTGGGCAGTTGCGCCGACGAGGCGATGAACTCCTTCCTGGCCACCGGGGCACTGCCCGGGCGAGACCGCTTCTGCCCGGCGCCGTCACCGGCCGGCGCCGCCGCCCGCTCCACGCCCTCGCCGTACATGCCTTCCGTGGGACCGCTGTAGGGCCCTCGCCCGTGGACCGCCGAGCGCCGGTGGGAGGAGGCGGCGGCGAGGGAGACGCGATGATCGCGGGTTCGGAAAGGCATGGCCGGTCACCTTCCAGGTCACCGGCTCGCGGCAGGCCTGCTTGAGCCTGTCGTAGGACCAGGTGCGGGTTCAGTCGAGATTGGATTCCACTCGTTGATCCAGGCGCGATCCCGGCCATGTCCGCGCCGTCATCACCTGGTGCGCAGGACCCGGCGGAATCCAGCGCCCGTATGCCGGTCATATTCTCTGAATATACCGAGGTCGTATAGAGTTTCGGTCGGCGCAAAAATCGAAAAGTGCCTGGAAGGAAAGTAATTTTAATGACCGGCAGCGGAAGAGGATCGTAGGCGTTGTGTCCGTTCTCGGTGTTTCGACTGGCGTCGTTATCGGGGCAGCACCGAGATGCGGATGTGCGGGGGCCACGTGCTCGGCGCCCGCGCAGCCGGCCGGCTCCACCTTCACCCGGCTCGACGCTCACTCCTCAGCCTGACCTTCTCTGAGTACGGTGAGAGCCGCGATCGGGAGCAGCAGCATGGTCAGAGCACCGGAGGGCCGCAGCCCTCTGGTGCTCTCGGCCGGCTCGATCAGCGGCACGCCCGCAGCCGGCGTCGAGCCGGTCGTCCAGAGCGTGACGACCTGCTGCTGCTCCTCCGGCTCGACACGCGACTGCAGGAAGCTGTAGGCGACGGGCGTGAACGGCGCCCCCACCAGACCGCCCAGCCCGAACACGATCACCGCCGAGGTGAGGTCGCCGACGTGGGCGAGGGCGATCGGGCACATCGCCCACAGCCCGATGATCGCGATCAGCACGTGCCGCTGCGGCAGGTCGCGCAACTGGTTGACCGGCGAGGCGCCGATGAACGCGCCCACACCCAGCGCGCCCCACAGCAGGCCGGGCGCCGACGCGTCGGAGCCCGGCGTCCCGCGCACGTACGGTGGGGCGCCACCTCTATCGGCACGGAGAAGAACACCACGACCAGCAGTCGCGCGGCGACCGGCCGGCGACGCAGGATCCGTCACCCCGACTTACCGGCCTTCGGGCGGCGCAACGCGTCGCGGCCCTCGGCGCAAGGTCAACGAGTGGGCCGGTCAGTGAAACTCGTCCGAGGATATGCAGGTCATGAGCGCGTCCAGGCTCAGGCCCCCGCTCAGCACATCTCCGGAGAACAACTGCCTGCCTTTAGGATTGGAAATCCATGGATGGACGCTACACCTGGTGGTGTTGTTACAGGTCTTCGTCTGGCGCACGGTTTTCATCGGGATGTTGTGGCGGTTGACGTCTGCCGAGACGATGATGCGGTTCTGGACCCGGTTGCATATGACAACGTACGTGGCGACAACGGCAGAGCCGCTCGTGGAGATGCCGGAGACCTGTCCGCGGCAGTTGTCGCGGTTGGCGGCCTGTGCAGGCAGCGCTCCGGCGAACAAGGATCCTGCGGCGACCGTTGCCACGAGGGCGACCCTCAGGCATTTGTTTATGGAAAACCCTTTGCGATCGGAGGGGACATGCGAGATGTCGCCTCTTGGTGGATCGAGATGAGAACCAATTGATGATGTAAAGGGCCCTGTGTCCGTGGCCATGTAAAAGTCCCCACAGGTGGCCAGTTCGTGGTCACCACTGATGGCCGGTTCAGGTCCCCGCTTCTCGCTCGCGTGTCGTCGGGAGGTATGTGCCCTGGGCGGTGATCGTGACGGTGTCAGCCAGTCACGAGATCACCGCTCAGGGGGTCTGTTCGGCCACGAAGTCTCCGGGGGAAGTCATGGACATCATCGCCGCCTACCGCGAGGTAGGCACCTATCGCGGCGCCGCGCAGATATGCGGCACCACCCACAAGACCGTCAGACGCATCATCGAGCGGTCCCTGACCAACAACAAGCCGACCTGCCGTAAATCCCGTGAGCACAACTTCGACGCGGTCGCCGAGTTGGTGGCCGAGAAGGTGAAGGCCACCGCGGGGAAGATCTCGGCCAAGCGGCTGCTGCCGCTGGCCCAGGCCGCCGGGTGTACCGGATCGGCGCGTAACTTCCGGCGTCTGGTCGCCTCAGTGAAGAAGGCCTGGCGGCGTGATCACCGTCGCGGGCGGCGCCCGGCGATCTGGACGCCGGGTGAGATGCTGGTCATCGACTGGGGAGAGGCTCAGCGTAACGCGCTGCCGCTCGGCGTGTGCGGTGCAAGGGCCGCCAAGCCGGCGCACAACCGGTCAAAGACCTGCCGGTAGCCCAGCTCGGCGAACAACGCCCCGGCCAGCGGCAAGTACACCGTGACCCGCGCCGGCACCAGCCGGACCCGCCGCTCGGTGGTCTTGGTGACCGCCAGCACGTCATCGACCATCTCGAACGGCACGATCTGGGTCAACTCGCCGATATGACCGGGCGCGAACACCCCGGCCGCTACCTTGACCGTCCGCGTTATGGCAGTCTGTTCCAACAGCGGAGCTCCCGTAGTGAGGATGTCTTGGAGTGACACCCCTCTTCTACGGCAGCTCCGCTGCTTTGCCTACTGGCACCCCTTGACCGACAGCCTCCACACCTAACTGAACGGCGTCGCCCCTGGTCCTCATCGTCGAACCGATCCTCGAACCGGTCTTCGGCCCTGAATCCGGGCGTGGATCCGGCCGTGTGCGCGATCCTGCCGTGAGCGATCGTGTCTCCACCGGCAGCCGAGCGACGTTGACCCATACATTCCTTTCCCTGACGCGCACAAGGGCCCCGGCGCGTGTCGCGCCAGGGCCCCGAAGAGTTCAACACCATCTACCGGCCATCCGGTCGGCTTACCGTCGTCCACATCCGCCGTACCGCCTGGCAGTGATGCGGGGATCGCGGATACGTGACCGCAGACCACCTTTACTACTCCAAGGGCGGCGCCGACATGGAGGACCGCGTCGCCAAGACGAGCATCTTCGGCTTCGCGGTCGGGGCCCTCGACGGCTACCGCCCCGCCGGCTCGTGCATCGTCGAGTGCGTCAAGACCCGGCTGGTGCACGCCGCGGTGCGGCACCTGCTGCAGTAGTCCCCCCACTGGGGCGGCGACATCCCGATCAACCAGGAGGACATACTCGTCACCTGGCACACCCTGCCCACCTTCGCCATGCGCAAGATGATCGAGTGGAAGGTGCCGGTCCGGCCCGCCGAGTCGGAGGCGTACCTGCACGTCTGGCAGGTGACCGCGCACATGCTCTGCATCATGGATGAGTACGTCCCCGCCACCTGGGACGCCGCCTACGCCCAGTCCGACCAGATCCTGCCCCGCAACATGGGCCCGACGCAAGAAAGGCGGCCCAGGGTCACGGGCGCCCGGGCCACTTGAGGGAGCAGACATTGACGGTGCGGGTCGAGAACTTCGGGATCTGGATGAGCCTGGATCGCGGTGCGATCCGTCCGTTCGCGAGGCGCTTCACCCGGTAGGCGCCGGGCCGGCCCCGGAAGTAGTACGTGCCGTTGTCGTCGCGCGCGCTGCCCGCGACGCCCGGACCCACGACCGTGACCGACACGCCCCCCACGTGGGCACACCTGAAGACCAGCTTGAGGAGTCCATACGGCGGTGTCGCCGCGGCCGAGGGAGGTGCGAAGCCGACGGTGGCCACGGCGAGGCTCATCGCGAGCGCGCCTGCAAGGGCAGAACGCCGGACAATGCTGAGCATGATGATCCTTTTCTGGAGAACTCGGCCACTCTAGCCTCGTCTCCCATATGCGCAACGTGGTTCGGAAAATGGTGAAGCGTTTGCGGGGGTTTCTCGCAGCGTGCGGCGGACGAAGCGCTGTAGATCTGGCCGAAATGCCCCGGCACTCGGGCCTGGCTTCCTTCCGTGGCCACGCCGATTCCCCTGGTGGACGTGGCTCGGCCTCAGGGTTCGCGGGCGCAGAGGCACGCGTCCAGGTCGCCGCCGCCTATGAGCGCCGCGCGCTCGGGATCGGCTCGCACTGGCCCTTCGACCAATGGGGGCGTTTTCTGCCCGAGCACACCACCGCGGTCAGCCTGCTGGATCGGCTCTTGCACCACAGCATCGTCGTGGTCACCGAAGGCGAGTCCTTCCGGATGCGACAAGCCCGAACCCGAGGCCCAGGACGACTCACCAAGAAGTAGTCAACTACGAAGAGGTGGGGACTTTTTTCTGGCCACCAGCGGCGACACGCACTTGGCCGTTGACACCCTGTCTGAGTGTCAAGTACCGAATTGGAACGTCCCGCGCAGGACGGTGCCTCGCCCGCTCCAGTAGCTCTCGTAATCGGCCCGGTAGGTGACGTCTTCGAAGGCGGTGAGTACCTCACAGGTGGCGCCCGGGTGCCGGATGTTGTCATCTCTGATGACAATGGGCCTTCCGATCACACCCGGGCGGGTCAGGGTCACCTCCACCCAGGCGGTCCCTGTGGTGTCATCCGCCCGGACGCACAACTCATTGGTGGGGTCGGCGTAGCGGACGATCCCGTCTCCGACATCCCGTTGAAAGCTCGCCGCCAAGGCTGGTTGCGCGAGGATGACGCTCGCCACCGTGGCAGCGACGCCGACGGTGACCGTTTTGAGCGGGTTCATCGTTCCTCCTTCTCTCGGACAGAGATCAGCCCTCCGAAGCGCCTGGTATTAGGAGGTGAAATATGGCCTCTAGTAAGGATTCGTCATGCTCGAATCTCTCTGACGCGAGCGATCCTCTGGCCGGGGTTCACTGGAGTGATCGTTGCACGCGTCGGTAGCACCGTGGAATATGCGCGGAATACGCCTGGTTACCCGGCTTTGCTTGGCTGAACGGGTACAGCGTCCTCACCTGATGACGCTGCGGACCTTGGAGGCTCCTTGTCGAGCAGCCCGCCTTCGGCGGTCGCGCCGGTCACGACCTGGAGGCTTGCCAGATGCTCCGGTGCATCCGCCAGGCGCAGCAGATAGTTGATGTGGCGGGCCGGCGCGACCGTCTCATGCGCCAGAGGAAGTGGGCGCGATCATCGGCAGGTGATCGATGGAATCTTGTAGCGTCTGCGGACCGGTGCGCCCTGGCAGACCTGTTACGAGCGATTCGAACGCCGGGAAGAGGACCTGGGCCGACCCGGCACCGCGCCGGTGACCTTCGAGGATGACCGCCGACCGTCTGATGGCGGTCATCCACGGCGACGGGTCGCCGAGGCCCGGCTGCCCTTCACCCGAGCCGGGAGTCCAGCGTTCTCACGCCATTCTCGTGCGAGATCCCGCGGAACAGCTCACGGGCCTCCTCCCAGACGGCCCTGGCCGTGCGGTGGTCGCCGGCGGCGTCGTGGGCGTCGCCGAGGGCGCGGAGCGTCCGCGCCAGGTAGGGGATCGAGCCGCGGGTTCGCCACACCCGGACCGAGCGTTCGAGGGTGGCGATGGCGGCGGGCAGATCTCCTTCGGCCAGGTCCAACTGCCCGAGAACGCTGAGCGCGTCGGCGAGATAATGGCCGAAGTTGCCGTCCTCGCTGTGGGCCAGCGTCAGTTCGGCGGTCGCCCTGGCCCGCTCGTCCCCGACCGCGGCGAACAGCTTCGAGAGGTAGAGCAGCGAGAACGTCTCCAGATAGCGGTAGTGCAACCGCCGTGCCATCTCCAAGGAGCTCTCCAGCAGTTCCTGGCCGCCCGTGATGTCACCGCAGAACGATTTCGCCGCGCCGAGGAACTGGGTGATCGTCGTGGTGTAGTGAGCGTTGCCGAGCGCCTCGGCGACCTTCGTCGCCTGCTCCAGGACCGTGAGCGCCCCTTGAGGGTCGTCCTCGCCATGGATGATCGCCATCACGTGATAGGCCCGCGCCTGGCCGCCGAGGTAGTCCGCGTCGGCGGCCGTCCGCAGAGCGCGCTCCGCCAGGGCGAGCGCTTGTGCACCACCGTTCCCGTCGGCCGTCATGCTCCAGGCCAGGGTCGCCAAGGCGTCGGACATTCCGGCCGGATCGTCCAGCATGGTGAACAGGTCGAGGAGCTGCGAAGCGCCGGCCCGCATCCGTGTCATCGCCGGTCCGGGGCCCGCCGGTGAGTTCCAGGTGGTGACCTCCAGGAGGCCGCGCATCAGCACGGCCTCGCCGCGCTTGTCGCCGGTCTCACGGCAGAGGGCGAGCGCCTGCTCGTGCATGCGCTGCCAGCCGTCATACAGGCCGCGCACGTTGAGGTACGTCTCGGTGGATCCCGCGAGGTCCCATGCGAGTTGGGTCAGGCGCGCCTCGCACGCCTGGGCGACCCCCGCCATCAGCGCGGCGTGCTCCGCGCCGAACCAGGCCATCGGGTCGGCCAGCAGCGGGCCGGAAACCGCCGCAGGCAGCCGCCAGCGCGGCGCACAGCCGTGCATGAGTGCGTAGCAGGGGCCCTGGACGTGCTCCGCCGCGACCTCCGCCAGCGCCAGCCACGCACCCAGGGCCCGTTCGAGCGCGGCCTGGCGCTCGGATTCGGAATCCTCGCGCTGCGCCCGCTCACGCGCGTACAACCGGATCAGGTCGTGGAACCGATACCTGAGCCTGCCCGTCTCGTCCGTCCCGGTGAGGTTCAGCAGATGAGCGTCGATCAGGGTTTCTATCTCGTGCTCCGCCTGCCGTACCGGCACGTCCAGGAGGGCCGCCACCGCCCAGGGGGCGAAATCGGGCGCGTCGAGCAGTCCAGCTAACCGGAAGGCCCGCTGCGCACCCGCGGGAAGCGTCCGGTAACTCATCTCGAATCCCGCGCGGATGTCGAGGTCGCCCGCCACAAGTTCGTCCAGCCGGTGCCGTTCCTCCCCGAGGACGCCGGCGAGGTGGGACAGACTCCACTGCCTTCTGCCGAGGAGCCTGGCCGCCGAGATGCGGACCGCCAGCGGGACCCGGCCGCACAGCCGGGTGATCTCCAGAGCCGCGTCCGGGTCGTCCTGGACGCGTTCGTCGCCGACGATCCTTCTCAGCAGGTCCATGGCCTGGGCCGACGGCAGGACGTCGAGTTCCAGCAGGCTCGTGCCCTCGAGACCGACCAGCCGGACACGTCCGGTGAGGAGCACGGCCGTGCCGGGGGCCCCGGGCAGGAGCGGCCGCACCTGCTCCTCTCCGGCGACGTTGTCGAGCAGGATGAGAATTCTGCGTCCGGCCAGGCAGCTCCGGTAGAACGCCACGCGTTCTTCCAGGGATTCGGGTATGCCGGTGGCGCTGATGCCCAGTGCGAACAGGAACCGGCTGAGCACGTCCTCCGGGCGGGCAGGGTCGGCGGAGGCACCGCGCAGGTCCGCGTAGAGCTGGCCGTCGGGAAAGCGATCCGCGATCCGGTGCGCGACGTGCACGGCGAGCGTGGTCTTGCCCAGGCCCCCCAGACCCGCGATGCTGGCCATGGCGACGGTGCCCGGCCGCGGCTTGGTGAGGACCTCGGTGAGTTCTGCCACCTCGCCGTCCCTGCCCGTGAAATCCGCGATGTCCGGCGGCAACTCGGCGGGGGTGGGGGCCGCTTGAGGTTCAGGCGTCGGGGCCGTGGCAGGGACGGGACGGTCGGCGGACAGGGCACGCATGTGCTCGCTCGGCTCGCTGCCCGGTTCATCCGACAGGCGCGCAGCAGTGTCACGGTGGGCCGGCCTGTACGGGCCCGGCCCCACAGGGGAGCCCGTGATCGTCGCCGTGACGCGAGGAACGAGGTCGAGTGAGGGGTCCTGAGTGAGGATTCTCTGATGCATGTCGTGCAGCTCTTCGGCCGGGTCCAGACCGGTCTCCTCGATCAGGGTCTTGCGGGCACGCGTGTATTCGGCGAGCGCGTCCGCCCGCCGGCCACAGCGGTACAGCGCCAGCATCAGCTGCGCGCGCAGCCGCTCCCGCAGCGGGTACTCGTTGGTGAGCGCGGTCAGCTCGCCCAACAGCCCGGCGTGGCGTCCCAGCCTCAGATCCACGGCGATCCGCGACTGCAGGACCGACAGGCGGACCTCGTCCAGCCGCGCGGCCTCCGCGGCCAGCATCGGGACATCGGTCATGCCGACGAACGCGGGCCCGCGCCAGAGACTCAGCGCCTCGTGCAGGCGGTGGGTCGCTTCCTCCGGTTCACCGGCAGCCTCCACCGCCTGCCCTGAGCCGGCCAGGTTCTCGAACCTCGCCGCATCCAGCTCGTCCCGGACCGCCGGCACCAGATAGCCGGAGCCGTGCCGCACGACGCGAGCCGGGTCGCCCAGGTGCCGCCGGAGCCGGTGGACGTAGGTCTGCATGTTCTTGGTGGCGCTCTTCGGAGGGGTGTTCCCCCACAGCGCCACAGCCAGCTGATCTTCCGAAACAGGATTACCCGCTCGGCACAGCAGAACCGCCAACAGCACCCGCGCCTTGGGCGTGCCGAGATCGAGCTGCTCACCCTCTCGCCACACCATCAGCGGACCTAGTATCCCGAACTTCATCGCTCCCCCTTGACTGGACGCACTGTAAACCTGGACGGCCTGTTCCGGTGATCCGCTGGGTGACGAAACGATTGCGAACTCTTCTTGCCCGGGCCGAACCCCAGGACATGACCAGCCGGCTGCCGAACCGTATTACGGCCCCGTTCCACCAGGTCTGCCACGTAGGCGGCCTGAGCAGAGCGGGAGGTGCACCAGGGACATGCGGCTCTTGATACGGCTGGTTCCCGTCGGAGACGCCACGTCGGCGATCGTCCTGACCGGAGAGCTCGGCCTCACAACCCGGCCGGTCCTGGCCACTTTCCTTGATTCGATCGCCGTGCTGGACACCAGCGCTTCCACCGACCACTGCCCCGCGGTCCTGCCGCCGAGTGAGTCAGGTCACCACGACCGTTTTGGGCTATCCCCGTATCGGGGGCCGTCGCGAGTTGAAGCGGGCGACGGAGGATTACTGGGCCGGGCGGGTCGATGCCGCCGGTCTGGGGGAGACGGCCGCCGGTCTGCGCGAGCGGGTGTGGCGGGAGCTGTCGGGGCTGTGAAGGTGAAGCCGAACACCGCCTTCGGGATCGCGTGATGACGGTTGGCGGATTCCTATCCGTCAGGCTTACCGATAGTGGGCGGACTGGGCATCCTCCCTCAAACGCCGCGCCACGCGTCCAGCCGCCTTGTCGAGTTCTCCTTCGATCTGCTCCGAGCTTGCGGCGGACACCCTGGGCGCCAGGTATGGCAGTGCCAGCACGCGTTGCATGCGCAGGTACGTCGGCGGATGGGTCGTGTCGACCCCTGTCTTCTCGACGCGGGCAAACTCGCGGTGTCGTTCGAGCTCGGTTTCGGCAACGGCGTCCACATGGGATCGGAGAGCCGCCCACAGGTTCCCGGTTTCGACGGCCACCGCGCTGGACGCGAGGAAGCTGCCGACCGAGCGCGTCCGGGTGATCAAGACGTCCAGAAGCGAAGCGGCGGCCGCGGAACCGGCCACCTGGGCCTGCATCTCGTCAGCACGGTATTCGGCGTGTTGAGAAGAGCGGTTCAGCAAGAATTCCAGCAGGAAGATCAAGACGCGGACGGGAACGCCCAGGATCGCGAGGAGGCACTCGGTGATGAGAGCGGACACGCCGTCACCGGGTTGCCACCCGAAGCCGGTGACGATGCGGAGCTCGTGGAGCGAGTACAGGGCACTGCCGACGACGAGGCCATGTCTGGCGTCGCCGTTCCTGGAATGGGCCATTTCGTGGGCCAGGAGGGCGACGCGTTCCTGCGGGGTGAGGATCAGCCAGAGTGGGTAGCCGAGCTCCACCAAACGGCTGCGTCGCCAGCCATAGGTACGGAATGAGGCGTTGACCGCACCGCTGATGGCGATCAGGTCTGCTCGGGGGGCCCGCAGCTCCTCGCCGATGCGGTCAACGAGGGCGTACAGATGGGGAGCATCTGAACGGGTGAGGGGTATGGCCGAGGCAGGGAAGGGGGCAGGGCGGGGACGCAGCAGCCAGGCGAGGTCCAGGGCCACAAGGCCAAACAGGATGCCGGTTATCGTCAGACGAGTGACCAGGTATGCGCCGGTGACCAGGAAGGCCGGTGCCAAAAGGTGGACGACCGAGGCAAGGATGTAGCCGCCGGTCCGGGACACGCGACCGGCCGCTCGGCGCGACTGGACGGGAGCCGAAGGAAAGGGCGGGAAGGGTCCCGGAGGTCGCGGCGGTTCCTGGAATGCGCTCGGTGTTTCGGCCGGTAGATCGGTGGACACGACGAACAAAATGTCAGAACCCGAGAATGGCGGCAAGACGCCGAAAGTGGCCGGTCATGCGGCCGAGCCTGGATCACCTCTCCGGATCCGGTGCAGAAGAGTGAACGCGACTTCCGGATGACTGGACCGCATCCTTGCGAAGTCACTCCATGGTTCATGGGGGAGGAGAGCCCGCGTCCGTGGAACGGGCAGGTTCCCTCCAGCCGGCCGGGGGCTGCTGGGGGAGGCCGCCTCTGGCATATGCTCGTTGCGCGGTAGCTGTCGGGGGCGGGGCTGGACGCGGTGCCGTCCAACACCTTTTCCCTGTATGACCACGTGTTGGACACCACCGTCATGGTGGGCGCGGTGCCCGAGCGGTTTTCCGGGGCCGCGGACCCGTACTTCGCGATGGCCCGCGGTGCCGAGGGGGCGGCGCCGCTGGAGATGACCAAGTGGTTCGACACCAACTACCACTAGTTCAGTCGCAAAGGCAACTATTCGCCGGAGAGCGCTCGGCGTAGCGGCTCATTGAGCGATCGATGCTCTGAGCTGCCAGAACGTCTGGGCAACGGGCCAGATAGGTCCTTGAGCTACATGATCGAGATCGCGTTAGCGGGTCGACCCGCGAGGATTTTCATTACTTGGTCAAGGCAGTCCGCCTGCGGCGGCCTGCGCGCGTGGGCGGTCGTTGGCCGCGCTGCGGCTCTTCGGCCGGTCGCGGCCAGCACCGCCCACGCACGAACTGCCAGGAAGGTCCCGCAGATCAACTTCTTCCATCAAACTCCGGCTGACCGCAGGGCAACACATGACCGTGGAACGGACACAAGAGGCCGTACTTGTCGCTTCGTCGTCTGCCTTCTGCCGCTACGCGGTGGATCGACGGGGTGTGGGGTGATCAGAATATCGACTGTCTCTGCGTATCGTTGTGCTAGCATCCGGAATGGCGTCATCGGTCGGCAGTCTGCGCTAGAAAACCCGGTCATTCTTCTGGCGGGCGGACAAACACCGAGTCTCAGTTAGCGGGAAGATCTGCCATCTCATCGATTACGACTAGGGCCGGGTAGTTTTGATCGGAGTCAAATGGCTTCCCAGCCCCTTTTGTTGCCTCCTGGTACGGCAACCACTCTTCTGAACTCTGTATGGGCTCGTGTCATCCTTGTGGTTGCTGCCCATGTGCCTTTGTTGCTGGTCGTGATTCTTGTTGCTCCCGCTCTGGTCATTCTGCCGCTATTCAAGAGCAGGAGCAGTGACGGCAGGGCCCTAATTTGCCTACTCCACCGGTGGAGCCGCGATATTCTCGACCGCTGCGCTGGTCTGGAGATTCGTTGATGAGTCAGGATAAAAATCTCACGCGAGCTGCAGAAAAACGTGCGCTATATACGGGGGAGCGGTACAGCGCATCGCTGCAAGCTCTTCGCGAGCTTGGCGCTAGCGTTGCCACAATCCCGGCAGCTACGAGCCAGCAGGCATTGTTGGAGACGGAAATCCTTCTGGCCTTAAATGGGGCGGCCTATATCATAGGGGATTATGGTAGTCCATCGGATGACGACGAAAAGACGGGTAATTTGATGCTCATCTCCAGCGTTCATCCGCGAATTGATTCGATCGTGCTTGATGTTCGACGTCAGCAACTTTCAGCGCTGATACCTTCGCTTCTGCCATACGCTGAAGGGCCGGAGGATGACAACGTCATGGGGATAGAGGGCCTCCGGGCCTCTATCTGTGGCCGGGGGGATCGCCTCCTTCTGCACCGCAAAGGAGAGGAGGGGGCGGCGTATGTCCGAGTCATCGATTATGCGATGAAGAGGAGTGATTGGCGAGACCTACTAGATAAGTTTCTTAGAGTTTTGGATGATGCATATCACATATGGAATGCGTCACCGAACTCTTGGACTCAAGCCGAGCGTTCAGCAGCTCAGTTCTTTGCTGCAGATCACTCTAAGAGTTCATGGATGTGCAGTGGTATTCTGAGGCGTTTGAACATTTTTCGTACGTCCGGTAACCCGATTCCCGCATGGGTCGATATTTGGGACGGTCGCCTTCAGGATGGCGTCAACCTGCAAGTTGAATGGCCCAATGGCCCTTCGAAGTCGCGAATACTGAATTTTTTATTAGATGTCAATTGTGGCATAGATCTTAAGGTTGCATACGAAGGCGATACGTGGATAAAGCTGAAATCCATCACGGATAAAAAGAAAGGGCAAATTGTCCTGCGTCATAATCTAGCGCTCAGCGATAAATTATACTCTCCAGAGTAACGCATATTTCGCACTTTGATGCCAGGAGAATGCGAGTTCTATAGCGTCAGAGTGCATCCTGGGCCGGGATCAGGGGGCAGGCATCTCCTTTGTCTTGGTATCCACATATTACCTTCTAGTCGCACTTTGGCGGTGCATTCCCCCCATCCTTAATGGAGTGCTGCTCCGCCTACAAGCAGACGGTCATTCTGTCGCGCCGCTTCCGGTGCTCGGGCCCTGGCGGCCCTGCGCTCCGGGTCGGCTTGCCATCGAATGAACTATGGCTGATGCCTGTGACCCGGACCTGCGCCGGATACTACTCGTGAGCGCTGCGGCTTCGTGGAAGCGCTTTAGCCTTGGTCCCTATCGCGTTTTGTGGTTCGTGGGTCGGCTTGGCTTGAAGTGGCACCGATTTTCCCTCCAGATGAGCGCGCCCGTTGCTCAAGAAGATTCCACGCGCCCGGGACGCCTCATTCATGGCGGTCTCCAGCGCCCCTTTAACCTCTTCCAGACTAGATTTGCTGACCACTCCGTATTTCGCGAGAGCCCTCTCAACATGTTGACAAGCAGTGTAGACATCCCAAGCCATATCGAAAAGCTCGACCGGTCCATGTAGCTGAACGTTTATGGCAGTATGTGCCACCTCGTCCAGGCAGGCATCCAGCGCGGCATACTCCTCAGTCGGCACAGCTACATGAGTAGGACGCGATCCGGCCCAGCGCTTGTCCATGATCTGCTGGATGTCAACCACCTTACGACCGAACCGAAACGCGGCCGTGCCGAGCGCAACATAAGCTTGGCGGCGGGCTGCCTGGCGCGCCAACTCGTGGTTGGAATCGCTCGTCGCCGAAGCCACCTTGACCGCACCTCGTCTGCCGACAAGCGCGCCTCCGAGTGTGCCCGCTACTCCAACGATTCCAGTGAGGATCGCTACGATGCCGCCGTCCATATCGGCCCCAATGTGTAGAGGAAGACAGATACCTGATCTCTTTCATACAGCACACGAACGATGGCTGTTGAAACACATCATGACTGGCTCCAATGTCACTCTGAGCTCCCCACAGGACGGACACCTTGTCTGAGTCGACCTTGTGTCAACTGGGGAATAGACCCCGCTCTCAGGCCAAAGCTGAGACCAGCTAAGGGGGTTGGCTGCTGGGGCGATCGACGCCAAGCCCCTCCTTCGTCGGGGCTTGCCACCGGTGACCATGGCTGAGGTGACAGCAGCGCTAATAGCAACGTCCCCACGCATGGACTCACTTCGGCTACCGTCCACCACCCTCTGACCACGGTCTTCGCTACCCCACCAGCGTGATTGGTCCGCCTGAAAAGCGGATGGTCACGCTGCTGTGAGGCTTCCCTTTCCCGAGGTTGGACGAAGAGAGCGCAGGTTTATCTGCATTATTGAAGCGTCAGTGCTCCGCGCCGCCGTACGGCGCGGCACGCCCGTCCGTGCCGGGCGGACATCGGGATCGGGCATGCGGCCTGGAGGCCGGTCCCGTCCCGCGCCCGCCCGGCGCGGACGGCCGGACCCCGCCGCCCGCCGCACCAGCCCGCCCGCCGTACTGAACATCGCGCCGACCGTGAACGCACTGCCGCCCGCTCCGACCACCGGCCCAACCGCTACGCGGCCCCTTCGGGGTCCTTCGGATTGCGCCGGCCGCTCCGCTCGTGTTCATCAGGGACGCTCGAATAGTGGGAGTAACACCTCTGCCGCCCCGCTTCCGATGCGCGGGCCTGGCGGCCCTGTGCTTCGGGTCGGGTTGCCACCGGATGACATGGTCACCAACAGCAAGAGGGACCTATCCCGCTGCCGTCAAATGTCCCTAGCCTGCCGTAGCCGGTCCAACGCATCGTTGACCAGGCGACCGAGGTTTCCCAGTTCGTGCGCCATCCGGTGACGTTCGTTGTCCTCCCAAGCCCTGATAGCCGCCCCGAGGTTGCCTGACCTACCGGCAGTGATGATGATCTCTTGGCCGTTGACACGCTTCGTAGCCGCATCGCCCAGGATGACCCAGCCGTGCACGGTCAAGTCCCCCGAGCGGCCAGGATCAGGTCAACCACCTTTTCCGGCTGTTCCTGCCTGACGGTCTGAAGGTCGGCGCTGTTACGGATGGACACCAGGTAGCAGCCCGAGCGCGGCCCCATGGTCACCGTGGCCACGCGCCAGCCCTGCGGACCCTTCACGGTCAGTTCCGGCGGGTGTCGCTCCATCCACGACCGGAGCGGAGGCTGGTCGGGCCAGGCGGCCTCACTGTTGGCGAACAGCCCCAGGCTGATCGTGTGATGACGGTGAGCACGGATTCCCCGCTCGATGAGAAGCCGCTGAACCACCGCCAGCGCCTTGTCGTGGCTCTCCACCGTCGCCTCGTCAACGACAGGGGGGACGGCTCTACAGTTGTCCATGGGTCGCACCTCCAGTGTGCGATCAAGGAACCCGTACGGCGTGACCGCGCCTGCGGGTTCCGCTTTTTCGCGGTCCTCCCATGACAGCGCCCCACCAGCACGCGGAGATAGGGCGGGACAGGGGAGACCAGGGGAGAGAAGAGGAGTAAGAGGCTCAGCGGAAGGGGAATAGGGGAGACTGAGGGAGAGACGCAGACCCCTATCTCCAGAGGTAACGCGATGCGTGACGTTCCAGCTTGGGCACGACGGCTACGCGCCGAACGACGTAACCGGCTGTGGACTCAGCGGGAAATGGCCCGAGCGTTGACCGATCTGGCTGATGAACGCACGCGTAGCCGTATGCCGGGACGGGATTCCGTCACTCGCATGATCAAAGACTGGGAAGCGGGCAGGCATAAGCCGAGGGATCCATACCGGCTGCTTTACTGCCGCGCTTTCGACCTGGACGAGAACGCACTGTTCGGCGCGGAAAGCATGTCACGCACTGAGCCGGAGGATGATGTGCTACGCAGAGAATTTCTCGGTGCGTCCGTGGCGACTGTGAGCATTGCCGCTATTCCCGTACCGTTTGAGAGTCTTCCTCAGGGGCGACGCGTCAATGACGAGCTTGTCGTTTCGCTTCGCAAGCGCATTGCGCGGCTACGTCGAATCGACGACTATCTAGGTGGCGCCGAAACCTATCCTCTCTATGCTGCCGAGCTTGAGAGAACGAGCACACTCGTCAACGAGGCCAGTTATACGGAGAAGACGGGAAGAGCGCTGCTAAGCGTGGTCAGCGAGCAAGCGCAGCAGGCAGGATGGGCTGCCTTCGACGCAGGATGGGCCAAGAGAGCGAGGCAGCTTTTCAAGAAAAGCCTGTCGGCCGCTACCGATGCCGGAGACACCGCCCTTCTTGCCAACTCGCTAGCGTTCCTCGCTTATCAGAAAGTGAGTTATGGCTCTCCGGGGATTCAGGAAGCGGATGCTTCGTGCCGGGTAGCGGAGCGAGGGACTCCCCCTGCGGTCAGGGCACTCCTGCTGGAGCGAGCGGCATGGGCGTATGCGTCTGAAGGGCAGAGATACCAGGTCGAGGTCGAAAGAGCCCTCGAAGAAGCCGGTAGGGCACTTGAGGAGAGCAGTGGCGAGCCGAATCCAGATTGGGCGCTCTGGGTTGACCGGCTCGAACTTCAGATCATGACGGGGCGGTGCTGGGTCGCGCTGAATCAACCTGTTAAGGCCATCGCCGTTCTTGAGGATGCTCTCTCGAAGTACGAAGACACCCACGCCCGAGACAAGTCCCTCTATACGACTTGGCTTTCGGAAGCGTATCTAGATGCCGGGGAGATCGAACGCGCATCCGCCGCTCTGGGTCAGTCGCTGAGCCTCTCCATGGATGTCGCGTCAATTCGTCCACGCCAGCGTGTCAGCGCCGTTCTTGAGTGCCTTGAGGATCACAGATCACTGCCATCTGTCGCCGAACTTTTCGACCGCATGGCTATGCCGTCGTCTTGCTCAGCCATTCCAAGTAAGGAGCCGACCCACCGTCAATCGATGTGAAGGTCACCTCAGGATTGTTCCACGGATGCTCGGATAGCAAATGTGCCTCCAAGTCCGGGTAGCGCTCTACAGTCGTCCTCAGGAAGATCTGCCACTCTTCCCCTTCGCCCATTTTTCCCTCATGCCAGAAAACAGACTGCGCAGGCCCGAAGACTTGGCCCGATGCTGCCAGTTTCGCACGGACGGCAGATCTGAGAAGATTCATCGCCGCATCACGGCTGTCCACTGTGGTTGAAACCTGAAGGTAGTCAGTCATGCGGTCAAGCCTAGATCACTTCCCCGGATCCGGTACAGAAGAGCGAAGACGGCTTCCAGACGACTGGAACGCATCCTTATGAGATCACTCCATTTCAGGATGAGCACGTTCTTTGGCGATCTTGCGGGCAGTGGCGATGCGTTGCCGAGCCAGTTCCGCCCAGAAGGGTTCGCCGTGTCGGTGGCCGCTTCCGGCGTAGCGCCACTCCGACAGGGTGAGCGTGGTCTCTTCGGCAGGGTCGGGCAGACCGAGGAGCATCCGAGCTTGCGCGGCCCGGTAGTCGGCACGGGTCCGGCGTAGCTCGCCGAGGGTCGTGGAGTAGTAGCGGCTCTTGGTGGAGAAGTGGCCCCGGTACCCCAGCATGTGCGACCAATGCCGCAGCGGGAGCAGCCGGTATTGCGGCAGGCGGTTCAGGGTGAAGCAGGTCAGGATCATGCGTCGGGCGTGTTCGGTCACGTCCAGTCGGGGGATGTCCCGAGCGTCACGGATGCGTCGGTCCACCGTCCCCGCGGACTCCGCTCCCTTGGTCGCGTACTTGGCCACGTACGACGCCACCCGCTGGTCACTCACGCCGTCCAGATCGGTGGAGAGGTAGACCGGTCGCACGTCGAGCTGATCACCCCAGCGCAGCAGGACCGGCGGAGGAGCGTCCGGCGACTGCTTGGAGGCCGGGACGACGACCTGTGCGGCGGCTTGCCGGATCGCGGTGTCCAGCAGCGGAACGGTTGCCCAGTCCGGCGGAGGGGAGGCCGGACCGTCCGGGCCGTCGAGGCGGATCACCGCGTGGAAGTGGACCAGGCCGCGCGCCTGGTACTCGGCGACCTTGGCGTACGACAGCCGCAGCACCTCACGTAGGTGAGCACGAGGCACGCCGAGCTGCCGAGCCAGGACAGCGGGGAGTGCCTGGGTGAAGCGGCGCCACAGCTCTCCCGCATGAGCGTTCCACAAGACCGCGCCCTGGTAGTCGTAACAGTCCACGCAGAGCGGTTGCCCTACTTGCGGGTCATCGCGCTCGTGACGCCTGCCGCAGCCTTCATAGCGGCCATGGGGGCAGGTAGGGGAGTCGCGCCGGGGACGGCAGGGCAGGGTCTTGCCGTCCTTGCCCGTGTGGTGAGCGTGGACCGCGCCGAAGGACGGAGCGGTGAAGGTGGCGAACACCCGGGGGTGGCCGCCCACGTCTTCGGGGACGCCCTTGCCGCCGCGCAGGCCGGAGATGATGAGGTGGTAGGTGTCGTCCTTGTAGACCGCCGAGCAGGCCGGACACCGGGACGCGCGACGGTTGCCGCAGGCGGTGAGCAGGAAGCCGGTCGGTTCGTCGGTCGTCCGGTAGACGTCGAGGATTTCACCGGTTGTGCCGTCGAAGGTCAGGCGTTCACCGTGTAGGCGGACCGGTTGGGCACAGCCCCCGGTGGCGTAGACCATGCGTTGCCACCGGGCGAAGTCGGGCATGGCCGCACGTTGCATCGCGGCCAGGATGTCAGGGGCGAAGGAGGGGGCCGGGTTCACGCGGCACCCCTCCCGGCTTCGAGGGACGGGGGTTCGGCACGGGTCGGCCCGTCGGCCAGCTCGATGCCGTGGATGGCGGCGATACGTCGCCATTTCTCGGATGACCACCGAGGCGACTCGGCGATCTTGCGCTTGGACCACTCCCGTACAAGCGCGGCGTGCGGCACCAGTTCGGGAGGTACCAAAGGACTCCTTTCTCTCTGCGGAGTTCCCACGCCATTTCGGGAAAAGGCAGGTGCCATCGGCAGGCATGCGGAAATGACATGACTGCGGAGGAACGGCACTCGTCAGCGAGATCGATGGAGTGTCGAGGTCGCGCGACGGTGAACCAGTGAGCGCCGCCTGTAGTGCTGGCCTACCGCTGGCCGGGTCCCCCAGCGGAACGGCTCTCGTCTTCGTGGCGCCCGGTGGCGTACTGCGCTCGGATGTGTCGCGTCTGGTCTCTCGCTGCTTCCCGAAAGACGGGGGAAATTATCTATGGTCATTTTGCCACGGCGGACGGGAAATTATGCGTGCGGGAATTTCCGCCGGGACGTCTTCCGAGTCGTCCCCTGTCGTCCGGTGGCGTCCGACTGCGTCCAGTGACGTCCGGCTGCGTACGGCTGCATCTGATCGTCAAGGGCAACAAGTAAGGGAGCTGTCACCTGTCGGTCAGGTGTTCAGCTCCCTTGGGGGCGAGGACGTCCCAGGACGTCTTACTCCATCCACACCGGTTCAAGGAGATCGGGGTTGAAGGTGGCTCGCCCCTTGCCCGCCGGATGCACGATCACCGCGTGAAGCATCTCCCGGACATGCGCCCGCTTCCGCGACAGCGGTAGCCCGCCCTCCGCTTCCGGGAGGTACCAGCGCCGCCGGATCTCCTTGATGTCGGTGACCATGCTCGCCCGCTGGCGTTCCGCCCGTCCCGTGATCTTGTTCTTCTCCGCCCGCAGTCGGGCGATGTCGCCTTCCAGGTCAGCGGCGTTGCGGAAGTAGAGGTTGTTGGAGATGTTCCGCGCCCGCCACTGCCGGGTCAGTTCCTCCAGTTGCTCCTCTACCTCGGTGAGCTCTTCTTCCCTGGTCCACAGGGGAGTGTCATCCACGTCCGTGTACTGGGCGAGTTCCATCTGACCGAGCACGAGTTCCGAGATGGCGAAGTCGACCAGGTCCCCGCGCCGTGAGACTCCGCCGCAGCCGCCCACGTCCTGGC
The DNA here is from genome assembly GCF_051918855.1 of Streptosporangium sp. H16. Classification (NCBI taxonomy): domain Bacteria; kingdom Bacillati; phylum Actinomycetota; class Actinomycetes; order Streptosporangiales; family Streptosporangiaceae; genus Streptosporangium; species Streptosporangium sp. H16. The sequence continues at coordinate 27,168 of NZ_JBPXMD010000019.1, forward strand.
CGGGACAGAAGTAGATGTGTCGCTTGCGGTCTTTCGTCTTCTTGGTCCTCAGCGGTACGTTGCACACGCCCCCGCCCGCGACGGGACGACCGCAGCGCAGCACACCGGTCAGCAGGTAGCGGTGCTCCCGGTAGTCCAGAGGGAGAGGAGCGCCCACGACGCCGCCTCGCTTGACGCTGTGCCCCTTGCGGCTGTCGAGGATGTCCCGCACGGCCAGCCACTCCTCAGGAGTGAGGATCGGTTGCCACTCCCCGAGAATCGGGGCGCCGCTCGCGTCGCGGACCAGTTCGCCGCGCAGCTCCCGGTAGCCGCACATGCGCGGTTTGGCCAGTGCCGAGCTGAGCGTGCGCATCTGCCAGTCGTTGCCCCGAGGGGTCTTGACCCCCCGCCGCCTCCAGTCCATGACGATGGCGTAGAGCGACGTGCCCCCGGCGAAGTCACGGGCGGCCTGCCGCAGCAAGGCCGCTTCCGGCTCTTCCACCGTGATCCGGTCGTCCTTCCAGCCGAACGGACGAGGACCGCCGACCACCTTGCCCTGGAGTGCCCGCGCCTGATGGGAGCTGCGCATCCGGCGTTGCATCTTGCGGACCTCCATCTTGGAGATGACCGCGCCGAACAGGCCCATGCTCTCCACGTCCTCGCTGTAGAGGTCCTTGGACTGCTTGGCGTCGGCGAAGACCCGCCCGTCCCGGTAGGTGATCGCTTCGACGAACCGTTCGTAGTCGCCGGGACGACGGGCCAGCCGATCCTCCGCGATGATGACGACGCCCCGGACCTCTCTGCCGTCCGGCAGCTTCCCGCCCTTGAGAACCTTGAGCATCGCTTCGAAGTCGTCGCGGTAGACGTCGGCCTTGGCGGCTGACTTGTCGTTGTCGGTGAACTCGTGCACCACGGTCCAGCCGTGACGTGTGGCCGTCTGGCGGTTCACCCGGTGCTGGTCCTGCACCCCGTGTTCGTCGCCGCGCAGGTCGGCCGAGATGCGAGCGTAGGACACGACGGGGACCAGGTCCGTTCCCTCTGGCAGCGTGGTCGGCTTCGGCACGAGCACCTCCGGTTTAATAGGGCCTCTGTGCATGTTCTAGCACTACCTGGTTCCGGAGCTTGGTCCCGGCACCCGGTTCCGGCTCGACTGGAGCAAGCCGCTGGGTGAGCACGCCGAGGCGCGGCGGCTGGGCGTCGAGACCCGGCCGGTGCTGGTCGGGCCGCGGTCGTTCCTGCTGCTGGCCAAGTCCACCGAACCCGGCTTCGCACCGCTGCGGCTGCTGGACGGCCTGCTGGAGACCTACGCCGAGCTGCTGGAACGGATGGCCGCGGCGGGGGTGGCCGAGGTGTAGCTGGACGAGCCGGTGCTGGCCACGACCACCATCGGCTCCTTCCCGCAGACCGGCGAGGTGCGCCGGGCACGCGCCGCCATGCGCTCGGGCGACATCGACAAGGCCGGGTACGAGCGCAGGATGGAGGCCGAGATCGACCGCGTCATCGCGCTGCAGGAGGACATCGGCCTGGACGTGCTGGTGCACGGCGAGCCCGAGCGCAACGACATGGTCCAGTACTTCGTGGAGATGCTTGGAGGGCTACGCCGCCACCAAGCATGGCTGGGTGCAGTCGTACGGCAGCCGCTACGTCCGCCCGCCGATCCTGTTCGGCGACGTCTCCCATCCCGAGCCGATGACGGTGCGCTGGGCCTCCTACGCACACTCGCGGACGAGGAAGCCGGTCAAGGGCATGCTGACCGGCCCGGTGACCATGCTGGACTGGTCCTTCGTCCGCGACGACCAGCCGCCGGGCAAGACCACCAGGCAGGTGGCGCTGGCCCTGCGCGACGAGACCCGCGACCTGGAGGCGGCGGGTATCAGGACCATCCAGGTCGACGAGCCCGCGCTGTGCGAGCTGCTGCCGTTGCGGCGGGCCGACCGCGCGGCCTACATCGAAACCGCCCTGCGTACGCGGCCTGAAGACCCGCGGCTACCCGGAGACGGAGGCCAGCCTCAGGAACATGGTCCAGGCCGCCCTGCGTGTCCGCGCGGAAGCGGTCTAAAGCCTGTCCAGAGGTTCGATCATGTGGCTGGGGTGAGGAGCTTCAGCCACATGATCGAGCCTCGGAGGCAGGGGCCGGCCTCGTGGCTTGCCGGGGCCCTGCGTCGCGGCGTCACCAGGCGGGCCGGTGCGGAAGATCGTTGATCGAGCGCCTCTACGTTCGGCCGAGGTCGTGCATGCCGGAACGGCTGACTCCTGGCGAGCGCGCAGACCTCGCTCGGCCGGCCGGGGGCCGATGTCCGGCCTTTGCGCGAAAAACGCCGATGAAGGAGCTTGATTCATTAACCTTTCGTCCATGGATATACCGGGCGTGGACTTGACCGTGCCGAGCGCGGCACGCATATACGACTACCTGCTGGGCGGCAAGGACCACTTCGCCTCGGATCGCGAAGCCGCCGATATGGTGCTCCAGTCCGTGCCGAACGCGCGCGAGAACGCCAGGGCCAACCGTGCCTTCCTGAGCCGGGCCGTGCGCACCCTCGTCGACGCGGGCGTCCGCCAGTTCCTCGACATCGGCGCCGGGTTGCCGACGCAGGAGAACGTTCATCAGGTGGCCCAGCGCGCGGCGCCGAGCTCACGGGTGGTCTACGTCGACAACGATCCCGTGGTGCTCGTCCATGCCCGCGCGCTGCTCGCCGACAACCCCGGCACGGTGGTCGTCCCGGCCGACATCCGCGACCCGGCCGCCCTGTTGCGGCACCCCACGGTCCACGACTACCTGGACTTCACCCAGCCGGTGGGAGTGTTACTGCTGGCCGTCCTGCACTTCATCCCCGATGACGAGGAGGTGGCCGGCATCGTCGCCGAGATCCGTCGCCCGCTGGTGTCCGGCAGCTACGTGGCCATTTCCCACGGCCACCCCGGCGAGCTGACCGGAGACCTGGCGAAGAAGGGCCAGGAGCTGTACGGCCGCACCCGTCAGGGAGCCGTCGTCGGTCGCACCCGCGCGGACATGGCCGCGTGGCTCGAGGGCCTGGAGCTCCTGGCTCCGGGCATCGTCCCCGTCCAGGGCTGGCGCCCCGAGGACGACTTCGACCCCATCCCCGACCTCGCGAAACCCGGCGTCTTCGGCATGGTCGCGAGAGTTCCGTAGGGGGCGCCCCTTCGGGAGACGTCCACCGGGTCCCGATGGTGATCCGTTCCAGGTTCACGAAACGGCCGGGGGAGACCTTCCCGCCGCGCGAGCACACCCACCTGCCGGCCGCCCGAGTCGGCGCCGTCCACACGGTCTGCGCCGAGCTCGGGCGCACCTCCTTCGCAGACGATGATCGCCGGGGCCGCTGCCCGTGGGCAGCCCGGCCTTTCTCGGGGTGGTGACCGGCAGGTCCACCTGCCGGTCGACCGGCGATGTCGTCTGCTGTCCTTCGTCCTGACCGTGGGGCAAGGACCGTGGGGCAAACGGGGACAGCGCGCGGTTTCGCGCCGTCCTGGCTCGTATCAAGGTCCGGCCGCCCGCGTACCCGTCCTGCCGCGGCGGCCGCCGACAGGCCTGCTCCCTCCCGTTCCTCCGGCGACAACCGCGGCTATCTGGCCGGCGCCACATCAGGGCCGTCATCCCCGAAAAGAGCGACCGGGCGGCCAACCGTGAGAACCGCCGCTCCCGGGGCCCGGCCGAAGGGGTCGTCGCGCCTGACAGGCCACCGAATCTTTCCTGACTCGAATATTTACTGTTAGGAAACTTTCTTTTATATTCGAGTCACCCCCAGCGAAGGAGCAGGACATGCGCAGAACGGTCACCTTCCTCGCGATGGCGATCATCGCCGTCGCCTCGACCGTGTTCATCGCGTCACCGGCCAACGCGCACGGCTACATCTCGTCGCCGCCGAGCCGTCAGGCCATGTGCGCCCAGGGCCGGGTCACCGGCTGCGGCGACATCATCTACGAGCCCCAGAGTGTGGAAGGTCCCAAGGGCCTGAAGAACTGCCACGGAAACGTCGCCCGGTTCTCGCAGCTCAGCAACGAGAGCAAGGGCTGGCCAGCGACGAGCGTGGGCAACTCGGTCACCTTCAACTGGGTGCTGACCGCCCGCCACGCCACCAGCACGTGGGAGTACTTCATCGGCAACACCCGGATCGCGGTGTTCAACGACGGCGGCAGGCAGCCCGGCGCCACCGTCTCGCACAACGTGAACCTGGGTGGCAGGACCGGCCGTCTGAAGGTCCTCGCCGTCTGGAACATCGCCGACACCGCCAACGCCTTCTACTCCTGCGTCGACCTGCAGCGCTGATCCGCGATCCGATCTGGCTGGCCATAACCGGACATGGCCGGATCCGTGAGGTCCAGTCAGGTCCGGCCAGGTCCGGCCAGGTCCGGCCAGGTCCGATGGCAGAGGTCTGGCCCGTTGGACCCGTCAGGCCCGAACCGTTCCCGCGCCCCCGTGGCCCGGCGGCGTCCCCCGCCGTCTCCGGCCCCGGTGGGTGCGGGGGCGGTTTCGTCGTTCCGGCACCTTTCCTGGCGTCCCCTCCTCGGATGATTCGAAAGAGGTCACCAAGGGCGACCGCGGTGTCACGAAAAAGGATCTCCCTTGAATGGGAGCCGGAATGGCGGGCGCGACGTCGTGGACATAGCAGCTCAAAGTGTGCAACACGGCTTTTCGTATGCGCTTTAATTGCCGAAACCTCGGTGATTCAACTCAACGGCAATGGGGAACAGATATCGTGCGTCCAGGGTTCCCGGCGCCCGTCGGGGCAGGGGTCGGCACTGTAGGGGTGGGCGGTGACTCGTCGCACAAAAAGAATCACCGATGTCGCCACGGCGATTCTGGTGGTTTTGGGAATCCTGGTCGGACTTCCGGTGCGAATGGTCGAAGAATATCTTCCGGACACGGTCGTCGAGCACCGGATCGAATGGGTCGTGATTTTCGGATTAACCGCCTCCCTCGTCGTCCTGCTGACATGGCTGACGCCGAAACTGAGGGAGTCACGCACGCGCGGCGGGCTCTTCCTGGTGCCGGACAGGCAGCCGGGCTGGGTCAGGAGAACCGAGCTGGACGAGGTGGTCTCCACCCTGACCATGAGGGGCTCGGGCACGGTCGGGCTGACCACCGGTCTCGCCGGGGCGGGCGGGTTCGGCAAGACCTCTCTGGCCGTGGAGGCGTGTCACAGCGACGAGGTGCGTAAACGGTTCGGCGGCGGCGTCATATGGGTCACCGTGGGCCGTGACCGCGCCGGTGCCGACATCGCGGCGCTCGCCAACGACGTCACGGAGGCCGTGCTGGGCGTCCGGCCGGAGTTCTCCAGCCCCGAGCAGGCCGGTCACCGGATGGCCGAGGCCCTGGCGGAGCGGGGCCGCGTGCTGCTGGTGGTCGACGACGTGTGGAGCCTCAGGCAACTGCGCCCGTTCCTGGCCGCGGCCGCGCGGTCCCGGGTGCTGGTGACGACCCGGCTGCCCCGGGCACTGCCCCCGAAGGCGATCGCGATGATCGTCGACGAGATGGCGCCGCGGGTGGCCGTCCAGGTGCTGAGCCGGGGGCTGCCGCCGATGAATCCCGGGGTCGTCAGCGACCTGGTCGGCCTGACGGGGAGATGGCCGCTGCTGCTGTTCCTCGTCAACGCGCGGCTGCGCGACGAGCACGGCGCGGGAACGAACGCCGACGTCGCCGCACGCCGGGCGGCCGAGCGGCTGGGCCGGACCGTACCCGCCGTCCTGGACGTCACCGTCGCCTCCCAGAGGGAGACCGCGGTGCTCGCCACCGTCGAGCACAGCCTCGAGGCCCTCGGCGCGTTCGACCGCGCCCGTTTCCTGGAACTCGGCGTCTTCCCCGAGGACGCCGAGATACCGGTCACCGTCGTCGAGCTTCTCTGGCGGGGCACCGCGGGACTCACGTCCAAGCAGGCGGAGCGGCTCTGCGGAAGGCTCCAGGACCTCTCGCTGGTCAGCAGACGTCACGCGAGGGGAACGACGCCGTCGATCACGATCCACGACGTCGTCCGTTCCGCCGTCCGCTCGGAGGGCGGCCTGGGAAAGGAGCACGTCGAGGCCGCCAATCGCGACCTCCTCGACGAGGCCAGGAACCTGATACCCGACGACGACCTCACGGCGGACGCCGAATGGTGGAGGCTGCCCCAGACCGTGCCCTACCTCTGGGACCACCTGCTGTTCCACCTCTCCGAGGCGAGGAGATACCGGGAGCTGGAGTCGCTCCTGCACGACGTGCGGTGGTTCGTCGCCCGGGTACGCGCGTTCGGGGTGGCCGCGGCGGAGGCGGACCTGGCCCTGTCGACCTCCCGCTCCGTCGCCGGGGTCCGCCGGTTGATCGACCGCAGCGCCCACCTGCTGACCCCCTTCGAGTCGGACGCCGTCTCCACGGCGAACCTGCTGGCCCGCCTCTACGCGTTCCCGCCGATGCGGGCGTCGGTCGAGCGTTACAGCCAGGAGAACAAGACCACCTTCCTGAGAGCCCGCTGGCCGCTGCCCGACGACGGCGCCACCTGCCTCCTGCGGACCCTGACCTCGGCGACGAGACGGCTCAACCAGGTGTCGATCACACCGGACGGGTCGCGGTTCGTCGTGCACGCCCGCGACGGCGGCGCGCAGATCTGGAAGGTCGACGGCACCACCCGGACGACGCTGGCCACCCACGGCAGGCCGGTGCACGAGGTCGTCGTCGCGCCGGACGGTTCGTGGCTGGTGACCCGCTCCGGGAGCAGGAGGGTGCAGATATGGGGGATTGGCGGCGCCGAGCGGGCCGTCCTGCGCACCGGGGTGGGAAAGCTCGCCGCGATGGTGGCGGCGTCCGACGGGTCGTGGCTGGCGACCCTCTCCGCGAGCGGGAAGGGCCGCCTCTGGAATCCCGACGGGAGCAGGCGGGCCACCCTGCGAAGCGGGACGGGAAAGCTCGCCGGGCTGGTGGCCGCGCCGGACGGTTCGTGGCTGGCGACCCGCTCCGCGAGGGGAGGGGTCGCTCTCTGGAGTCCCGGCGGGAAGAGACGGCTGGTCCTCAGGAGCCGGGTCCGGGTGAGAACCAAGCCGCGACGCCTGAAAGACGTCCTGAGGATGCGCGGCTGGAGCCAGGAGGACGAGAAGGTCTCCGGCCGGAACAGGCCGATCGGCAAGGTCTCCGAAATAGCCGTCTCACCTGACGGTTCATGGCTGGCGACCCTCTCCGGAGACGGGAGCGTGCGCCTGTGGGGAGTCGACGGCGTCGAGCGGGCCGTCCTGACGGGACACACCGGGGCGGGATCGGGCATGCGGATCTCTCCCGACGGTTCGTGGCTGGCCACCTGGGCGTCCACCGGCCCGGTGCGGCTGTGGGAGGCCGACGGCAGGCAGCGGGCCGTCCTGACGGGTCATGCGGGGGCGGTTCGTCAGGTGGTGATCGCGCCGGACGGCAGCTGGCTGGCTGTGCTCTCCGGTGATCGGAGTGTGCGGTTGTGGGAGGCCGACGGCAGGCAGCGGGCCGCTCTGACGGGTCATGCGGGGGCGGTTCGTCAGGTGGTGATCGCGCCGGACGGCAGCTGGCTGGCTGTGCTCTCCGGTGATCGGAGTGTGCGGTTGTGGGAGGCCGACGGTGCTGAGCGGGCCGCTCTGACGGGTCATGCGGGGGCGGTTCGTCAGGTGGTGATCGCGCCGGACGGCAGCTGGCTGGCCGCCTGCTCCGACGAGGGGACGATCCGGATCTGGCAGTCGGAGCGCACCGCGCGGCAGAGCCGCAGGGGCCGGACCGGGACGGTGCGCCAGGTGACGATCTCCCCCGAGGGGAGCTGGATCGCCACGCACTCCGGTGACGGGTCGGTGAAACTCTGGAACGAGGACAGGATAGAAGGGGCGACCCTCACCGTTCCCCTGGAGAACAGCCACCACGGCGCGGTCTCGCCGGACAAGACGTGGCTGGCCGTATGGTCGGCCGACCACGTCGTCCGGATACGCGGCGCCGGTGGCCGCAGGCGGGCCATCCCGACGGGGCACGCGGGACGCCTGCGCGGAGTGGTGATCGCCCCCGACAGCACCTGGCTGGCCACCTGGTCGGCCGACCGGACCGTACGGCTGTGGGGCGCGGGCGGCAGCAGGAGGGCGGTGCTGGCCGGTCACACCGGGCCGGTGCGCGAGGTGGTGATCGCTCCCGACAGCACCTGGCTGGCCACCTGCTCCGAAGACGGCACCGCCCGCGTGTGGTGGGCCGACGGCACCGAGCGCGCCGTCCTGGTCGCGAACGTCAGGGCGACGGCCCACCTCCTCATCTCCCCGGACGGCGGCTGGCTCGCGACGCTGTCCATCTACGGGAAGATCCAGCTCTGGAAACCGGACGGCCGCAGGTACGCCACCCTGAGGAACAGGGTGGAGGACATCGGCGAGATCACCGTGGCGCCGAACGGCAGATGGTTCGCCATCTTCTCCGCCAACGGGACGGCCGGTCTGTGGGGAGCCGACGGGAAGGCGCGGGCCTCGCTCAAGGGCTGCCCGGGACCGGCCCGGGGGGTGACGATCGCCCCCGACGGCACCTGGCTGGCCGCCTGCTTCGACGACGGCGGCGCCCGTGTCTGGTCGGCGGGCGGCACGGAACGGGCGAGGCTGTCCGGCGGCGAGGGAAGGATCCGCGGCGTGGCGATCTCCCCGGACAGCAACCTGCTCGCCACCTGCTCCGACGACGGCACCATCCGGGTGTGGGACAGGTACGGCGAGTCGTCCGCCGCCGGAGCCCGGGTCGAGGCGGGCCTCAACTGCCTGGCCTGGTTCCCCAGCGGCTTCGCCCTGGCCGCGGGCGGCGACCAGGGCCTGTACGGGTTCGACCTCTACCCTCCGCCCGAATAGCGCCCGAACAGCGCCCGAACAGCGCTCGCGGTGAGCCGGCGCGACCGGCGCGGTCGTCACCGCGGCTCCCGCGCGGCGGGCTCCCGCGTTCGGCCTCGCGGCGGCGCGGGCTCACCGCGAGCGCGGCCGGCGCGGCCACGGCCGCGAGAACGACGGACGCGAGCACCCCCTCAGCGGCGACCGGCGCGATCCGGGTGTCACCGGTAGTCCTCCGGGGCGACGGCGCCGCTCTGGCGCTGGGTCGCACCGAAGTAGCCGCCCCAGTCCGGCCGGGAGCCGTCGACGTCGGTGAAGCCGTATTCCTTGGCCAGCAGCCAGGTCGACAGCGAATGCCCGCTCCAGCGGCTCACCTCCGGGTCGGCGGCGAGCGCGGCCACCGCGCGGCCGAGGTAGGCGGGTGTCTCCGACATCGCGAAGTAGGGATCTTTCGCGATGCCGTCGCGCCAGGTGGTCTCGATGACGCCGAAATGGTCGAGCATCGCCTCCGACCGGAGGAAGCCGGGCGTGAGCGCGAGGGCGGTGACGCCGTGCGGCCGCAGGTCACCCGCCTGCGCCAGGGCCGCCCGGATGACACCCGCCTTGGCCAGGTCGTAGAAGAAGGTGCCCCGGTAGTCCTGGTCGGCGGTGCCGTCGGTGACCTCCACGACCAGACCGCGGCGGCGGGCCACCATCAGCGGCAGCGCGTGCCAGCTGGTGATGATGTGCGTGTGCACCGCCTGCCGCTGCAGCAGCAGGCCGTCCTCGAGAGGCTGCTCCCATAATGGCTTGTCCCACACCGTCATCGGGTCACCGCCCCAGACGTTGTTGACCAGGATGTCGAGCCTGCCGTCCTGCTCGCGGTCGATCCGCGCCACCAGCTCGCGGACCTGGGCGACGTCCAGATGGTCGGTGGGGACGGCGATGCCGTGGCCGCCGGCGGCGGTCACCAGGTCGGCGGTCTCCTCGATGGTCTCGGGACGGTTCATCGGCGATCTCGCCGCCGCCGTGCTGCGGCCCGTGACGTAGACGGTCGCGCCGGCCGCGCCGAGCTGGACGGCCGTTCCCCGGCCTCCGCCACGGGTGGCTCCGCTCACGAGGGCGACCTGTCCGGTCAGCGGTCTGTTCTTCACCGGTTCTTCTGTCACCGGTCCTCCTTGTCGCGCCGGTAGGGGTCGAGCAGCGTGCTCAGGTCCCGGCGGAGCGCCTCGGCCAGCGGCTCCGACCTGGTCATCGCCCAGGTGAGCTGGGTGCCGTTGCGGATGGAGTCGACGGCGGCGGCGAGCGCGTCCACGTCGGTGCCCGTGGCCACGTGCCCGCTCGCCACCGCCGACCGCAGCCAGGCGGCGAGCTCGGCGCGGACCGCCGCGTCGTGCTCGCCCAGCAGCTCGCGGAACTCGGGGTCGGCCAGCTCCAGGTGAAGGAACGCCAGGTGGTTGGCGAACTCCTCCGGTTCGGTGTCGGGTCCGGCGCTGCGCACCACCGCGCGGATCAGCCCCTCCACCGGATCGGCGGCGGACTCGAACGCGGCCCGCATCGGCTGGACGAACGTCTTCTCCGCCAGGCCCCACCGGACGAATCCGAGCAGCAGGTCGCGCTTGCTGCCGTACCGCCCGACGAGCACGCCCGTCGACACCCCGGCCTCCCGGGCGACGTCGGCCAGCGTCAACCGGCCCGGTCCCACCCGCCCGACCGCCGCGGCGAGCGCGACCATGATGCGCTCCTCGCTGATCGTGCGCGGCCGTCCCGCCATGATCCCTCCCATTAAATAATGAACCTTCATTATTTATAGCACACGGCGATGACCCCTCCGATCGAAGAGTCAGGAACACGCGTACCCCCACCAGGGGAGATCAGGCGGGAAGCGGCTCACGCAGCCGTTGAGGAGCTCTTCGCGCGAGACCTTTCCGGCCGCGGGGCGCCGCCCCGTCGAGGCACCCCGCGGTGGAGGTTCTCAGGAGACGACGAGCTCCGCGGCGAGGGCGGCGGCCCGTTCGGTGGTGAGCCGCCCGTCGGCGACCACGACGGTGATCGCGCGGTCCAGCCGGTCGGGGACGGTCAGCGGCGCGTCCCAGGCCAGGGCCGGTCCGACGCCCGGGTACTCGGCGACGCGGACGAACCACGGGTCGAGCCCGAGGGTCTGCACGAACAGCAGGCTCCAGCCGTCGGAGATGAGCGCGAGCCAGGGCGAGAGGCCGCCGTGCACCGCCCGCTCGCCGGAGGCGCCGTCGGCGAAGACGTCCAGCCCGGGGGAGTCCTTGGGCGCGCGCCAGAAGAACCCGCCGTAGCCGGCGCCGGTCCGGCCCTTGCAGGCCGAGCTCTGGATCGACAGCGGCTCGCCGGTCCGGTTGTGCAGGGTGAAGGCGACGTCCAGCGCCCAGGCGCCGGGCAGGGCGCGGGCGGTGAGGGTCCGCTCCTCGGTGGCCAGGACGGCGCCGTCCGGTCCGACCCAGTCGAGGTGCTCGGCGAAGCCGCCGTCCACGGGGCGCAGCGAGCGCCGTCGCTGCCGCCCGTGGTTGGGGAGGATCCTTGGACCGGTACCGGGTACGTAGGTGGAGCCGCCCCAGAAGTTGACCCCGTTGACATCCGAGATCGCCACGCTCGCCCCGAAGTGGTGCACGTGGTCCGCGGGCTGGGTCTCGGTCACGAGCGTCCCGCCGAGGGTCCGGACCGGATGCAGGTGGGGCCGCGGCGCGTCCGTCGGCTTGAGGTCGCCCCGCCGGGTGTAGGTCGCGACCTCCCGCGAACCGACGCGCAGCGACGGTTCGGGCCAGGTGCTCGGCCGGGAGGCGAGGCTGCCGGGGAAACCGAGCTCCGACAGGGTCTTCAGCTCGGCCGCCGCGCGCACGGCCAGGCCGTCGATGCCCGGCAGCACCAGCCGGGACGGCTCCGTGCGGGAGCCGTCGACGGGCAGCGGGTCGGGCGCGCGCCGGATCTCGTCGAGCAGCCGGGTGAAGCCGCCGGTCCGCTCCAGCGGCACCAGCAGTTCCTTGCCCTCCCTGATGTGCGCCAGGAGATTGCCGAGGAGGTCGACCCGGTCGAAGCCGGTGCGGACGCCGTCCACCTCGATCTCGTCGAGGGTGTAGAAGAGCAGGGCGGAGCGTGTCTCGCCGTGCAGATGCAGGTAGGGCTCGGTCCGGCGGTCGCCGCAGAGGCTCACGGTGACCGCGATGACGGTTCCGTCGGCGAGGCGCAGCCGGGCGCTGGAGGTGTCGTCGGAGGAGATCGCGTTGGCCCGGTACAGCTCCAGCTCGATCCCCTCGACCGAGGAGACCGCGTCGGCCCCGGCGACGGCCAGCGCGGTGGCCACCGCGTGCGCGAACGGATTGGTCAGCGCGCCGTCCATGACGTCCACGCCGTCCAGCCGCCGGTGCCCCGCCCAGGGGGCGCGCGTGTAGTAGGTGAACGGGCGCGTCCAGGTTCCGGCGACGCCGATGGCGCGGATCGGCTCGCCCAGCAGCCCGGCCGCCGCGGGGACGGCGGCCGAGCCGAGCGACTGGAAGCCGACCTGGCAGGCCAGCCCCGTCTCGGCCACGGCGGCGGAGATCCGCTCGAACTCCTCCACCGACGGCGCGGGGGGTTTCTCCAGCAGCACGTGCGCCCCGGCCCGCAGGGCGGCGACCGTCAGCGGCGCGTGGGTGTGGATCGGTGTCGCGATCACCGCGACCTCCGCCCCGGTCTCGGCGATCAGCAACGGCAGGTCCGTCGACCACGGCACGTCGAGGCCGGACGCCGGCCGGGTGTCGCAGACGCCGGCGAGCTCGGCCCGGCCGGCTGCGGCCAGCCGCCGTACGTTCTCCACATGGTTGCGGCCGTGGCCGTGGATTCCGGCGACCACCACTCGAACCGGCTTCACGGCGCCCACCTCGTCGGTGCCCCGGTCGCCCGCAGCTCCGGTCCGGTGATCTCCACGGGAAAGGGCGGGGCGAGCAGCCCGAGATCGGTGAGCGTGGCGTCCTCCACCCTCTCCACCATCGAGGGATGGTGCAGCGCGAGGGCGAGCTGGCCCGACAGCTCGGTGAGCAGATGCGGATAGACCGGGACGCTGAAGGCGCGGGCGAGCTCGGCGATCCGCAGGAACGGCGTGATCCCGCCGACCCGGACCAGGTTCGGCTGGACGACGTCGCAGGCGCCCCCGGTCAGCAGGTCGCGGAACCCGTGGACGGTGGCGACGTTCTCGCCGACCGCGATCGGGGTGGCGACGCTCCGCCGCAGCTCCACCTGGGCGGCCAGGTCGTCGGCGGGCAGCGGCTCCTCGATCCAGAACAGGTCGTACCTCTCCAGGGCCCGCAGCGCGGTCCGGGCCCGGTGCAGGTCCCAGCGCTGGTTGGCGTCGATCATCAGCAGCCGGTCGGGGCCGATCACCTCGCGGACCGCCGCCACCCGCTCGACGTCCTCGGCGAGCGAGGGGCGGCCGACCTTGATCTTGACCGCGGTGTATCCGGCGGCGACCCACCGTTCGGCCTGCGCGCGGAGTTCCTCCAGCGGGTAGTGGCGATTGATCCCGCTGCCGTAGACGGGGACGCTCTCGCGCCGCGCGCCGAGGACCTCGACCAGCGGGCGCTCGCCGCAGCGCAGATCCCACAGCGCGAGGTCCACCCCGGCCAGGGCGATCGGCACGATCCCGGACCGCCCCGCCTCGCCGAGACGGGCCGACAGCCGGTCCCACACGAGCTCCGGATGCGGCGGCAGGCCGATCACCGCGTCGCGGATGTCGTGCTCCAGCAGGGCCTTGACCGCCTGGGCCCCGATCTGCGGCGTCCACGCCAGCCCGGTGCCGCGCCGCCCGTCGTCCAGCGTGATCGTGACGAGCAGCGCGTGGTTGAAGGGCACGTCCGCGCCCCAGGGCCGGGCCAGGGGCACCGACCGCAGCGTGACCGTCAAATCCTTGATCATGGCGCTACCAGGGCGAGTCCGGACTTGATCAGCGCCTCGAGCTCGGCCTCGTGCTCGGGCGCCACCGGGACCAGCGGCGGCCGGACCGCGCCGACGTCCAGCCCGCGCAGCCGTACCCCCGCCTTGACCAGCGACACCGCGTAGCCCGGCACCTTGGAGCGCAGCCGCACCAGCGGCGCGTAGAACTCGGTGATCAGCCGTTCGTCGCCGTTCAGGTAGGCGTTGGCGATCTCGGGCGCGAAGCAGAACACCGCGCTGGAGTACAGGCCGACGCCCAGGGCCCGGTAGGCGGGCTGGGTCAGCTCGGCGGTCGGCAGCCCGTTGAAGAACAGGAAGTCCGGGTGCGTCTCCCGGACGGCCAGCACGATCCGCTGCATCCGGTCGATGTCGCCGAGGCCGTCCTTCAGCCCGATGACACCGGGGATCGCGGCCAGCTCGACCGCCGCCTCCGGTTCGAGCGCGATCGGCCCGCGCTGGTAAATGATCACCGGGAGCTCGGCGGCGATCGCCCGTACGTACTCGGGGAAACCGGGTCCCTGGACGAGATAGGGCGGCATGAGCAGCAGCCCGTCGGCACCCGCTTCGCGGGCGGCCCGCGCCTGGGCGAGCGCCGCGCCGATCGGCCCGCCCGCCCCGGCGAACACCGGGGCGGCCCCGGCCGTCGTCTCCACCGCCACCCGGACGACCTCGGCGTGCTCGGCCTCCGACAGCGCGGTGAACTCACCGGTCCCGCAGGCGGCGAACACGCCGCCCGGCCGGTGCTCGAGTCCCCGCCGGACGTGGTCGGCCAGCACGCCGGGCGCGAGCTCGCCGTCCGGGCCGAAGGGGGTCACGGGGAAGAAAAGGACACCTTCGAGATTCATGGTCGGACTCTCTTTCAGGTGAGTTCGGTGCGCCAGCTGCGCTTGGCGGTCCAGCCGAGCAGCCGCTCCGCCTTGGCGGAGGAGAAGGCGGGGGAGGTGCCGGTCAGGTGGGCGGCGAACGCCTTCGTCTCCGGCATGACGGTCGGCAGCAGATCGGCGAGCGGCTCGCGCGCCAGGGCGTCGGCGGCGCCCGCGAAGAAGACCTCGCCGTTCGTCTCCAGCAGGGGGAGCCTGGTGAGCAGCGTGTCGACGAAGTCGCCGGCGTCGCGGGCGTCGAGGTAGTTGAACAGGGAGACCCCGCCTATCTCGGGCCGGTCCAGCCGCTCGGTGATCGTGTGCCCGGACTGGGTGGGCGCGCCCTCCCACTCCTCGGGCGCGACGACGAAGCATGGGCGGAACGCGGCCATCCGGGTGGTCTCGCTGGTCCGGGCGAACGTCCGCATGGTCTGCTCGGCCACGACCTTCGACAGGTTGTAGGCGTTCCAGGGCTCCGTCGGGTGGTTCTCGTCAAGGGGCAGGTAGGCGGGGGTCCAGCCGCCGGGCGCGCCGTATCCGATCACCGTGGGACTGCTCGCCACGATGAGCTTCTCCACGCCGAGGGCGACCGCGGCCGCGCAGACGTTGAAGGCGAGCTGGGTGTTGACACGGAACGTGGTGGGCTCGGTACGGCTGAACGGCACCGCGATGGCCGCCAGATGGACCACCGCCTCCGGCCGGAACCGCGCGATCACCGCGTGGGCCTCACCCAGATCGGTGAGATCCGCCGGAAGGGTCGAGGCGGCCTCTCGAGGGGTTCCCGGCGCGCTGTCCACGCCGATCACCTCATGTCCGGCCGCCGCGAGCGAGGCGACCACGCTGCGGCCGAGCCGGCCTGCGCTGCCGGTGACGAGCACTCTGCTCACCGTGTGGACTCCTTTTGAAGACTGCAATCAGTTGCAGTAAACAATCGCGTCAGGCGGGACAATACGTCAAGTGAGCGGGGTCAATCACCGGCAACCGGTCTCAGGATGGTTGACCCATCTGCAAACGATTGCGTTAAGGTGTGCGGCATGTCAGTGACCATCCGGGACGTCGCCCAGGCGTCAGGCGTCCATGTGTCGACGGTTTCCCGGACCTTCTCGGCACCCCATCTGGTGAACGCCGAGACCCGGACCCGGGTGCTGGCGGCGGCCGAACAGCTCGACTACCGGCCCAACCGGGCGGCCCGCTCGCTCAAGACGGGCCGCACCAACAACATCGGGCTGATCGTGGCCGATCTGGCCAACCCGTTCTTCCCTCCGCTGATCAAGGCCGCGCAGGCCGCCGCCCGCCGCCAGGACTACCACCTGTTCGTGGCCGACACCGGAGAGGACCCCGTCGAGGAGGAGAATCTCGTACTGGCATTCTCCAAGCAGGTCGACGGCATCGTGCTGTGCAGCCCGCGACTGTCCAACAAGGCCCTTGAGAAGCTCTCGGAGCAGGTCTCGTTCGTGCTGGTCAACCGGCGTATCCGCGGGCTGACCACGGTCGTGATGGACGTCGCGAACGGCGCCCGCGCCGCCATGGAGCACCTCGTGAGCCTCGGTCACCGGCGCGTCGCCCTGGTGGCGGGCCCCGCCGGCTCGTGGACCAGCGGCGAGATCCGCAAGGCCGTCTCGGAGATCCCCGGTCTCGACACGATCGTCATCGGCCCCAACTCTCCCACCGAGGAGGGCGGGATCGCCGCCGCACCCATGATCGCCGAGGCGGGGGTGACCGGGGTGCTCGCCTACAACGACCTCGTCGCCATCGGCCTCATCGAGGGACTGGAGGTCCTCGGCGTCGACGTGCCGGGCGACGTCAGCGTGATCGGCTTCGACGACAGCATCACCGGACGGCTGCACCGTCCCAAGCTCACCACGGTCGCGATGCCCGCGAGCGACGCCGGCCGGATGGCGGTGGACCTGCTCATCCAGTCGATGAGCGCCGCGACCGTCCTGGAGACCCATCTGGTGGTCCGGGAGTCCACCGCGCCTCCCAAGGGCCACCGCGCCTCCTAGGGTCCATCTCGCCCTTTGGAGTTCACCGCGCCTTTGGGGTCCACTTAGGGTCCACCGCGCCCTTTGGGGTTCACCGCGCCTTCCGGGACCCACCGCGCCCTTGGTGTCCGCTGCGCCTCCTAGGGTCCACCGCGCCCCTGGGAATTCACTGCGCCTCTTGGAGCCTGCCGCGCTCGCGGGGGCGACGCACCCGGCGCGAGCACCTCGCCTGGAGGGCGGCCACCAGGCACTTCTTGCTCGTCACGCCGGGGGCGGATCACGGTCCGCTGCTGCAATCGGTTGTACTAACTCGTGTTCGAGCGAGTTTTTTCCGTTCGGCCTCTGGCGAGGGATATCCCTTCTGAGCTGCGATAACAATAAAACCGAAGGTTACGATTCGTGAGCTAGCTCACTGCAAAGGGTTGACGTCTTAGTTTGTGAAGCTATAGGAAAAGCGCATCCCATTCACCAACTCCCCGAAGGGCCAGTGATGACGCTGAGTCCCGCAACGGCGGGGACGGCCGAGGTGCCGGTCGCGCCCCCGGAAAAGGCGGGCGCCCCCCACCCCGGGCGTCTCAAGAGCCACCGCAGCCGATCGCAGGCGCGGGCGGCCTACCTGTTCCTGGCCCCTTGGTTCATCGGCCTGTTCGCGATCACGCTCGGCCCGATGATCGCCTCGCTCTACCTGTCGTTCACCGACTACAGCCTGCTGACCGAGGCCAAGTGGGTCGGGTTCGACAACTACGTGGAGATGTTCACTCAGGACGAGCGGTTCATGGCGTCGCTGCAGGTGACGACCACCTACGTGCTGGTGTCCGTCCCGCTGCAGCTGGCCTTCGCCCTGGCGCTGGCGCTCGTGCTGGACAAGGGCCTGCGCGGCCTGCCGTTCTACCGTTCGATCTTCTACCTGCCGTCGCTGCTCGGAGGCAGTGTGGCGATCTCGATCCTCTGGCGGAAGATCTTCGGGACCGACGGCATCGTCAACTCGTTCCTGGGCCTGTTCGGCTACGAGGGCCAGGGCTGGGTGACCAGCCCCGACACCGCGCTGTGGACGCTGATCGTCCTGCACATCTGGACGTTCGGCGCCCCGATGGTCATCTTCCTGGCCGGGCTCCGCCAGATCCCGCAGAGCCTGTACGAGGCGGCCTCGGTCGACGGCGCCGGCAGGTGGCGCAACTTCCGCTCGATCACCCTGCCGCTGCTCACCCCGATCATCTTCTTCAACCTGGTGCTGGAGGTGATCAAGTCGTTCCAGTCCTTCACTCAGTCCTTCATCGTCAGCGGTGGCAACGGCGGACCGGTCGACTCGACGCTCTTCTACACGCTCTACCTCTACATCAAGGGCTTCAAGAACTACGAAATGGGTTACGCGGCCGGAATGGCCTGGGTGCTGCTGCTCATCATCGCCGCGCTGACCGGTGTCAACTTCCTCATGTCTCGATTCTGGGTTTTCTATGGCGACGACAAGTAAGCGCGTGCCGGTCCTTTTCCGGCCCGCCCCGCGCCTGCTCAGGCACCTGCTGCTCATCGGCGCCGGGCTGTTCATGCTCTACCCGCTGCTCTGGATGGTCTCCAGCTCGTTCAAACCCGAGGAGCTGATCTTCCGGGAGCCGGGGCTGATGCCGACCGCGGTGACGGCGGCGAACTACACCGAGGGCTGGGACGCCCTCAAGCACTCCTTCGGCTACTACCTGTGGAACTCGGCGATCCTCACCGCGCTGGCGGTGGTCGGCAACCTGGTCGCCTGCTCGCTCGCGGCCTACGCCTTCGCCCGGCTGGAGTTCCCGCTGAAGAAGATGTGGTTCGCGATCATGCTCGGCTCGATCATGCTGCCGCACCACGTCACGGTCGTCCCGCAGTACATCGTGTTCGCCAAGATCGACTGGATCAACACGATCTGGCCGATCGTCGCGCCGAAGTTCCTCGCGACCGACGCGTTCTTCATCTTCCTAATGGTGCAGTTCATCCGCACCCTTCCCCGGGAGCTGGACGAGGCGGCGGCGATCGACGGCGCGGGCTACTGGCGCACGTTCATCCGGGTGATCATGCCGCTGTGCGTTCCGGCGCTGGCGACCACCGCGATCTTCACCTTCATCTGGACGTGGAACGACTTCTTCACCCAGAACCTCTACCTGACCAACTCCGACAATCTCACCGTCCCCGTCGCGCTGCGGCAGTTCATGGACTCCAGCGGCGAATCCTCCTGGGGACCGCTGTTCGCGATGTCGATCATCTCTCTTGGCCCGATCTTCGGGTTCTTCCTCGCGGGCCAGAAGTATCTTGTTCGCGGCATGGCGACCACCGGTCTCAAATAACCCCTCCCACCCCCATCCCCCCGGAGGTATCTCGATGAAGCGAATCCTGGCGGCCACCGCCATCACCCTGCTCGCCGTCTCGGCCACAGCGTGTGGCAGCGACGACAGCGGCGGCGAGTCGGACGGGAAGACGAAGGTCGTCTTCTCGTACTGGGGCAGCGATGCCCGGCAGAAGCTGACGGAGTCGGCCATCGCCGCGTTCGAGAAGAAGAACCCGACGATCGATATCGAAGGTGACTTCTCCGATTGGGACAGCTACTACGAGAAGCTGGCCACCAAGACCGCGGCCGGCGACGCGCCGGACGTCATGTCCATCGAGATCCGCGGTCTCGCCGAGTACGCGGGCCGCGCCACCCTCGCCGACCTCAACGGCAAGGTCAACACCGCCGACCTCGACCAGGAGGTGCTCAAGGCCGGCCAGGTCGACGGCAAGCAGTACGCCATCCCCACCGGCGTCAACACCTTCCCGATGATCGTCAACAAGGCGGCGGTGGAGAAGGCCGGGGAGAGGGTCCCGGACGACACGACCTGGACCTGGGACGACTACATCGCGCTCTCCCAGAGGGTGACCGAGAAGGGCGACGGCAAGGTCTGGGGCACCGAGTACAACGAGAACCCCGCCTTCCTGCAGCTGTTCGCCGCCCAGCGCGGGGAGCAGTTCTACAAGGACGGCAAGATCGGCCTGTCGGAGCAGGTCATCAAGGACTGGTGGGCCCTCCTGCAGAAGATCATCTCCACCAAGGCCGGCCCGGACGCCGCCCTGATGCTGGAGACCGGGACCAAGGTCGACCAGGCCCTGCTCGCCACGAACGCCAGCGCGTTCGGCAGCTGGTGGAGCAACCAGCTCACCGCGCTGAGCAAGGGCTCCGGCCAGGAGCTCGACCTGCTGCGGATGCCGAAGGCCGAGGGCGCGACCACCGCCGGGATGTTCCTGCAGCCGGCGATGTACTACACGATCTCGTCCAAGACCGAGAAGGCCGACGCCGCCCAGAAGTTCGTCGACTTCCTGGTCAACGACCCCGAGGCCGGTGGCATCCTGCTCAGCGACCGGGGCCTGCCGACCAACGCCAAGGTCGTCGCGGCCATCAAGGACAAGCTCACCCCGACCGACCAGAAGGTGCTGGCCTTCATCGACTCGATCAGGAGCGAGCTGAGCCCGATCTCGATCCCGCCGAAGGGCGCCATGGAGATGGAGGACATCCTCAAGCGCGCCACCGACTCGGTGCTGTTCGGCAAGGCCTCCGCGGACGACGCGGCGAGGGCCTTCCTCACCGAGGCCAACGCCGCCATCACCAAGTAGCCGGCGGCAGCCGGGATCCGCCGACGTGCCGTACGGCTCGCGCCGAGCCGTACGGCACACCTGTCTCCACCCTTCACCGTCCTTCTCATGGAGTGCTTGATGCGATACGCCTTCGTCGGGCTCGGCCACCGGGTGCAGCTGTACATCGACGCGCTGCTCGGCGAGTGGGGCGACACCGGCGAGATCGTCGCCCTCTGCGACGTCAACCGCACCCGGATCGGCTACTACCTCGACCGGATCGGACGCGACGTCCCGTGCTTCGCGCCGCACGAGTTCGACAAGATGCTCCAGCTCGCGGACGCCGTCGTGGTCGCCACCGTCGACGCCACCCACGCCCGTTACGTCGTCGCCGCGCTGGAGGCGGGCAAGGACGTCATCGTGGAGAAGCCGCTGTGCACCACCGCCGAGGACTGCGCGGCCATCACCGAGGCCGCCGAGCGGAGCACCGGCCGGCTCGTCGTCACCTTCAACTACCGCTACTCGCCGCGCAACAGCGCCGTCCGCCGGCTGCTCGCCGACGGAGCGATCGGCGACGTCACCTCCGTGCACTTCGAGTGGGTGCTGGACACCATCCACGGAGCCGACTACTTCCGCCGCTGGCACCGCGACAGGGCCAACTCCGGCGGCCTGCTGGTGCACAAGTCCACCCACCACTTCGACCTGGTCAACTGGTGGCTGGCCGACACCGCCCGCTCCGTCTACGCCCGGTCGGCGCTGCGGTTCTACGGAGCCGACAACGCCTGCGCCCGCGGCCTGCGCGACCGGCCGGGACGCGCCCACGGCGCGCCGGGACTCGGCACCGACCCCTACCTCCTCGACATCTCCGCCGACCCCCGGCTCAAGCGCCTCTACCTGGACGCCGAGCACGAGGACGGCTACCTCCGCGACCAGGACGTGTTCGACGACGGCGTGACCATCGAGGACAACATGGCCGTCCTCGTCGGGTACTCCCGCGGGGCGATGCTCACCTACTCCCTCAACGCCCACGGCCCCTTCGAGGGTTACCGGGTGGCCATGAACGGCACCGCCGGACGGCTGGAGCTGGAGGTCGTCGAACGCGCCTGGACCCCGCCGCGGGCCGCGATCGACCCCACCGCCGCCGACAAGGCGCACGCCCCCGGCGCCTCCGAGCGGCTCGTCCTGCACCGGCACTGGAGCGAGCCCGAGGAGATCGCCATCTCCTCCGGCGCGGGCGGCCACGGCGGCGGCGACGCCCTCATGCTGGACGACGTCTTCCGCGGTGCGGGCGAGGACCCCCTGGGCCGCCAGGCGGGGCACCGCGCGGGTGTCGCGAGCGTGATGGTCGGGGTCTCGGCCAACCTGTCCGCCGCGAGCGGCGCACCCGTCCTCCTGGAGGACGACGGCACCCGGTACGCGGGCTGACCCCCCCGGCGCCCGGCGGAGACCCGGCCTTCCCTGCGAGGACGTCCCGCCCGTTCCGGTGACCCACCTGCCGCTCTCGGCGCTCCGGCGGCCACCGTAGAGTGGGCCGGTCCGCAGGACTTTTCGAAAACGGGTGGAAATCTATGGATGAAGAACTGACGTTGATGGCCGTTCACGCCCATCCCGACGACGAGGTGATCAGCACCGGCGGGATCCTCGCCAGGTACGCGGACGAGGGCGTCCGGACCGTCCTGGTCACCTGCACGAACGGCGAGCAGGGCGACGGTCCCGGCGGGGTCAAACCGGGGGAGCCCGGCCACGACGAGGCGGCGGTGAGAGCGCTGCGGCTGGAGGAGCTCCGCGAGTCGGCGACCCACCTGGGGATCTCCCACGTGGAGCTGCTCGGCTACCGCGACTCGGGCATGGTCGGCTGGGCCGCCAACGAGGCGCCAGACTCCTTCGCCAACGTCCCCTTCGAGCAGGCCGTCGGCCGGCTCGTCGCGCTGATGGAGCGCTACCGCCCGCAGGTCGTCGTGACCTACGACGAGAACGGCGGCTACGGCCACCCCGACCACATCCAGGCCCACCGGATCGCGGTGGCCGCGGCCGAGGCGAGCGGCATTCCCGGCAAGCTCTACTACACGGCCGTGCCCCGCGAGCGGATGGCCGAGCTGTTCGAGTATCTCCGCTCGACCGGTGACGCCCCGGAGGGCTTCGAGTTCCCCGACGACTTCGGCGTCCCCGAGGAGCAGATCACCGCCGTGGTCGACGTGTCCGCCCAGGTGGAGCGCAAGCTCAAGGCGCTGGAGGCGCACGCGAGCCAGGGAGACGGCATCTTCTTCCTGCGCATGCCCGCCGAGGCCCAGCACCGGGTGTTCGCGCACGAGACCTTCGTCCGCCACATCAACCGCGTTCCCGCCGCGGCCGACCGCGAGGACGACCTCTTCGACGGTCTCCGCTAGGAAGACGCGTCGGAGGAGTCGGGGGAGGGGCCGCCTCCCCGGGGACGGCCCTCGGCGGGCCCCGCCCCGCGGGGCCCGCCGAGGACTACGGTGTCATACCGAAGTACGGAAAAACCTGGTTCAACGCTTCTCGTCGCCTTTACGATCTTTTCTCTGGTATGCAACTCTGCAAACCCGGGGGAGTAAACGGTTATGCGTGATCGACGGCTCCTCGCGCTGGTCTTCTCCGCGACCGCGATCCTCGTCTTCGGCGTGTACGGGGTGGTGGCCGCCCCGGGGGCGGTGGTGGCCTCGCCCTCGCCGCGCCCCACGCCGGCCGGCGACTCCGACGAGTCCGGTGAACCGGACGTCGGCACGACCGTGCGGGAGGCGGGGGAGCCGCCCAGCCCGGTGCCCGTCTCGCCGCCACCGAACCTGGTCACGCTGACCCCGGTCACGCCGACCTCGCAGGGCGGTCCCGAGGCGACCGCGACGAGCTACCTGACCGCCTGGCAGAACGGCGACTTCATCGGGATGACGGGCATGGTCGTCGACCCCCCGGCCGACTTCGGCGTCCGGCACCGCGGGTTCGACGCCGACCTGCGGGTCTCGTCGCTGTCGCTCACCCCCGGCGAGCTGCGCCACCGCGGCGAGGAGGCGGCCGAGATGTCCTTCAGGGGGGTACGGCAGGTCACCGGGCTGGGCGAGTGGCCGTTCGACTCCGTCCTGCGCCTGGAGTTGCGGTTCGGGGTGTGGAAGGTGCGCTGGACCCCCGAGACGATGCACCGCTCGCTCAAGGACGGCGGGAGGCTGCGGCTGAAGGAGACCGAGGTCCGGAGCCCGGCCACGCTGACCCGCGAGGGGGTCCCGTTCCCCCGCGACAGCAGGGCGGGCCACTACTTCAGCGGGCTGAGTGACATGGTGGTCGAGCTGCGGCTGGAGGAGGAGCCCTCCGGCCGGGTGCTGCTGGCCTCCCCGCCCCGGCAGGCCTCGGGGACGAGGACCACGATCTCCCGGCCCGTCCAGGCCGCCGCGGCCCGCGCTTTGGACGGGGTCGGCCAGCCCGCCGCGATCGTGGCCCTGGACGTCCAGACGGGCCAGGTGCGCGCGGTGGCGGACACGCTGGGCGGCAAGGAGGCGTTCAACAGCCTCTACCCGCCCGGCTCGACGTTCAAGGTCGTGACCGCCGCCGCGCTGCTCCGCAGCGGCCTGACCCCGGAGTCGCAGGTCGCCTGCCCGGCCGGCTACACCATCCCGAACGGCAGGAGCTTCAGCGACTCCGACGGCGTCGACCACGGCAACGTGCCCTTCACCACGGCCTTCGCGCTCTCCTGCAACACCACCTTCGCCCAGCAGACGTACGAGCGGCTGCGCGACGACCGGCTGCGCGCCGAGGCAGCCGACCGGTTCGGCTTCCGGGAGAAGCCGGGGCTGAGCTCCTGCCGGATCCAGCCGTACGGAAGCCCGGACCAGCTGGGATCCGACGCCATCGGCCAGAACTCGGTGCAGGCCAGCCCGCTGTGCATGGCCGAGGTCGCCGCCGCGGTCGCGAGCGGCGTCTGGAAACCCGCCGTCATGACCGAGGAGATTCCCGCGGACTCGCCGGCCCCGGTGCCGCTGGACGAGGGGGTGGCCGCGAGCCTGCGGACGATGATGGGCGCCGTGGTCACCCAGGGAACGGCCTCCCAGGCCGGGCTCCCGCCGGACACCGCGGGCAAGACCGGCACCGCCGAGGTCGAGGGCGGCGGGGACCACGCCTGGTTCATCGGCTACCGGGGTTCCCTGGCCTTCGCGGTGTTCGTCCGGCACGGCGGCGCCGGGGGCAAGGTCGCGGCGCCGATCGCCGCGAGGTTCCTGAACGCCCTCTGACGCGCTCCGCCGCGCTCCCGGCGTTCCGGGTACGGGGAACGGGCTACCGTACACAGGGTGTACGTGAAGATCTGCGGGCTGCGCGAGCCCGGACATGTGACGGCCGCTGTCGAGGCGGGAGCCGACGCCGTCGGGTTCGTCCTCACCAGGAGCTCGCGGCGGGTCACCCCCGCGCGGGCGAGGGAGCTGGCCTCGGCGATCCCCCCGCACGTGCTGACCGTGGGGGTGTTCGCCGGTGAGCCGTCCGAGGAGGTCAGGGCGGCCACGCTGGAGGCGGGACTGCGTGCCGTCCAGCTGCACGGCGACCATCCGCACGAGGACTTCACCGCGCTGAAGGACCTCGGGGTCACGCTGGTCCGCGCCGGGGCCGCGAGTACCGACCTGCGCTGCGGCGCCCTCGACGAGGACCTGCTCATCGTCGACGCGCCCAGGCCGGGCTCGGGGGAGCCGTGGGACTGGGCGGCCGTGCGCGGGCGCCCGGAGGGCCGCTGGATGCTGGCCGGTGGGCTGGACCCGTCGAACGTGTCCCGGGCGATCGCCGCCGCCCGGCCCTGGGGGGTCGACGTGTCGAGCGGGGTGGAGGTCGCGCCCGGGGTGAAGGACCCCGGTCTCATCAGGGACTTCGTCACCGCCGCCCGCGGCGGCTGAGCGCCGCGGCCGGGCTTGCCGGGCCGGTGTCGTCACCACGTTCACGAGGACGGTCTCCCCGCCGTCCGGACGTTCGACGGCCGGCCGGGGAGCCGGTGCCGTTCAGCGGGTCCCGGCCAGCTTCGGGTAGAGCGCGGTGAGGTCGCCGGAGAGCGCGGCCTTGACACGCGCGCTGGTCTCATCGGCGAGGACCTCGTACCGCCCGGCCTCCACGCCGTCGAGGGCGGCGCGGGCGACGGCCGAGGGGTCGCTCTTGGGCCCGTCGACGTGCGCGGCCATGGCGGTCTCCATGTATCCGACGTGCAGGGCGGTGACCAGGGTCTTCTGCTCGGCGAGCTGCAGGCGCAGCGCGTTGGTCAGGGACCAGGCCGCCGACTTGGCCGCGGAGTAGGCCGCGCTGCTGGGGAGCGCGACCCAGGACAGCACGGACAGGACGTTGAGGACGGCCCCGCCGCCGTTGCGGGCGAGGACGGGGGCGAAGGCCCGGCTCATGGCGAGCGCGCCGAAGTAGTGGGTCTCCATCTCGAGCCGGAAGGCGTCGAGCTCCCCGTCGAGGAGCCCCGCCTTGGTGGAACTTCCGGCGTTGTTGATCAGCAGGGTGACGTCCGGTGCCAGGTCGGCCGCCGCGCGTACGGCCGCCGGGTCGGTGACGTCCAGGGCGATGGGCACCACGCCGGGCGTGGTGATCGTGTCGGGATTGCGCGCGGCGGCGTAGACCTTCGACGCGCCGCGTTCGAGCAGTGCCTGGACGAACCGCTCGCCGAGTCCGCGATTGCCGCCGGTGACGAGGGCCACAGAGCCGTTGATCTGCATGATGTTCCTTACCGTGGATGAACGGGCGGAGACGCCGCGAGACGGTTTCCACGCCACGGGACCGCCGGGGATTCTTCGGCACCTGAGTTGGTATATCCAATCTAGCACCCTGGATTGGAAAACCCAACCTCGCATAGACTGGAATCATGCCCACGAAGACAGGCCGCGTACCCGAACCGCGTTGCTCCGTCGCCCGGAGTTTGCAGGTGCTTGGTGAGCGGTGGACACTGCTGATCGTCCGGGACGCCCTCGCCGGTCTGACCCGGTTCGCCGACTTCCGCGACTCCCTGGGCATCGCCTCCGACCTGCTCACCAACCGGCTGAACGCGCTGGTCGAGGCGGGTGTCATGGAGCGCCGCCCCTATCGGGAGCCGGGAGCCAGGGCTCGTCACAGCTACCACCTGACCCCGGCCGGCGAGGAGCTGGTGACGGTGCTCGCCTCGCTCCAGCAGTGGGGCGACGTCAACCGGCCCCACGAGGAGGGCCCCTCGATGTGGAGCCGCAGCCGGTCCACCGGGCGTCCCGTGCGCGTCACGTTCGTCGACGACGCCGGCACGCCCGTGCCCCGGGAGGACGTCGACCTGGTCTTCCTCGGCACCTGAGCGGCCTTCCGGGCCCGGCGTTGCCAAAGTCGTCAACCGTCTTTACTATATAGACAACCTCATTGACGGTATCGCCCTGAGGTGCGATCGCGCAGCCCACGTTCCGAGGACCCGGAGAACAAGAGAGAAGGCCCCCATGTCCCCTGCCGTCTTCGTCACGCACACCGCCGAGAGCGCTCCGCCCGACGCCCGCCCCACCATCGAGGGTGTGCGGCGGAAGTTCGGCCACGTCCCCACGGCGGTCGGCCGGATGGCCACCTCCCCGCAGTTGCTCAAGGGGTTCCTGGCGGCGAGCGCCGCCTTCGAGCAGAGCACCCTGGACCCGGTCGACCGCGAGATCGTCGTCATGACGGTCGCCACCCGCAACGGCTGCCATGTCTGCGTGGCGATGCACACCGCCACGCTGGCCCGGCTGGAGGCCCCCTCCGAGCTCGTCGAGGCGCTCCGGGCCGGCACGCCCCTCCCGGACGCCCGGTCGGAGGCGCTGCGGTCCTTCACCCTCGCCGTCATGGACCATCGCGGCGCGGTCGGCGACGAGGAGACGCGGGCGTTCCTCGACGCGGGCCACAGCGCGCGGAACGCTCTCGAGGTCGTCCTCGGGATCGGCGCGTACACGATCTCCACCTTCGCCAACCGCCTGATCGACGCCCCCCTCGACCCGCCGTTCCACGCCTTCGCCTGGGACGGTGACGACAGGTGAGCCCGGACCGGTCCGCGCGGCTGGTCAGAGGGGTCGGCGGACCCCGACGACGGTGCTGAGGTCGCTGGACAGCGGGATGTCGACGGCGCGAAGCGCCGGATGCTCCAGCCAATGGACACGGGCGGAGTCGGGCCGCCCGAGATGCTCGGGCGGCCAGGTGGCCGACGGCGTGAAGTCGTCGACGACCAGCACGCCACCGGGGGTGAGCAGCCGCTCGGGGTCGGCGGCGGCCTCGCCGTTCTTGCCCTGACCGCCCCCGTCCAACACCAGGAGGTCGTAGGGTCCGTGCGCGTACACTTCGGTCCAGTCGGCGTGCAGGACGCGGATCCCCGGGGTGCCGACGAAGATCTCGGCGGCGATTCCCGCCCGGTGCCCGTCCCGCTCGACGCTGATCATCTCGACTCCCGGCCGCGCACCGGTAGCGAGCCAGGCCAGGCCCACCCCGTACCCCGTTCCCGTCTCGGCGATCCGGCGGGTGGCGCCGCCCGCGAGGGCCCGCAGCAGGCGGCCCTGCTCGGGGAGGCAGGAGAACGCGAAGCCGTGCCGCTCGGCCGCCGCGACCGCGCGGGCCACGAGCGGGGGGAGGCCGGTTTCGCTCCGGTACGCCGTAGTGCCTAACAGCGACATGAGGGCATTATCAGGGAAAATCAGTGAGGCATTTTCGTCCTCGTGACGGCGGTCCGCTGATCACAGCATGATCGCAAGCTCGACGTTCGTCTGGAGAAGCAAGGAATCCCTGGTGACGGGCTGATCACCACAACCATCACCGTCGCAACCAAGGGATTCGGATGCTGTTCTATCGCGCCGTCGCCGATTCGTCGCCTCAGACGCTGACTACGTAGCCGGGATGATCTGCCGGCTTCGCCGGGACCCTGGTCGGCTGGGCGCAGCGGATCCTGCGCACCGTGCTGCACCTCGTCCGCAAGGCACCAGGCCATATCGGATTCGCCGTGATCGAACGACGCTGGGTCGTCGAACGATCCCTGGCCCGGCTCACCAGCCATCGCCGCCTTGCCCGCGACTACGAGCACAGGCCCGCCATCGCCGAGGCCATGATCCGCTGGGCCGCGATCAGCGGCGTCAGATCTGACGTACAGGTGAAAGAGGGGCGGTCGCTTGATCCGCGACCGCCCCTCTACCCCGTGCCAGAAGCGCTGCCGCCACTCAACCGGTACAACGTTCCTGTCGAGGAGAACCAGTTCCGGTCGATGAATCGGCCGGTGATCCGTCCCACCATGCACAGGATCCGCTCGAAGACATCGCGGGTGCGCATTCCGTCATCGAGTTCCAGCCCGCGCGAATAGAGGGTGAATTCCTCCACCTCGCCGGTTCCGCCGGGATAGGGCGGCGATACGTCGCCGATGCAGACGCCGTCATAGTTGTACAGGTTGTGAAGATTTCCCGTCTCCCAGACGAAGAAGACGTCGAAAACTCGCCGGTGTCCCGCGCTCAGCGCGTCGATGACGTCCCTGGGCGGCATGGGACCGCTCAAGGTGAGCATGTGTGCCCAGCCGGGCGCATGTTCGCCGAGCCATATCACCACTTCCCCGGAGTAGGGGTCGTGCGATTCCATGGCCGTGGCGAAATCGCAGGAGATTCCCAAGTCCGGGTCGAGACCCATACGTCTCACCGCGTCATCGAGATCGTCCGTCTCGATCCACTGGCCGCTGAACATCTCGTGCAGCCCGTGTTCGCGCAGTAGATCCCATTGACGTTCCGGAGGAAATTCGTCCAGCACAACGTATTCCTTCGGATAGGCGGAGAGAGGGGCGGCAGGTCCCTCCCTCCGCTGGACCTTATCGGACTACGGTCTGACGAGCACACAGAAAGAGTCTCCCGTGTTGATTCGGCAGTCGGCGTAGAAATTCCCATCATGCTGCCGTGCAGGCCGTTGTGCGCCGCGCTGACCGCGCGCACGGAGTAATTTCCGTGGCCCTTCCCGTCGCGTCCGGCGGCCCCTTCGTAGCTTGCGGCGACCGGGAATTCGTCACACTGCACACCGGCGGACGGGGGATACCAGGTGGGCTCCTTGGCGTTGGGATATTTATCACGGAAATAGTATTTGCAGAAGTCGGTGCCCCTGTCCTTCTTCCACTCGGCCGTTCCGTCCTCCCCGAAGTCGACGTTCAGCACGATGTTCGAGAAGAACCCGCGGTTGATGTGATCTTCGTCGCTCGGCCTCTTCGTCAGGGGCGGGCTCGACGGGACCCCCAGTTCCCCGGGATCGCCTTGGGCTGGTCGGCCGCGGCTTTCCCAGCATCAGCTCACTTATGTGAATCAGCGTTTTTGGGCGAGCCGTTCCTTCCGAAAGCGAACTTCATCCCTTCGGTAGGCCGACCTTTTCCATGGGTAGGCCTGACGCGCACAGGGCTTGCTTCCGTGTTACATGTCCGATTGCCACGTTAATGAGCTCATCCGCACACGGGTGAACATGGTGCGCGACTTATTGGGCGGCATCCTTCATGCTCATCGAAGATGAACGTCCCGTCCGGTTTGGGCTTTGTTTTGTCGGCGAAATCTTGAGCATACTTTTCCGGGAGCCTTCGACGCCTTCCTCTCCCAGCGCGAGATGCTTGACGAAAACCAATCCCTTGTCCAGCACATTTAAAATAAACTGTCGCGCCCTTTCGCTGAAAGGCAGGCACAGGAACACGGGGATCATCAACAAGATGATGAGGATAAGCGGTATTACAAAAATAGCGCCGAACGCTACACGCTGCCACGCTGCATGTATGATTATCTGCATTTCATCCCCGCCATCTTGGTCGTCGAACGGCATCAGCTGTACAGTGAAGAGCGAACACTTTTTTCAATCGTTTTGACCACGTCTTGAAGTTTTCCGCCTTCGGGAATTTCGACAGGTCGTCGAGCGGCTTCGAATAATAAGATTGCTTAACGGTCATTTCGACGAAAACGGTGCAGGGATTTAGCTTCGACGCGGCGGGCTACTTGTTCAAGCCTTCGATATTAAAATGAAGGAAGGTCGCCCGATATCGAGGAAGTCCGTCAGATGGTTACGGTCTGATCGGATACCCGTTTACTGCTCACCTCCAGAGCCGGACAGATGGCTCTATGGAAGTTCAAGGTCTCGCGCGGGGAAAGTCCGGGCAGTTATCGTTACACGTGGCGGAACTTTGCCGCCCGGAATCTGGGGTCAGGCTGCAATCATGACAAACCATGACGAATCGGACCTGTCGACACCCATCACACATGATCGGCTGATGCTCATCAACGAGCTCCTGAAAGCCATCACAGACGGTCGCGTGACGCCGAGGGACGCCTCCATATGGGCTGCCGCCTTCGGCTTCAAACCTCTGTCAACCAGCAAGGCCGAGATCGCCGCACAGCATGGCGTGGGAGTTCGACAAGTATCCAATATCGCCAAGAAGGTCGATCAGATCTTGAAGACCGCAGGACGAGCTGCAAAAACGCTGCCCCCTCTGCCCAAGACTGAGGGTCCTTTGCTTCCTCTCGTCGCCGCGGAGATCGATCTCTCCGATCACCGATACGCCGATGACGGCAGGCAGGCCGTCGAGACCCTCAAGTCGATCATGGAAGAACGTCCCATTGCCCGTCGCGGCGACACCGTACCGACGCCGGCCACGAGTCGAGTGCGTCAACACCGTATGAGGCGCAGCATCAACAGCCGACTCCACCTTCTCAATCAGAATCCGGATTTGAGTGTGGCGGCATCGCACCTAGTAGTTCCATGGGCATTGCCTTCATCACTTGTTGATCTGGTTCCTCTAGAGCAACGAAGGAGAGGAAGACCTCCCGATGAAGACTGGGTCGCGCAGCTCTCAAAGAACGTTGAGCAGTCGTACGCTCGCAAAGACGGAAACGCTAGAGATCTAGCGCACTTAGCTCTTTGGAGCTTCTCGCGCTTTCCTCAGAGCCCCTTTCCCGGGATTGAGGCACAAACACTCATGAATGTTGCCTTGATGGCGCGAGAACGCGGAGCCATGTACTGTTACTGGATTTACCGTCGGGTAAGATACCTGGTGGGTGCCACTCACCCTGTGTCTCTTTTTCTTACCGCCGATGCCGCCATAACTCTGCGCAACCATGGTTACACCTTGGCCGCCAATCGGCTCCTCGAGGCGATGCTAGAAGTGACGGAAGGCGCGAACGTCGCCAATGAAGCGCGATTGCTTGCGCAATGGCGGATCCTTGACCAGTTAACTTTCAACTACAGCCGAAGTCCACGTACTCAAGCCACACCTAGTACGGCAGCTCGATTCGCCGACCGATTACTGGAATGCAGCGATGCCTTGGGTGCCCAGGCGCATAGAAGTCAGGCACTTCGACGGGTCTTCGGGGTGGAGTTCGCTCACGCACTCCTACGCTCCATTAACAATCGGGAACGATTCTGGTTGCATTCAAAGGGGTGGGACGCTTTCGCCGCCGCTGACAGTTTTTCCTCTTCGGAAACGGAGGAGCCCATCTATCGCGCGCAATGGAATCTAGAACGCATGATACTCGGCATCATGTTGCGAGATGCTGATCAGACCATCGAATCCGGTTCTCGATTTCTGTGCACCTTGGAAAAACATCCCTGGATAAAAACCGATCACCCAAACGAGTCCTACGGTTACAGGCTATATCGGAGCAGGGCGGTTCGCTTGTTCCCCAAAATATCCGATCTTCTTGATCCGATGTCAGTCGACAACGGCTAGTTTCGCAATTTCCGATGAGCAAGAAGCTCTCGTCTAGATAAGCTGAGACCGGCCGTCAGATCGGTGTCGGGTTAATCTTTTCTTCCCCGATTTTTATCGCGAACGCCGATCCGATGGCCATGACTGCCCACACTCCGGTCGGCTTACCTTTATCAAGTTTCAGTGTTGTTCGTAGCTGTTTCGCGAAAACGATCACGTCAGCACGTTCCGTCCCGGCGGACACGGGAACGAACACCGGATCGGCTGGACGACATATCGCCAGGTCGTGCGGCGCCCGCCCACATCGGCGGGCGGCCGCACGCCGGGTTCCAAGGACGTGACGCATGCATATCGATCTCACCGGCAAGACGGCACTGGTCACCGGATCCACCCAGGGTATCGGGGCGGCCATCGCCACCGGCCTCGCGCGGGCGGGCGCGACGGTCGCCGTCAACGGCCGCAAACCCGACAAGGTCGACGCCGCCGCCGACGCGCTGCGCGCCGAGGTCCCCGGCGCGCGGGTCGTCCCGCTCGCCGCCGACCTCGCCACCGAGGAGGGCGCGGAACGCGCCGTGGACCTCCTGCCGGACGTCGACATCCTGGTCAACAACCTCGGGATCTTCGAGTCGAAGGACGCCCTGGAGATCACCGACGACGAGTGGCGCCGCTACTTCGAGGTGAACGTCCTGGCGGCGGTCCGCCTCACCCGCGCCTACCTGCCGGGGATGACGGCGCGCTCCTGGGGCCGCGTCCAGTACATCGCCAGCGACTCCGCGATCGTCACCCCCATCGAGATGATCCAGTACGGCATGTCCAAGACCGCCCTGCTGGCCGTCTCGCGCGGCTTCGCCAAGAAGGCCGCGGGCAGCGGCGTCACCGTCAACTCCGTCATCGCCGGACCCACCCACACCGGCGGCGTGAAGGACTTCGTCTACGGGCTCGTCGACCGGGACCTGCCCTGGGAGGAGGCCCAGCGCGCCTTCATGCGGGCGCACCGCCCGCAGTCGCTCCTGCAACGGCTGATCGAGCCGGAGGAGATCGCCAACATGGTCGTCTACCTCAGCTCACCGCAGGCCTCCGCCACCACGGGCGGTGCCCTGCGCGTCGACGGGGGATACGTCGACGCCATCATCCCCTGAGCGGCGAGGGATGCCCCCGCTCTTCCGGCGGGCCGCCGACCGGCTGACCGACGCCGCCCCCGGCTGGCTGGTCGAGACGGTCAGGCCCGTGCCCGCGCCGCTCCGGTGGTGGCCGATGCTGCGCATGGCCGTGGCGGTGACCGTCCCGCTCCTGCTGGGGTTCGCCACCGGTGACGTCACGGTCGGCCTGCTGCCGGCCCTGGGCGCGATGAACGCCGGCATGGCCGACCGGGGCGGCCCGTACCGGGCCAGGATCATCCTGATGGGCGCGGCCGGTGTCGCCGGGGCGCTGGGGTACCTCGTCGGGTCCACGGTCCGCGGCCACGGCTGGTGGATCGTGCCGGTCGTGGTGGCCGTCTCACTGGTGTCCGCGTTCATCAGCACGGGCGGGGCCACCGGCTCGGCCGCCGGGCTGCAGCTGCTGGTGATGACGGGGATCGCCACCGGCATAGGACTGCCGGGGGCGTCGGAGGCGAACGCGCTCGCGTTCCTGCTGGGCGTGCTGTGGGTGATCGTGCTGGGGGTCGCCGACTGGCCGTTCCACCCCCGGGCACCGGAGCGGGCCGCCGTGATCGAGGTCTACCAGGCCCTCGACCGGCTGTTCTCCGATCGCGACGCCCCCGCGCTGGCGGCGTTCGACACCGCTCTCAAGCGCGGCTACGACGTCGTGCTCGGCGCCCGCTCCCCGGCGGCGGGGCTGGATCCCGGCCGCACCCGTCTGGTGGCCCTGCTGAACCAGGCCTCACTGATCCGCAACGCGCTGCTCTCGCTGCGCTACGAGGGACGCGAGCCGCCCGCCGGGACCGTGCCCGCCGTCAGGGCCGTCGCCGGGTCACTCGCCGGTGGGCCCGCGCCCCGGATGTCGCCCTGCGAGCCCGGCTCGCCCGCCGCGCGTGCTCTTCACTTCGCCGTGCGGGGGGCCGCCGAGCTGGCGTCCGGCGGCGACGTCGCGGCGGACCAGCTGCCCTACGAACCGGTCGGCTACCGTTCCCGGATCCTCGCCGTCGCTGAGCAGATGTGGCGGGGCCACCTCGTCCGCGTCTACACGGTCCGGCTCGGACTCTGCATGGGCGTCGCCGCCGCTTTCAGCGCGTCCGGCTGGTTCGAACGGTCCTACTGGATGATGCTGACCGTCGCGCTGGTGCTCAAGCCCGACTTCGGGTCGGTGTTCGCGCGTGCCGTGCAACGCGCGCTCGGGACCGTCGTGGGCGCGCTGATCGGCACCCTGGTGCTCGTCCTGGTGCCGTACGGCCCGCAGCTCCTGATCCCCATCGCCGTGTGCGCGGCGCTCATGCCCTACGGCATGCAACGCAACTGGGGGCTGATGTCGACCTTCCAGGCGTCGCTGGTCCTGCTCCTGGTGGACCTGCTGACCCACGGGGGCCCCGACCTGGGCAGGATCCGGCTGGTGGACACGCTGATCGGATGCGTGATCGTCCTGGTGCTGGGATACCTGCCGTGGCCGGCGAGCTGGGAGGCGCCGGTCGGCCCGCGGCTCGCCGACGCGGTGGCGGCCACCGCGAACTACCTGCGGCACGCGTTCGACACCGAGCACACCGGCAGGGCGCGGCTGCGCCGGGGGGTGTACGACACCCTGGGCGACCTGCGGACGGTCTTCCAGCGGGCACTGGCCGAACCCCCCGTGATCAGCCGGCGCGTCACCACCTGGATGCCGGCGATGGCCGCGCTGGAGCAGGTGGCCGACGCGGTCGCCGCCACCGTCGCGCGCACCGAGCGCGGCGCGCCGCCGCCGTCCGAGGCGGCCGTACGGGCGCTGGCGCGCTCCCTGGAGGACATCGCCGGGGACATTCGCGAGGGACGCGACCCCGGCGATGTCGGGCTCTGCGTCGAGGAGCCGCTGGAGCCGGTCCACTCCGCCGTCCGATGTCTGCGCGACACGGTGTCGGGTGATCGCCAGGACTGACCGGCACCGTGTCGTGCGAAGGCGGCGAGGACCGGCCGCGAGAACTACAAGAACAGGCTCAGGATCAGGACGAACACCAGGCCGGTCACCGAGATGATCGTCTCCATCACCGACCAGGTCTTGATGTTCTGGCCCACGGTGAGTCCGAAGTACTCCTTGACCAGCCAGAAGCCCGCGTCGTTGACGTGGGAGAAGAACAGCGAGCCCGCGCCGATGGCGAGCACGAGCAGCGAGGTCTCCCCGACGCCGAGGTTGGCGACGAGCGGGGCCAGGATCCCCGAGGCCGTGACGGTCGCGACGGTCGCCGAGCCGGTGGCCAGCCGGATGAGCACGGCGACCAGCCAGGCGAGCAGCAGCACCGACAGGCCGCTGTTCTCCACCCACGTGGCGATGAGGTCGCCGATCCCGGTGTCGATCAGCGTCTGCTTGAAACCGCCGCCGGCGGCCACGATCAGCAGGATGCCCGCGATCGGCGGCAGCGACTGCTCCAGGGACCCGGCGATCGCCTTCCTGTCCATGCCGGCGCCGAGGCCCAGGGTGAACATCGCCACGATGACGGCGATGAGCAGCGCCACCAGCGGCGTACCGAGGAAGTCGAGCACGGTGCGCAGGACGTTGCCCTCGGCGAGAAGGATGTCGGCGAGGGCCTTGCCCATCATCAGCACGACCGGCAGCAGCACGGTGGCGAGGGTGACGCCGAACGACGGCCGCCTGGTGTCCTCCGCCGGGGGCCGGGTCTCGTAGAGCTCCGGTGCCGGTACGTCCACCCAGCGGGCCGCGTACTTGGAGAACAGCGGTCCGGCGATGGCGACCGTCGGTATGGCGACGAGCACGCCCAGGCCCAGCGTGATGCCGAGATCGGCCTTGAGCGCGTCGATGGCGACCAGCGGACCGGGGTGGGGAGGGACGAGCCCGTGCATCACGGAGAGCCCCGCGAGCGCGGGGATGCCCACCCGGATCAGGGAGACGCCGGAGCGGCGCGAGACCAGGAAGATGACCGGCATCAGCAGGACGAGGCCGATCTCGAAGAACATCGGCAGGCCGATGAGCGCGCCCACCGCGGCCATCGCCCAGGGCAGGGAGCGGGGGCTGGACCGGCCGACGATCGTGTCCACGATCTCGTCGGCCCCGCCGGAGTCGGCGAGCAGCTTGCCGAACATCGCGCCGAGCGCGATGAGCGTGCCGACACCGGCCGCGGTGCTGCCGAACCCGTCGGTGAAGGCGGCGATGGTGTCGGTCATCGCCAGGCCCGCGACGGCTCCGACCGCCAGCGAGCCGAGGGTCAGGCTCAGGAAGGGGTGCAGCTTGAAGTACGTGATCAGTACGACGATCAGCGCGATGCCGACGAGCGCGGCCGGGATGAGCCTGCCGGGAGAGGTGGCGGCGGGCTCGGCGAGCGCGGTCAGGAGGGGGCTCACCTCGTGCTCCCGGCCTCGCCGGCGTCCTCACCCGCGCCCCGGTCCCGGTTCTCGGGCGTAGCCGGAGCGGCGGGGCCGGCGGGGGACGGGTCCGGCCGCGTCCGGGCCGTCGTGGTGAGGTAGGCGTCCACGAGCTCGTCGACGGACATGGCGAAGTCGAGGACGATCCCCCGCTCGTCGGGCTCCAGAGGCTCCAGGGTCTTGAACTGCGACTCGACCAGCGAGGCGGGCATGAAGTGCCCCGGGCGGCCGGCCACTCTCCGGCGTACGGCGTCCATGTCGCCGTGGAGATGGACGAAGGTCACCGTCGGTGCGGCCTCGCGCAGGATGTCACGGTAGCCCCGTTTGAGCGCCGAGCAGCTCGCCACGCCGCCGGTGGCGGCGTGGCCGGCGAGCCAGGCGCCGATCGCGCGCAGCCAGGGCAGCCGGTCGTCGTCGTCGAGGGGGATCCCGTCCGACATCTTGGCGATGTTGGCCTCGCTGTGGAAGTCGTCGGCGTCGGCGAACGGCACCCGCAACCGCTGGCTGAGGGCGGCTCCCACGGTGGTCTTGCCGGAACCGGTCACTCCCATGACGACGAGCAGCGCGGCGCCGGGGGGTGGTGCGACGGGATCCTGAGCGGGGTTCATGGAGACGGCCTCCCATGTCGATCTTCGCGACAGCCTGGCTGGATCAGTGATCTTCGACCCAGGGTTAACAGTGATAAATCATGCTTTGTGCTGTTATATCCCTGTTTTAGGTGTTCAGTCGCTGAGGGACAGCGACGGACGACTATGAGACTGCACCGGAGCGCCCTGGATAAACCCCGAACGAACTCGGCGCGCTGGTCGCGTCGGGTGACCTCGTCGCCGGTCAGGTGCCGGAACCGGGGAACACCGGCACCTGGCCGGGGGCGGCTGAGGACGGCAGGGGGCGGCAGGGGGCGGCAGGGCGGCGATCCGCGCCCCGCGGACAGCCGGACCGGTCGGCGACCGTGGCCGCGCCGGCGTCATCGTGGCCGTCGCGAGGGGGAAACTCTCCCGGCCCCCGGTCCCGGGATCATCCGGCAGGTCCGGACGGGGTCCGGGGGCCTGGGCGGGTCGGGCGGCGCCTCGGCGAGCGGACGGAAGGCGGCCCCGGAAGAGGGGACGTCAGGATTTGCGGGCGACGCCGCAGAACTGGGACACCTCCGCGGGCTCGCCCCACGGGGAGTGTTCCGGGCGCCACCTCGAGCAGGAGACCACGCCGGGCTCCAGGAGTTCCAGGCCGTCGAAGAACGAGGCGAGGTGGTCACGGTCGCGGGCCACGATCGGGGTGCCGCCCCGCTCCATGAACCGCCGCATCGCCTCGTGCATGGCGTCGCCGTGCACCTCGGCGGTGGCGTGCGCGATCACCAGGTAGCTGCCCGGCGCGACGGCGTCGACCAGGTCCCGCACGACTTTCCTGGCCTCGTCGTCATCGGTGATGTGGTGCAGGATCCCCAGCAGCATCAGCGCGACGGGCCTGGTGAAGTCGAGGGTCTCCGCCGCCGCCCGCAGGATGTGATGGGGGTCGCGCAGATCGGCGTCGAGGTAGGTGGTGGCGCCTTCGGGGCTGCTGACGAGCAGGGCGCGGGCGTGGATCAGGACCAGCGGGTCGTTGTCGACGTAGACGACCCGGGACTCCGGGGCGATCCGCTGCGTCACCTCGTGCGTGTTGTCGGCGGTGGGCAGGCCCGTGCCGATGTCGAGGAACTGGCGGATCCCGGCGTCGCCGACGAGGTGCTTGATGCAGCGGCCGAGGAACGCCCGGTCGGCGCGGGCCGAGTCGACGATGCCGGGTATGAGCCCTTCGACCATGTCCCCGGCCTCGCGGTCGGCGGGGTAGTTGTCCTTCCCGCCCAGCCAGTAGTTCCAGATGCGCGCCGAATGCGGCCGGTCGGCGTCGAGTTCCACCGGCTGCCAGTCGGATTCGCGAGAGGTACTCATGGGGGTGGGGTCCGTTCATGAGGCATTCGCATCGAATGGGATGGGAGGTAGTCGATCACAGACGTGATGTTCGGGGCAAATCAACTACGCATCTACGGTCATCGTGAAACCCGTATGCGACTGCCATTTCACGTGTTGAAGAGTGGTGGGCCTCCGATGCCCTCCGACGCCCTCCGCGGCGCGGAAAAGGCGGCGATTCGGGCGGGATCCTGTCGCCGCGGCACGGGCACGCTCGCCTCTCATCTCCGCGTTCCGCTCTCCATGCCCGCCTCCTCCCGGCGCCCGCCCTCCTTCGAGGACCGCTCTTCGCGGGCCCGCTTCGCGACCCGGTTTTCTCGCGGCGGAGATGGCGGGGTATTGGAACGGAAACGTACAACGTTCCAGGCATTCGAAAAGCATTCTCGCAGAGCGGGATTTCGCTGGAACGAATGCGCTGTCCCCGGGCCGAAAGCCCCGCCGGGGACCCGGCCTCCGTGAGGAGGACTTCGCCGGGAAAGGGGGCCACACGGACGAGATGCGGCTCCACGAATGCTCCGGCGATCGCCGCCGAGCGGATCCGGCTGTGCGCGTATGGCGGACTGCCGCTTCTCGCGATGGGATGAGGGGTGGATGTCCGGAACGGGACCGGTGGCTCCGACGTCTCCGCCGAGTGGCACCGCAGGGGTGCCCGGCGAGGAGACAGAACCGTGAAGTACAAGCTGCTGGCGTGCGGCGTCGTCGCAGGCCCGCTGTTCGTCGCGGTGGTGCTGATCCAGGCGTTCACCCGCGAGGGGTACGACCTGGGCCACCACCCGATCAGCCTGCTGAGTCTCGGGGACCGGGGGTGGATCCAGATCGCCAACTTCACCGTGACCGGCGTGCTGTACGTGGCCTGCGCCGCCGGCATGTGGCGGGCGCTGCGTCCCGGCCGCAGCGGCACCTGGGGCCCGCTGCTGGTCGGTCTTCTCGGCGCCGGGCTGATCGTGGGCGGGGTCTTCGTCACCGACGCGGGCGCCGGGTACCCGCCGGGCGCGCCGGCCGGGGCACCCGAGATCAGCTGGCACGGTGCCCTGCACGGTCTCGGGCCTATGCTGGCGGTCGGCGGGATGACGGTGGGATGCCTGGTGTTCGCGCGCCGGTTCGCCGCGCTCGGGCGGTGGGGCTGGGTCGCGGCGTGCGTCGTGACCGCCGTGGCGGCCCTGGTGCTCACCGCGTGGCCCGATCCGGAGGGCCTCAGCGTGCGGCTGCTGCTCGCGTCGGCGGTGCTGTTCGCGTTCGTGGCGGCTCTGGCGGTCCGCGTGATGCGCGGCCTTCCGGACGCGGCCGGCTAGCGAAGCGCGGCCCGCCTGTCCGCCGCCACCACGGCGATCCACACCATCGCGGTGATCGCGCCGACGGCCAGGGTCAGGGAACCGGCCCGCCCGCCCGACATCGCCCAGCCGTCGCCGAGGGCGAAGATCAGGCCGCTGAGCCGCGAGGCCGCGGCGAAACCGGGACGACCGGTGCGGGAGAAGTGGCGGCCCAGGACGAAGCAGGCGGCGATGAGGGCGGTGAACGCGATGGACCCGGCGACCAGGTGCATGAGGGCGTGCCAGCTCAACGTGCCCGTCTGGCCCAGGGGGGTGCCCGCGGGGAATCCGTCGCCCGGGTCCATCACGAAGACGCCGGCGGCGACCGTCGCGACACCGTTGACCAGGATCAGCCGGGGCGCCCACGTACCGCCGGGCGTGCCGCGCATGACGCGGCGCAGGCCGGCCGCCCCGGCGACCGTCAGGGCGCCGCTGAGCAGGAAGTTGGCGATCTGGAGCCAGCCGAGGTCGCCGGTGGCGAGCATGCTCAGGGGGTGGCGCGTCAAGTCGAAGCCCTCGCGGGTGAAGGCCTGCGCCAGCGACACGACGGCGAAGAGGGGCGCGGCGGCGACGGAGCAGGCGAGCAGGACGCGCGTCGCGGGGGTGACGGGGTCACCGGCGGGGCCGTTGACGGCGCCGTTGGCGGGGACGGTGGGGTTGCCGGGCTGGATGGCGGTCATGTCGTTTCCTCTCGGCGCGACGGGGGCCGTCGCCGTTCTCGGTCCGCCGGTTCGCCCGGCCTCGCTGACGCGTCGAACGGAAGGGGCGGGAATCGACCTCTCGCCTCCATGACGCCTCTGAGCTGCGATGATCTGGATCGGGCACGCATTCCCTGTCACATGACATTCCCTGTCACATCAGGTCGCCGCCCAGGTAGGGCGGTGTGTGTCGATTTCCGGTCGCTCCGTTCGACGCGTGGCCGAGGACCGGCGAGGATCGGTCACCCGGACACCTGAAGGAGATATGACGATGCGGTTCCTGATGACGACCAAGGGCAGCGACGACATGGCACCCCCGAGCGAGGCGATGCAGGCCGAGATGGCCGCCTTCGTCGAGGAGATGACCAGGGCGGGAGTGCTGCTGGCGACCGGAGGCCTGGACCCGGCCGGCACCCACATCTCGTCCTCCGGCGGTGAGATCACCGTCACCGACGGGCCGTTCACCGAGGCGAAGGAGGCGATCGTCAGCTTCGCGCTCGTCGAGGCGCGCTCGAAGGAGGAGGCCGTCGAGCTGGCCCGGCGCTTCTGGAGGATCGTCGGTGACGGCGAGGGGGACATCCAGCAGGTCTTCGGCCCGGAGAACTGACCGGACGCTTGCGTAACCGGTCCGGAGGGTGCTCTGATCGGGCACGTGATGTCCGGGGACGCCCACCGCGCGGTCGACGCGGTCTGGAAGATGGAGTCGGCGAGGATCGTCGCCGGGCTCGTCCGGATGCTGGGCGACGTGGGGCTGGCCGAGGAGCTCGCGCAGGACGCGCTCCTGGCCGCCCTCGAACAGTGGCCGGGGGCGGGCGTCCCGGACAACCCGGGCGCCTGGCTCATGGCCGTCGCCAAGCGCCGCGCCATCGACCACCTGCGCCGCGAGGAGCGGCTCGGCCTCAGGCACGAGCAGCTCGCCCACGACCTCGCCACCCGGCGGGACGCCGCGGGGACCGCGGGAACCGCCGAGGCCGACATCGACGCGGCCCTCGACGACGAGATGGGCGACGACGTCCTGCGCCTGATGTTCGTCTCGTGCCACCCGGCGCTGCCCGCCGAGTCCCGGGTGGCGCTGACGCTGCGGCTGCTCGGCGGCCTGCGCACCGAGGAGATCGCGCGCGCGTTCCTCGTCCCCGAGTCGACCGTCGCGCAGCGCGTCGTCCGGGCCAAGCGCACCATCGCCACCCTCCGGCTCCCCTTCGAGGTCCCGGAGGGTCCGGACCGGGCGGCGCGCCTGTCGTCGGTCCTCGGGGTCGTCTACCTGGTGTTCAACGAGGGGTACGCGGCGAGTGCCGGCGACGACTGGATGCGTCAGGACCTCTGCCAGGAGGCGCTGCGCCTGGGCCGCCTGCTGGCGAGACTCGCGCCCGGCGAGGCCGAGGTGCACGGCCTGGTCGCGCTGATGGAGCTCCAGGCGTCACGAGCGGCCGCCAGGACGGGGGCGTCGGGGGAGCCCGTCGCGCTGCACGAGCAGAACCGCGGGCGCTGGGACCAGCTGCTCATCCGCCGGGGGTTCACGGCCCTGCTGCGCGCCAGGCAGTGCGCCGCGCCTCTCGGCCCGTACGTGCTGCAGGCCGCCATCGCCGCCTGCCACGCGCGGGCCCGTACGGCGGAGGAGACCGACTGGACACAGATCAACGCCCTCTACGAGGCGCTCGCCCGGGTGCTGCCCACTCCCGTCGTGCAGCTCAACCGCGCGGTAGCGCTTGCCATGGCCGACGGCCCGGAAGCGGGTCTGGCGCTCGTCGACACGCTGGTCGGCGAGCCGGTGTTCAAGGGCTACCACCGCCTGCCCAGCGTGCGCGGTGATCTGCTGGCCAGGCTCGGCCGCCACGAGGAGGCCCGGCGGGAGTTCGAACGGGCCGCCGCCCTCACCCTCAACGGGCCGGAACGCGCCGTCCTCACGGGACGCGCCGCGGCCTGCGCCGACATCGCCGCGCGGAGAGCGGCCGAGTCGGGAGCGGCCGGATCGGGAGCGGCCGGATCGGGAACGGCAGGGCCTGAGTCGGCCGGATGCGATCCGGCAGGGCCGGGGGCGGTCACCCCGGAAGGGGCCATCCCGGGGAGGGCCATTCCGGGAAGGGCCACGCCGGGGGCGGTCGTCACCCTGGCCGAGGCCGCGACCGCCTTCCTCGCCCGTGACGACCTGGACGCCGCGACCGTCCGCTCCTACCGCCAGACCATGAACCGGCTGCGCCGCGACCTCGGCGACGACATCCCGCTGCCGGACGTGAGCGCCGCGCGGGTGACGGAGGTCTTCGGCGCCGCGTGGGGAGACGCGGCCCCCGCCACGTGGAACCGCCACCGCGGGGCCGTCCGCTCCTTCTGCGCCTGGGCAGCCGGCCAGGGTCCGCCGGCAGGCGATCGGGGCTCGGCGGCCGGCGGTCCGGGCGGTGGAGCGCACCGTGACCTGGCCGCGGGACTCGGGCGCAGGCCCGAGCCCCGGGGACGCACCCATCCCATGGACCGGTCGCGGGTCGAGGCGCTCTGGGAGCGTCAGGACATCGCCCCGCGCGAGCGCGCCCTGTGGCTGCTGCTCCACGAGAGCGCGGCCGGAGCGGGCCCGGTGCTCTCGCTCAACGTCGAGGATCTCGACCTGTCCGGGCGGCGCGGGAAGGTGGCCACCGGATCCGGCTGGGTCCACTGGCGCTCCGGTACCGCCGAGATCCTCCCGCGGCTCGTCGCGGGCCGTCGCCGGGGCCCTCTTTTCCTGTCCGACCGCAGGCCCGGTCCCGGCCGGCCTCCGAAACCCGCCGACCTGTGCCCGGAGACCGGCCGCCGCAGGCTCTCCTACGAACGGGCCGAATACCTGTTCAAGCGGGCCACCGGCCACACCCTCGACCAGCTCAGGACCCGGTAGGACTCCGTCCGGCGCCCTTCCGCCGGACGGAGTCCACGGCATTACGACCCCCTTCGCTCGCCGGGCGCCGCGAACTGGACGAGGAAGGGCTGCGCGCCGGAGATCCGGACGCGCTGGACGCGCAGCGGGACGAACCGTCGCCGGATCCCGGCCGCGATGTCCCCGGCGTCGGGAAGCAGGACCACGGCCATGCCGCCGGGCGCCAGGACACGGCTCAGCTCCGCCCACCAGTGCGAGGAGGAGCCGGAGAGCCGGCCCCGCGCGGCGACCTGACCGTTCCAGGGGGGATTGCACAGGACGCGGTCGATGCCGCCGCCCGGTAGCGGCAGGTGACCGGCATCGGCCCGGTCGATGGAGATCGGCAGCCCCGCCGCGTTCTCCTTCGCCGCCCGCAACGACTCCGAAGCCAGGTCGAAGCCGTGGAAGCGGGCCCGCGGCTGGTGGAGCCCGGCCTCGATCAGCAGGGTTCCGGCGCCGCAGCAGGGGTCGAGGACCGTGTGTCCGGGGTGGATGTCGGCCATCCGTGCCATCGCGGCGGCCAGCGGAGGATGCAGGGTCCCCGGGATGGAGCGCTGTTTGTAGGCGCGCCGGTGCAGGGGCCGGTCGGTGATCCTCAGCATGAGGGTGGCCCGCGTGCCGTCGAGGGTCAGCCGCCACCCGCTGTGCGCGGGTGGGGGACCGGCGCCCGCCCGCCGCGAGTGGTAGCCGATCCCCAGCCGCCGCGCCAGGACCTGACCGACGGCGTCCTCGGCGTCGTACCGGTTGAAGGTGCGCCGGCCCAGGAACGACGCCGACACCTCGACCCCGGTGACCGCGCCGGAACCTCCCTGCTCCTCCCGCAGCCGCATCAGCGTGCCGAGGTCGGCGGTCTCGGCGAGCTGGGCGAGCACGGTGAGATCACGCTTGGTCGTGCCGATGTCGGGCCGTTGCGCGGCGAGCAGGAACACGTCGTCCGCCGTGCTCAGCCCGAGCACTCCCGGCTCCGACCCGAAGGTGCGGAAGTGGACCTCGCGATGCCCCAGATGAGTGACCGTTCCGAGTCCGAGCTGGAGGATCTCGGCCGCGACCGTCGACTCCAGCCCGTGAACGCACCGCGCCACCAGGCGCGCCGCCGTCACGAGACGGCGAGGGCGCTGGGACGCGGTGCGGTGAGAAAACTCGCGCGAATGCGCATAGTGATCGTTCTTCTCCCACGTCAGCCCGGGACGGCGCTACGCCGCCCCGCGTCGTCGACGACGGGGGTGTGCCTCGCTTCGCCGACGGGGGCTTAACGCAGGTTGAAGAAGAACGAGTACGTCATGACCGAGAATTCTA
Organism: Streptosporangium sp. H16; assembly: GCF_051918855.1. NCBI lineage: Bacteria > Bacillati > Actinomycetota > Actinomycetes > Streptosporangiales > Streptosporangiaceae > Streptosporangium > Streptosporangium sp. H16. The sequence continues at coordinate 71,540 of NZ_JBPXMD010000019.1, forward strand.
GCGATCGGAGCGGCGTACGCAACCGGAGGCGGGGGCGGGTCCGCCCCCGCCGAGCCCCGTCCCGCTCCCCGAGCACGCTTCGAAGACCATCCCGTGCGGCGCGGAAAGGCCCGCCGAGGGCCGGACACCGGTGCAGGATGGAGAATCTGCCATCTCATTGTTCATAACATTTCTGACCTTGGTGATTGAGAGGCGGTGAGTCACCGGGGTGGATGGTCGCGGCGCTGAGGGCGACGCTGTCCGGGCCGCGGAAGACACCCGCGCCGCTTTCTTCGCAAAGCGCGGCAGGCAGGTTCTTTCCCCAATCCCGGGAACACCGCTCCGAATGGCGCCGTACGGGCGGGGGCACATCCCCCACATGGCCGACACCGCCATCCTCGATATCGACGGCACCCTGGTCGACACCAACTACCAGCACGCGCTCGCCTGGTTCAGGGCGTTCGGGCGCTACGACGTGTGGCTGCCGGTGTGGCGCATCCACCGGCACATCGGCATGGGCGGGGACCAGCTGGTGGCCGCCCTCGCCGGTGACGACGTCGAGCGGCGGCACGGCGACGCGCTGCGCGACGCGTGGGTGGAGGAGTTCGACGTGTTCCTCGACGACATACGGCCTTTCGAGGGAGCCACCGAACTCCTGGACGAGCTCGGCGGGCGCGGGTTCACCGTCGTGCTGGCCTCGTCGGGCAAACCCCAGCACGTCGAGCACTTCCTCGACCTCATCGACGGCCGGTCACGCTGCCGGGCGTGGACCACGTCGGAGGACGTCGAGGCGACCAAGCCCGCGCCCGACCTGCTCCAGGTGGCACTCGCCAAGGTCGAGGGCGCGTCGGGTGTCGCGGTGGGAGACTCCACCTGGGACTTCCTCGCCGCCCGCAGGGCGGGCATCCCCGGTATCGGGGTCCGCACCGGAGGCTTCTCGCCCGAGGAGCTTCGCGAGGCCGGGGCCGGCCACGTCTTCGACTCTCTTCCCGAGCTGATCGGCGATCTCGGTCGCACCCCGCTGCGCGCACCTCCCTGAGAAGGGGGATTCCGGGCCCGGCGTGCTCCTGTGCCTGGCACGGCCCTGGGTTCGGCGTGATTCCGGCCCGGCGTGATTCCGGCCCGGTGCGATCCGGGCCCGGTGCGATCCGGTCCCGGGCGTGCGGTCCCGGGCAGCGTGGCCCTCGGCCTGGCGCGGTGTGGCCCCGGCCCGGCGCGGTCAGCTCCAGGGCAGCGCGCCGCGCTTCGCCCAATAGTCTTCGGGCTCCTCCGCCAGCCCGGCGAGCCGCTCGTCAAGCTCCGCGTCCCAGCCGATCCCGGCCGCGGCGAGGTTGTCGCGCAGCTGCCCGGCCGAGACCGCGCCGCTCAGCACCACTCCCGCCCACGGCCTGGCCAGTACGGCCGCGAGGGCGAGCGCGTCCGGCGTGGTGTCCCGCTCGCGCGCGGCGGCCGCGAGCGCGGCGGGGGCCGCGCGAACGGTCAACCGGCCGTTCGCCACCCCCTCCTTGACGATCACGCCCATCCCCGCCTCGTGCGCTCGCCCGAGCGCCTCACCGGCCGAGCGCTCCAGCAGGTTCCACGTCGACTGCACCGTGTCGAACAGCCCGGCTTCGATCGCCCGCCCGATGGTGTCCGCCTGGCGCGGCCCGCTCGTCGACAGCCCGACCGCGACCCCCTCCGCCCGCAACGCGCGCAGCCCGTCGAGCACGTCCTCGTCGTCGAGCACGCCGCTCTCGACCGTCGCCGAGTGGATCTGGTAGAGCGACAGATGCTCGCCGAGCAGCGCGCGTGTCTGCTCCAGCTGGACGCGGAACCGGTCGGCGGTGAGCTCCTTCACCTCGTGCCGCTCGGCGTCCAGCCGCCAGTCACCGACGTAGGCGTATCCCCACTTCGAGCCGACCGTGACGGCCCCCGGGGCGATCCCGCGCTCGCGCAGCCACCCGGCGAGGAACTCCTCCGCCCGCCCGTACGAGCGCGCCGTGTCGAGGTAGCGCACGCCGGCCGCCCACGCCGCGTCGAGCACGGCCCAGGTGCGCGACCGCATCGCGGCGACGTCCCGGTCGTCGCCGAGGTCCTCGGCACGGCCGAGCGTGATGTAGGCGGGACGGCCGAGGGCCGCCAGTCCCAGGCCGAGCGGTGTCACGGACAGGGCGGTCTGGCCCAGCGGGCGTCGGACCAGCGCGTTCATCTCGCCAATATAGCGATCACGGCGCCCGGGAACGCCCGGGAACGTTCGGGACCGTTCCCGGGCGTTCGGACGTGGGAAGGTCCTCGATCTCCGCCGCGCGTACCGTGCCGCGACGCTCCGTGTCACCGATCGGCGTCACCCCGCCGCGCCCCGCGGCACCGCGCGGTCCCCGGCGGTGGCTACCATCGCCGGGACCTCGCGTGGCTTTGTATATCGAAGCGGTTTTATGTTTTCTTTTTTCTCTCGCGGAGGTTTGACCACCTCTCGAAAGACGCTTCCTCCTCGCAACGAGGGAGCCTTGACGTGCTTTCCTTACAAATCACATAATTTCTGGACTTATGGAGACGCAAGGCTAAAAGTAGAAAACAGCCGACTCCACAGGGATACGGGGAGATACTCCGGCCGGAGCGGTTCTGGAGGGCTCATGGGGAAGTGGCGGGCCGTGATCGTCGCGGTACTGGCGCTGTTCGTTCTGGGTGCGGGGGCGCCGGCTCACGTGGCGGCCGAGAAGTCGTACGAGGTGTGGCTGGTCGACCAGTCCAATACCAACGGGCTCGCGCACGGCGGCACCGTCAGCGTCTACTCCGGACGGGACGTCACCAAACAGCTGTCGGCCACGCAGCCCGTCCACGTCATAGACCTGGGCGGCGCGACCTCGTCGCTCTGCCTGGCGAGGACCGGCAGCGTGCCCGTACGCCCGCACATGATCGTTTTCAACAAGGCCGACACCCACGCCGCGCTCGCCTTCGTCGCCAGCGGCCACGTGGTCGTCTTCGACGCCCGCACCCGGCAGCCGCTCACCTGCCTCCTCACCGAGGCGGGGGCGGGGGGCGTACGGCAGGCTCACGCCCTCTGGCCCACCGAGGACGACAGGTATCTGATCATCGCCAACCAGAACGGCAAGAAGCTGGAGCGCGTCAGCACCGACTACGCCTCGAACACCTTCGTCCAGCAGCCGGCCGCGACGATCGACCTGGCCGGTTGCGCCACCCCGAACGGCGCGCCGTGCCAGTCACCCGCGCTCCGGCCGGACAACGCGCCGATCTGCCCGTTCATCGCCTCGGACAACGGCCCGGTCTTCGTCAGCCTGCGGGGCGGCGGGATGCTCGTGGTCGACTGGCACACGACGCCGATGTCGATCGTGGGGGAGTACGACGCGACCAGGATCCCGGCGAACGGGTGCGGGTTCATCGAGGCGAAGGGCACCGTCTTCGGCAACGGGGGCGGGGGCACGCACAGCAACCTCGACCAGTTCAGCGTCTTCCGGCTGCCGATGAGCGGCTACTCGCCCGCGAACCCGCCCAACACCCCGGCGGTCCAGTTGCTCTTCAACGACGACTCGCCCGAGCGCGACGCCCACGGCGTCCTCGCGTCCGCCGGGGAAGGGTACGTGTGGGCCGGTGACCGTGACGCCAACGTCGCCGAGGTCTTCGACGGGGCGAGCGGCGCCCACGTCGACACCGTCGACCTCGTCTCGCCGTTCAGCGCGGACCCGACGGTCGACCTCTTCGCGGTCTCTCCCGACCACAAGTGGGCCTTCGCCTCGACGCGAGGGCCGAACCCGCTCTCCGGCGACCCGCACTCCTCCCACGGGAGCGACCCGGGAATGCTGATCCTCAGGCTGACCGGCAACGGCAAGAAGGGCACGGTCGAGGGCCTGATCCGGATCTCCAACGTGGACGCCGGCGGTGTCCAGCGGGCCGACGCCCACGGCATCCGGGTGCGGCTCACGGACTGACCGGAGCGGCCGGTTCCCCGGCCCCCCGGGAGCATCTTCCCGGGGGGCGGGGGGTACGCCTGACGCGAGCTCTCACGCGCGGGAGGGGCCGGCCCGGTCGAAACCGGGCCGGCTCCTCGGGGGATCGGTGTCAGCTGGGGTTGGCGGCGTGGGTCAGGGTCTCCCAGGCGACGAAGAGGACGTTCGTCCCGGCCGGGCGCTGCTGCTCGGTGAGACGCTGGGTGTTCGTCATCGCGATGCCCATCCGGGTGTTCAGGGCGTTGAAGCCGACCTCGGTGATCGGGCCCAGCCCGAGGTGGAGGGTGCCTCCGCACAGCGAGGACGGCACGGCGGCGCCGAGCTGGTACTTCGCCTGCATGCCCAGCGCGTGGCGCAGCCGCTCGCTGATCTCCGGGTAGAGGTCCTGCCCCTGGATCCTGGTGGTCTCGGCGAAGTGCGAGATGGCCGACAGCCCGTACCCGGTGTGGGTGAAGTCGCGGCAGGTCTCCTGGGTGAGGCCGTCCATGAAGGTGGACTGGCCCTGCCAGTAGTTGATGATCTCGGCGCGGGTGTCGATGCCGCTCCCCGGAGGCGCTTTGGGGAGCGCGCCGTCGGACGAGATGTAGATGAAGGCCGGCACCCGCCCGCGGAACTTGGCCACGGCCTTGTCGTAGCTCACCCGGTCCTCGAGGAAGACGGAGATGCCGAGCGCGGCCTCCATCATGCTCAGTTCCCAGTTGCCGTTGCTGTTGGAACCGTTGATGATCTTCGGCAGGTAGACGGTGCGCAGCATGGTGGAGAAGCGGCTGACGGAGGCGGCGGACCAGCCGGTGTAGGTGTAGCGGATGATCTCGGCGGCCCTGGGCCACGAGGATCCGGCCCATCCGGTCTGCAGCGGGGCGTTGCTGTTGGTGTGGTCCCTGATCACCGCGGACCAGGCGTCCATGATCTGGATGGCCTTCTGGGCGTACCTGCTGTCCTGCGTGATGTACCAGGCCAGCGCCATGGTGTACGCGGCGAGCGCGTCCTGGCGCTCGTCGGTGCAGCCGTTGTTGGGGTTGGAGTAGGAGCCGCACTCCACGATCGCGCGCGGCTTGGGGGTCCGCGACAGCGACGCCAGGGAATGCCCCATCATCTGGTCGAAGGCACCCTTCCACGGCTGGGCGCCGGCGTTGACCTTCGCCCGGATGAAGTCGAGCTGTGGCTTGCTGACGAGGACTCCGGGGTGGGTGAAGGTCGCCGGGGCGGCCTGCGCCCGCGCGGCCGGGAGGTTCGGCGGCGGTGCGGCGCCGGCCGCGGGGGCGGAGAGAGTGGCGACGGCGAGAGCCGTAGCACCCAGGATCGCGGCTGCCGTCGTTCGGATGCGTCTGAGCATGTGGAGCTCCTCGCTGGCCTGACAGGCCAAGGGGGTGGCGAGAGGTCTCGGCCGGTGGCCTCGATGACCGCCCATCCAACACATCGCGACAACGGTCCGTCAATATCTTTAGGAAAGTTTCCTAACATTTAAAGGTCTTATCGGAGACTCTTATGGTGTTCTCCCTAAGGTCGATTTGTCTGGAGTGAGTCGCTCTGGATGCCCGGGGCGGCGGGGCGCGGCTGATGGTGTGTTGCCGCGGTTGTGGCTTGAAAGGAATGGCCGCCTCGTCGCCCTGGACGCTGATTGAGATCTGATGCGAATTGTCGCTGTTCAGGGACCTGCAGGCAGGGGCGTCCACGGGGTTGAGCTGCGAGAACGGGAAAGCGGGCCGGGTGACGGCGACGAGCGTGTGGATCGGTATCGACGCGGGCAAGACCAGCCGTCACGTGGCGGCGATCGAGGCCTTGGGAAAGAAGCTGCGGTCGGTGAAGGTGGGCGACGGCCAGCGGCAGATCGAAGAGCTGATCGAGCGTGCTGCGGCGAGCGTGGCCAAGACCGGCGGTCAGGTGGGGTGGGCGGTGGACCTGGTCAGCCCGACCGCCGCGTTGCCGCTGGCCATCTTGCTGGCCAACAGCCGGCACATGGTCTACGTGCCGGGCCGGGTGGTCAACGGCATGGCCGGGATCTTCCGCGGCGAGGGCAAGACCGACGCAAAGGACGCTCGGATCATCGCCGACACCGCGCGCATGCGCGGCGACCTGGCCGAGCTGACGGCCACCGACGAGCTGGTGGTCGAGACCGGCTTCCTCCACCGGCAGGGCGCGTGGCGCAAGGGCATCGATGCCATGGCCACCACCGCGCAGCAGAGCGTCGCACTGCCCGGCGAGGCCACCAGCGCGCTCCTGGTCAAGAAGCTGGCCCGCCAGCTGTTGGAACTGGATCGGGAGATCAAGAACACCGACAAGCTGATCACCAGCCGATTCCACACCCATCCGCAGGCGCACATCATCGAGAGTCTGCCCGGAATGGGCTCGCTGCTCGGCGCCCAGTTCGTCGTCGCCACCGGCGGCGACGTACGGGCCGCCTTCGCCCACGTGGGCCGGCCGGCCTCCTACGCCGGACTGGCGTCCGTGCCGCGCGATTCGGGCCGGGTCACTGGCAACAACCGTCGCCCCAAGCGCTTCAAACGGCCGCTGCGCCAGGTCTTCGCCATGGCAGCGCTGTCCGGCATCCGCGCCGACGGCCTCTCGCAATCCTTCTACCAGCGTAAACGAGACGAGAACAAGCTCCATGTCCAGGATCTACTCGCGGTGCGGGCGAATCCGCGGCCTCGTGATCCGGGCCTCGAGCGGGTCCCGGACACATTGCCGCTCCCTGTCGGTGTGCTGGCGACGCCGCGATCCGTCGTCCCCGGCCTCCCTCGTTCCTGATGCAAGCCGACCGACGTTGTCGATTCACCGCGTTTAGGTAACGGTTGCTGCTGTCCGCTAAACCATGATTAATCGGAAATAGTTCTCATATGGCTTATATCGGACGTCAGGGTTGTGAAATTGAGACCTTATGGCTGCCCTCCTTTGCAATGCTTACTTCGTCATGAAAGCGATACCCCGATTACCAGGTGAGGGCCCATGGATATCGTCGTGACCACGGACGCCGGTGCCGATCGGCTTCGTGAGCTCTACGCATGGCTCGCCGAGGAGGTGGAGATCCGTGGGCGAATGCGTGTGATCGAGCGGCCCCCACCACCGGGAGGTCTCGGTCCGATGGCGGAGGGCCTTCAGTTGGCTCTCGGTTCGGGTGGAGCGGTGGCCGCGTTGTCCGGTGTGGTGATCGCCTGGCTGCGGTCACGTCCTGGCGAGATTTCCGTCAAAATCACGAAAGGAAAAAATCAGCTTGAAGTAACAAGTAAGGGTGTGAAGGCACTGACCGCCGAAGGAGTCAGTGAACTGACGAGGCAACTCGCCGAGAGCCTGGAAGGAGAGCCCCCTCGTGGCGGCTCCAGGCGCTAGGCGGCTGCTCTCCGGTGAAGGGGTCAAAGTATTGATCGTGGGCTCCGGGGCCTACAGGAGGGAATCACGACTCAGCCCGATTCCCTCGGTCGGAAGAACGGTGACCGATCTGGGGGCGTGCCTGGTGGAGCGCGCGGGACTCGATCCCGCGAACCTGGAAACAATGGTGGACGCCGACGCGCCACAGCAGATCGCCGAAGCTCTCGAGCGAAGCGCGCGGGAGGCGTCCAAAGCCCTCGTCTTCTACTACGTCGGTCACGGACTGGTGAGCATCGACGGCGAGCTGCACCTGGCGACGGCCGCCACCGTGGACCTGACGGACAGAGTCGCGGGCTATCAGGCCCTTCCCTACTCCGTGGTCCGCGAGGTTCTCACCCGGAGCCATGCCCGGACCGTCGTGGTCGTTCTCGACTGCTGTTTCGCCGGCCGCGCGCAGGGGATATCCGGGAGCGCGGCCGACGACGCGTTCGACAACACCAGGTGGATAGGCTCGTACCTGCTGACCTCCACGAGCCGGGACGAGCTCGCCTGGGCGCCGCGGGATGAACGGCACACCGCTTTCTCCGGGGAACTCATCCGGATCATGACGGAGGGCGACCCCCTCGCACCCCGCCTGCTCACCCTGGACGATGTCTATCGTGTTCTCAACCGGGTCCTGAAACAGCGGAGGCTCCCTCCGGCTCGTCGCCAGGCGGCCGACGAGCTGGACCGGGAACCACTCGTGGACAACGCCTCCTACGCCTTTCCGCCGCCCCCTGAAGCCCCTCCTGCGATCGACGACGGCCAGCACAGCCCGTACCAGGGCTTGTCCTCCTTCGGGCCTGATGACACGGCGTACTTCTTCGGGCGCGAGCAGCTGACATTCTCACTGGCCCAACGGATAAGGGAACATACGTTCCCTGGTCGGCCATGGCTGGTGACCGGGCCTTCCGGGTCGGGTAAATCATCCCTCCTGCGCGCCGGGTTGATCCCGGCTCTGTCCTCAAAGCCGGGGCCGTCGGACGGAGAGCGTTGGTCGTGCGTTTACATGACTCCTGGAAACGACCCCTTCGAGCAGCTCGTACGGAAGATGTCCGCCGCCATGGGAATCGCCGGCGATGTCTTGCGCGCCCGGCTGGAGCACGCGGCCTCGCTCCGTGAAGACCTGGATCGGCCCGGAGAGGGAGCGGCGGATCCAGGGGCCGCACCATCTCGCGTGGTGCTGGTGGTCGACCAGTTCGAGCAAATATTCACCGAGTGCGATGACATCGCCCAGCGGCTCCTCTTCATCAGGGCGCTGGGAAGCGTGTGCGAGTCCCGGACTGTGACGGTGGTGATGGGTCTGCGATCCGACTTCTTCGGTCACTGCGCCGATCACCCGGAACTGCTGCCTGCTCTCCGGCACGCCGATGTGGTTCCTCCCATGACCGCGGCGGAGCTCCGAGATGTCATCGAGAAACCGGCTGAACTGGCCGGGCTGACCTTGGAGACGGGCCTGGCCAATCTGCTGCTGGAGGAGTGCGGCAGTGACAGCGAGATAGCGGCCAGGGGACCTGGAGGTGTTCTCCCCCTCTTGTCGCACGCCCTTCTGCAGACCTGGCAGCGCAGGCAGAACGGTGTCCTCACCCTGGCGGGATACCGCGCCACGGGAGGCATTGCGAAATCCCTGTCCCAGACTGCTGATGTCACCCTCGACGGCTTCCCCTCGACGGCCGAGCCGCTCGCCCGGCGCATGTTCGTTCGCATGGTGCGTCTGGAGGACGGCCTGGAGGACACCAGGCGCCGCGTACCGCTCACCGACCTGCAAGCGCACCTGGAACAGGAACAGCGGGCCGAGGCGGGCGACCTCCTCGGCAAGTTCGTCGACGCCCGGCTCGTTTCCGTCGACGGGGGCTTCGCCGAGCTCACCCATGAGGCGCTGATCCGGCACTGGCCGAGGTTACGGTCCTGGATCGACGAGGACCGGAGCGGTGTCCTGGTGCGCCAGCGCATCGAGGACGCCGCCTTGACATGGGACGCGAACGGAAGACACACGAGCTTCCTTGACCGCGGCCCGCGCCTGAACGAGGCCATGGCGTGGGCAGAGACCCGCACGGAGGAATTGGGCCCGCTCGCGTCGGAGTTCCTGCGGGCCGGTGTTCGCGCCCATTCGCTTGAGAAGGAGGCGGAAAGGCGCCGCGCCAAGCTCCGCCGTCAGGCGATCGTCTCGCTCGTGGCCCTGCTGGTCTTGGCGGTGACCGGCGGGGGGGTCGCCGTCAAGGCACGCTCGGACGCGGACAGGGACCGCGTCTTCGCCCTCTCCCGGCAGGTCGCCGCCCGTGCGGACGCGCTGCGCAGCCTCGACCCGTCCCTGGCCATGGGACTCAGTCTCGTCGCTTACCGCATCTCTCCCACCGAGGAGGCGGGCAACAGCCTGCTGTCCGTTTCCGGAACTCCGGCCGCGACACGACTGCTCGGTCACGACGGACCGGTGAGGAACGTGGCCTTCCGGCCGGATGCCCAGATTCTCGCAAGCGTCGGGGCCGATGACACCGTCCGCCTGTGGGACGTGTCTTTGCGACGGCAGGTCGCCGTGCTGCCGGGGGCGCGGCTCCCGAAGGGGGGGCCCGGCCAGGTCCTCTGGTCGCCCGACGGGGCGATGATGCTCGTGGGATCCATGGGAGAGGCCCCCTGGCAGCTCTGGGACGTCAAGAATCCCGGCGATCCCCGCCTGATCGGCCCGCTGACGCTGACGGCGCGGGCATGGACGGCCGCCGTCAGACCCGACGGAAGGGTGCTCGCGACCTCCGGCACCGAAGGCCCCACCATCTTGTGGACCGACATCTTCAAGGGGCGCCCGGTGGCCGTCCTGAAAGGGAATCTGGGAGGTGCCGCCGATCTGCTCGCTTTCGCACCCAATGGGCGGACCCTGCTGGAGGCGCCGATCATCTCGTACGCGGGACTGTGGGACGTGGCCGACCCTCGGAAGCCGGAGTTGACAGTCATAGTCCCGGACTCCTACGCCGCTCACGCCGCGGCCTTCTCTAGAGACAGCCGCCGGCTGGCGATCTCGGGCTTTCCCCAGCAGCTCAGCGTCTTCGACATCAAGAACACCGAGAGGGCGCAGAAGATCGCGAATCTGGAACTCGCCCAGGACACCAACCTCGCCGTGAGCCTCTCCTTCAACGCGGACGGATCCCTTCTCGGAGCCGCCAATCTGTCCGACAACATGGTCAGAATCTGGGACGTGGCCACGAAGCGGGTCGTCTTCTCCCTGTCCCATGTCGGCAATGTCCTGGCCGTTGACTTCGCCCCCGTGGGGAACTCGATCGCCACCGGGGGGAACGATGGGATCGTCAGGATCTGGCCACTCGACGCGTGGTCCATCGGAGTCCACACGAACATGGTGAACGCCGTCTCCTTCTCCCCGGACGGGAAACTTCTGGCGTCCTCGGGCATAGACGCCGTGCGGGTATGGAACGTCCCCGGAGGAACCGCGTTGCGGAAAGCATCAGAGGGTGAGGGGCAGTCGACCAACCCCTGGGCGACGCTCACCTTCGGCCCGGACGGAAGAACGCTGTTCACCTCCGACCAGATGCAGGACGGAACGCCCTACCGCCTCGACCGGCGTCTCGTGCCCGCCGAGGTTCCCCTCGTCAAGGGAAGCCGCGGCTGGGTGGGAGAGTCCACCTCGGGGATGGCGCTTCGCGGCGACGCGCGCCTGCTCGCGGTGACCATAGGGCCGCAGCGCAACACCGGAGAGGCGGTCGTCGATGATCCCCGGATCGAACTGTGGTCGCTTGACGGCCAAGGGCGCCGGCAGGCCGTGATGTCCGCTTGGTCGCTGGCGCGCGGCGACGAGCGTTCGACGCCGCTCTGCCTGGCGTTCGACCCCGCAGGGCGAACCCTGGTCGCGGGGACCGATGATGGGGCGATCCGCGTATGGGACGTGCGGGACCCGGCGCACCCTCGGGACGTCGCGTACGTCAGGACGGGAAAGACACAGATAAACAGCATCGCCTTCGCTCGCGGCGGCGAGGTGCTCGCCACCGCGTCCTTCAACGGGACGGTCCGGCTCTGGGACGTCTCCGGTGGTGTCCGGCTCACGCTGTCGTCCTCGCTGAACGACGCCAACGGGAATGTCTCTCGTCTGGCCTTCGACCGTACCGGTACCACGCTGGCCACTGTCGGTGATGACCGGCTGGTCCGGCTGTACCGGACGACGGATCCGCGCAACCCCGTGCTTCTCGCCACCCTCCAGGGACACACCGCGGCCATCCGAAGTGTCGCCTTCAACCCAGCTGACGACTCCATCGCGACCGCGGCGGAGGACAACACCGTGCGGCTCTGGGACACGAACAAGGACAGGATCGCCTCCAGGATCTGCGCGACCAGCGGAAGCTGGATCACCCCGGAGGAATGGCGGACGTATGTTCCCGGCGTGCCCTACAGTCCTCCCTGCCCATAAGCCTCGCGTGGACGGTTCCGGCATGCGCCGGGCGGCGTCCGTTCGCAGAACGCGCCGCGGGTCAGCCTCGATCTCTCGGGACGGTCCGTTGGTCGATCCGGTTTTCAGCTTGCCGGGCGACGGCGGGCAGGTTGGAGCCCGGCTGTTGCACCGGGTGGACGTCGTGACCGGCGGACACCAGGAGCGGGTGACGTCGCCCCGGGCGTGCTTCGGACGCGCCCGGGGCGCACCGCTATTGACACGGCAATGGCGGGGTAGCAAGCTGACTCCATATGTACAAATCGATTTGCGACACCAGTGCGTCCTTCCCGACCGCAGGTGGTGACGCATGAGTGAGGTTCCCGGGCGGGTCCTGGTGACAGGGGCCGCGGGCAGGCTGGGGCGGCTCATGCTCGACCTGCTCGCGCGCCGGGGCGTGGCCGTCACCGCCCTCGACCTCCGCGAACCGGGCGGGCCGGTGGCGGGACGGGTGGTCGTCGGGGACGTGGGAGACCCGGCGACGGTGCGCGACGCGCTCGACGGCGTGGACGCCGTCGCGCACTTCGCCGCGATCCCGGCCCCGGTCCTCGGCACGCCCGAGGAGGTCTTCTGCGGCAACACCCGGGCGACCTTCGTGGTCCTGGAGGAGGCGGGCCAGGCGGGGGTGCGGCGGGCCGCCATCGCGAGCAGTTACTCCGTGCTCGGCTTCCCCTGGGCCTCGCGCCCGCTGCACCCGGCCTACCTCCCGATCGACGAGGCGCTGCCCCTGCAGGTCGAGGACCCGTACGGGCTGTCGAAGCAGGCCGACGAGGCGACCGCGGCGATGATGGCGCGCCGCTACGGCATGACGGTCGTCGCGCTGCGCTTCCCCCTGCTCGGCGGGCCGGGCGACAAGCTCGACAAGCGTGCGCGGGAGTACGCGGAGGACCCCGGCTCCGGCGCCGCCGAGCTGTGGACCTACCTCGACGGCAGGGACGCCGCCCTCGCCACCTGGCAGGCGCTCACTCGGCCGATCGAGGGCTACCGCGCGATCTTCGTGACGGCCGAGGACACGCTGGCCCCGCAGCCCACCGAGGAACTGCTCGACCGCTTCCACCCCGGAGTCGAGCGGCGGGTCCCGCTGCCGGGCAGGGCCGTCCCCGTCGACCTGGGGGAGGCCAGGCGCCTGCTCGGCCTCACCGTCCGGTACCCCTTCCCGGTGCCGGACGCGGCGGAGACCGCGTGACCACCCTTCCCGTACCGGACGCCGCGGAGGCCGCGTGACATCCCTTCCCATGCCAGAGACCCAGGCACCCTGGCCCGCCAGGGACGCCCTCCGCGTCACGGGGGTCCGGCCGATCGTCACCGCCCCCGAGGGCATGCCCCTCGTGGTGGTCCGGGTCGACACCAGCGACCCCGGCCTGTACGGCCTGGGCTGCGCGACCTTCACCCAGCGCTTCCACGCCGTGGCCGCCGCGGTGGAGCACCACGTCGGCCCCCTTCTGATCGGCCGCCACCCCGCCGACATCGAGGACATCACCAGGATGGTGCACTTCTCCTCCTACTGGAGGGGCGGCCCGGTCCTGAACAGCGCCCTGTCGGGGGTGGACCAGGCGCTCTGGGACATCGCGGGCAAGCGCGCGGGCATGCCTGTGTACGAGCTCCTCGGCGGCCGGGTGCGCGCCGCGGCCGACACCTACCTGCACGCGGGCGCGGCCACCGTGGAGGAGACGATCGAGGAGGCCCAGGCGATCCTGGCGTCCGGGTACCGCCACGTGCGGCTCCAGACGGGCGCGCCCGGGCTCGGCCACTACGGCTCGCCGGGCTCGCCGGGCGGCTACCCCGGCTCCCCGTACCCCGACGGGTGGGACGTGCAGCGCTACCTGCGCGACACCCCGAAGCTGTTCGAGCGCGCCCGCCGGGAGCTGGGGGAGGAGCCGGGCCTGATGCACGACGTGCACTCCCGGCTCACTCCCAAGCAGGCGATCGCTCTCGCGCGGGCGCTCGAACCGTACCGGCTCTTCTTCCTGGAGGATCCGATAGCGCCGGAGTTCTACGACCGCCTGCCCGAGGTCCGCGAGGCCGCCCCGATGCCCATCGCGGCGGGCGAGCAGCTCAGCTCCGTCGCCGACGCGGCCAGGATCGTCCGCGAGGGCGGCGTCGACCTGCTGCGGCTGCACGTCTCGTCGGTGGGCGGGCTCACCCCCGCGCGCAAGCTGGTCGCGCTCTGCGAGCTGACCGGCGTGGGCACCGCCTGGCACTCGCCCGCGGACGTCTCGCCGGTGGGCGCCGCCGCCAACGTGGCGCTCGACGTGACCACCCCCGCCTTCCAGATCCAGGAGGGGCACCTGTATCCCGAGGCCGTCCACGAGGTCTTCCCCGGCACGATCGGTCCCGTCGACGGATACCTCTACCCGAACGACGCGCCCGGCTGGGGGATCGACCTGGACGAGGCGCTGGCGGCGAAGTACCCGCCGCTGGAGCACCTCCACGAGCGCTGGTCGGCCCGGGTGCGCCGGCCCGACGGCGGCATCGAGCCGCCCTGAGAAACTTATAGTGGGTGTAAGGAGTGTGTCGATGTAAGATCTGCCCATGGTCCCGGCACCCTCCGAGGAGCGACCCCCCACGCGGCGTGAGCGGAGGAAAGGGGAGACGCGGCGTGCCATCGCGGGCACGGCACGCCGCCTGTTCGCCGAGCGCGGCTTCGAGGCCGTGACGGTGGCCGAGATAGCGGCGATGGCCGACGTCTCGACCAAGACGGTCTTCAACCACTTCCCGGTCAAGGAGCAGATCTTCTTCGAGGCGGATCCGCTCGGGTGGCCCGCTCCCGAGCTGGCGCTGCGGGAGCGCGCGGCGGGGGAGCGGCCCGTCGACGCGATCCGCCGCGTCATGGCCCGGACCTCGCCCGACGCGGGGAGGGGCACAGGCGACGCAGGCGACGCGGCCGACGCGGCCGATGCCGGGACGGTCGCCGTCCACGCGCGGATCTACCGGGACAGCCCGGCGCTGCGGTCGTACTCCCGGGAGATGTTCGCGGGACAGGAGCACGCGCTGCGCGAGGCGATCGAGTCCGGCGCGGGAGCGGACGGCCTCGGCGCGGGAGGCCCCGGCGCGGGAGGAGGCCTCGGGGCCGGGGTCGTGGCCGCGCTCGTCCTGGCCGCCGTCCGCGAGGTCTGGGAGTCCACCCTGCTCAGGATCGCCGCCGGTGCCGCCTTCGAGGACGCCGCGGACCTCGGGCGCCGCGAGCTGGACGCGGCACTCGACCTCCTCTCCCGCGATCCGTCCGGCCGTGACCCGCTCCGTGACCTGCCGGACCGTGATCCGCTCGACCGTGACCTGCCAGGCCAGGAGCCGCGGGACCTCGCGCGTGGCGGCCCGCGGAAGGTCCCGCCCGCCGGGGCGGCGCGGCCCCCGGCGGATGAGCCCGCGCAGGGAGCGCGGCAGGCACGGCAGGCGCGGGAAGCACGGGAAGCACGGGAAGGTCAGGGGGCGGAGGGGCGCGCTGGGGCCGGAGGCGGGGAGGCCGGCGCCGCGGGCCTGGACGTTCGCGGGCCGGTCCGCGGTGACCGTCCCAGCATCACCAGGGTGGCGCAGCTCGCGGGGGTGAGTGCGACCACGGTGTCGCACGCGCTGAACGGGCGCCGCCCGGTGGCCGACGAGACGCGGCGGCGCGTGCTGGCCGCGATCGACCAGCTAGGGTACCGGCCCAACGTCCTCGCCCGCGGGCTACGCACGAGCAGGAGCCAGACGATCGGGCTGATCATCCCGGACATCACCAACCCCTTCTACCCGGCGCTGGCGCGCGGGCTCCAGGACGTGCTGGGACCGGCGGGCTACGACGAGATCATCAGCAACACCGACGGCGACCGGGAGCTGGAGCGCGCCGCCATCGAGCAGATGATCGCCCGGCAGGTGGACGGCCTCGCCTTCGCGGTCTTCCACACGCACGCCGAGGACCTGCTGCCCGTCATCGGGGCGGGCATCCCCGTCGTGCGGCTCGGGGGCCGCCTGGTCCAGGCCGGTGTCGACGTCGTGCACAGCGACGACGAGGGCGGGGCCGCCGAGGCCACCCGCTACCTGCTGGAACGCGGCTACCGCAGGATCGGCTTCGTCTGCGGCCCGCACGCGGAGGGGCCCGCGGCCGAGCGCGTCGCGGGCTACCGTTCCGCGCTGCTGGCCGCCGGCGCGGACGCCGATCCCCGGCTCGTGGCGCACACGCACTTCAGCCGGGCGGGCGGGTCCTCGGGCACCGCCCGCCTGCTCGACCTGCCCGAACCTCCGGACGCCGTGCTGTGCGCCAACGACATCATGGCCATCGGCGCGCTCGACACGGCCGAGGAGCGGGGGCTGCGCGTTCCCGCGGACCTGGCCGTCATGGGGTTCGACGACATCGAGGCGGCGAGCCTCGTCTCGCCGGGACTGACCACCATGGCCAACCCGGCCAGGGAGATCGGTCAGGCGTGCGCCCGTCGCCTGCTGGAACGGCTGCGGGGCGGGACCGCGCAGCCCTCCGCCGAGACGGTCATCCCGGCCAGGCTGGTCCGCCGCCGGTCGGCCTGAACGCTCCGCCGCGTGTGCCGCCGTCCCTCCTCCGCCCCGGCGTGACCCTTGACACGCGCTGTGTTGCGTGTAAGTTTCGGAACCAATCTTAACGATTTGCGCGGATGTCGCCCCGTGATCCGGATCCCCCCGGGGCACGGGCGAGAGCCCGGACTCATCCTCCGCGACCCCCCGAGGAAGTGACGATG
The DNA here is from genome assembly GCF_051918855.1 of Streptosporangium sp. H16. Lineage (NCBI taxonomy): Bacteria > Bacillati > Actinomycetota > Actinomycetes > Streptosporangiales > Streptosporangiaceae > Streptosporangium > Streptosporangium sp. H16. Next base: position 87,922 of record NZ_JBPXMD010000019.1, read on the forward strand.
CCGATGCCAACCGGCCCACACCGATCACCTGACCGCGCCCGCCGGGTGCCGGAGCCCGCCAGACGCGGGAGCACCGGACCGTCATGTGCGGACCGTGCCGCACGCACCGCAGCAGTGGGGAAGGAAGCGACATGAAGGCAGGCAAGCGGGTTCTCGCCGCCGGTCTGGCGCTCGCGGTGGGTCTCACCGCGGCCGCCTGCGCGGGCGGAGGGCAGAGCGGTGGCCAAAGCGGTGACCAGGGCGGCGGGCAGGCGGCCGCCGGCCAGACGCTGAAGATGTGGACGTTCAAGCGGACCCACGCCGACGCCCTGGCCAAGGCCGCCGAGCAGTTCAAGACCGAGACGGGCATCGCCGTCACCATCGAGGCGATCACTCCCGACGACGTGTTCGTCAGCAAGGTGCAGAGCTCCGCGCAGACCGGCGACCTGCCGGACGTGCTGGAGCTGCACGCGGGCGGCGAGGACCTGGAGGTCGGCTCCTCGGGCCTCCTGGTCGACCTGGCCGCCGACGTCTCCGACGCCTGGAGGCAGCGGCTGCTGCCGACCACCCGCGAGGCCGGGCTGATGACGCAGAAGCGGATCGACCTCGCGGCCAACGACTCGCCGTTCAAGCAGATCAAGGCGGGCACCCTGTTCAGCGTGCCGTTCACGGCCGGCGCGTTCGGCATCGTCTACGCGAACAAGGAGAAGCTGAAGGCCGCCGGGCTCGACCCGGACACGCCGCCGAAGACGTGGGAGGACTTCCTCGCCGCGCTCAAGGCGACCACGGACGAGGACCCCAAGCAGGGCGGCCTCTCCCTCGGCCTGAAGGTCACCCAGACCGGCTTCAACTGGGCCTACCAGCCGCTGGCCCACTCCTACCTGGGCAAGGAGAGGTTCCACGCGCTGTTCGCCAAGGACACCACGCAGGGCTTCGGCTCGCCCGACGGGATCAAGACGCTCGAGCTGTACAGCGAGCTCACCCCGTACTGGATGCCCGGGACGACGTCGCTCGGCATCGACGAGGCGGACGTCGCCTTCGCGCAGGGCAAGTCCGCCTTCAACATCGGCGGCACCTTCACCCTGGCGTTCCTCGCGCAGAACGGGATGACCCCCGACAAGGTGCTCGCCTTCCCGATCCCGCCGTCCTCGGAAGGGCTCAACAAGGAGATCGTGATGGCGCCGCTGGCGCTCACCTCCCTCGGCGTCACCGCCACCAGCAAGAACCGGGAGGCGGCGGTCAAGTGGCTGGACTTCGTGACCTCGCCCAAGGGCGCGGGCATCGTCGCCAAGACCTCGCTCGACCTGCCGGCGACCGACCTCGGCACAGAGGCGGAGACCCTGCTCGGGCCCGACCTCGCGTCGCTGCAGAAGTACTTCACCGGCGCCCCGGAGGCCACCTACGAGGCCGGTGACACCACCTTCTTCCCCTCCGACTACGACCAGGTCAAGCCCGGGAACCTGATGGTCAGGCTGACGCCGCTCAAGGAGGTCACCCCGCAGCAGGCCGGGCCGGAGATGGACAAGATCATGGGCTCCATGTGGAAGTCCACCAAGTGAGCACCCTCACCACCGAGGATCGCGCCGGGCGGCTCCCCGCGGAGTCGCCCCGTCGTGACCGAAGCCGCGGCCGGAGCCGCTGGGGGCGGTGGCTGACCGGGTGGGCCTTCGTCCTGCCCGCGGTGGCGCTGTTCCTGCTGATGGGCGTCTACACCATCGGCACCGGCTTCGCGCTGAGCTTCGCCAAGTGGAACGGGTTCACCCCCGAGTGGAAGTGGGTCGGCCTCCAGAACTACCTCGACCTGCTGTACGCCGACCCGGCGCTCGCCCCCGAGCTGCGCCGGGCGGCCTGGAACACCTTCCAGGTCATGGTGGCCGTCCCGGCGCTCACGGTGGCCGTCTCGCTCCCGCTCGCGGTCGCGCTGAACTCCGTCCGGCGGCTGCGCGGGGTGCTCCGCTCGGTGTACTTCCTGCCCTACGTCACCACCGGCATCGCGGTCTACTACGCCTGGCGCTACGTGCTGGAGCCCGACGGGGCGGTCAACGTCCTGCTGCGGTCCCTCGGTCTGGGCGGCCTGTCGCAGCCGCAGGGCTTCCTCGGCAACCCGGACACCGCGCTCCCCACGCTGATCCTGGTGCTGGTCTGGTCGAGCGTTCCCGTCGCCACCCTGCTCTACCTCAGCGGGCTGCAGGCCATCGACCCCAACGTGATCGAGGCGGCCCAGATCGACGGGGCCGCGCCTCGCCAGGTGATGCGCCGGATCGTCTGGCCGCTGCTGACGCCCCTCACCGCGGCCATCGTGCTGCTCGGCGTGCGGGACGCGCTGCACGGCTTCCAGATCTTCCTGATCGTCACGAACGGCGGGCCCGGCGGGCACACCGACGTGCTCGGCCTGCAGGTCTACCGGCTCTCGTTCATGAAGGGCCTCGCCCAGACCCTGGGGATGGCCAGCGCGCTGGGCTGGCTGCTCTTCGCCGGTGCCCTGTTGCTGACCCTGGTCAACGCGCGGCTGCTCAGGAGGATTCGATGATCGGATCGCGCATCGTGCGGACCGTCGCCCGCACCGCCCTGGTGGCGTACGCGCTCATCAGCCTGTACCCGTTCCTGTGGATGCTGTCGGGAGCGTTCAAGACCAGGGAGGAGATCCTGCGGGGCGGCAACCTCATCCCGGCCGACCCCACCCTGGACACGCTGGTGGCCACGTGGAGCCGCCTGCACTTCTTCGACTACTTCCTCAACAGCCTCCAGGTCACCGCGATGACCGTCGCCGGGGTGCTGGTGGTCTACAGCCTCGCCTCGTACGCCTTCGCGGTGCTGGACTTCCCCGGCAGGAAGGCGCTCTTCTGGTTCTTCGTCTCGCTGCTGTTCGTGCCGGGCATCACGGTGCTGCTCCCCGTGGTGATCCTGGAGAAGAACCTCGGCATCCTGGGCTCGCACCTGGGCCTGGTCCTGCCGTTCGTCAACGGCACCGCCCCGCTGACGGTGCTGCTGCTCACCAATGGTTTCAGCGGGATCCCCCGGGAGCTGCGCGAGGCCGCCCGCGCGGACGGTGCGCGGGAGTTCCGGATCTTCTGGTCGGTCTACCTGCCGCTCGCCCGGCCCACCCTCATCACGGTCGCCGTGCTGACCGCGGTGCCGACCTGGAACGAGTACGTCCTCACGCGGGTGTCTCTCAACGACCCCTCCCTCTACACGCTGCCGCTCGGCCTGGAGACCCTGCTGTCGGGCGACGTGCCGCACTACAACGAGGTCATGGCCGCGTCGCTGATCATCGTCATCCCGGTCATCGCGCTCTTCCTCCTTCTGCAGCGCTACTTCGTCAACGGGCTCGTGGGCGCGGTCAAGGGGTGAGGGAGGTGCTCACCGGGCGATGACGAGGATGACGGGGATCACCACCAGCAGCAGGTCGGCCGCGAGGACCAGCGACAGGCTGCGCCTTCGCATCGACGTCTCGTCGGGGAGGTTCTCGTCGGAGATGCCGCGCAGCAGGCCCAGCTTGTCGACGAGGAAGGCGCCGCAGGCGGCGACGCCCAGCAGCGCCCAGGCGGGTCCGTAGAGCCACAGCAGCCCCCAGCCGATCAGTGCCAGCGCCGTCGCCGTACCCGCGCAGGCCACCAGCAGCGCGACGCGGGCGCCGTGCCGCACGGCCGGCGGGCGGTCGCCCGCGACGGCGTCCCCGGTCCGGTCGGGGATCGACCACCACAGCGAGCGCCCGAAGAGCAATACCGCCAGACCGGCGAACACCAGCCAGACCGGCACAGGGATGTCCGGGCGGATCGCCGAGTACGTCGACACGCAGGGCAGCAGGGCGAAGGTCAGGCCGAAGTAGGCCGGGTTGGCGTAGCCCCTGCTCTTCAACCGGACGGGTTCGAGGTTGTAGAGCAGGTGCAGGACGATCGCCAGCGCCACGCCGATCACCACGGCGGGGCGGGCGAGCCACACCGAGACCGCTGCCGACAGCCCCAGCGCGAGGGTCATCTCCGCGGCGGCCCACCGGAAGGCGGTGCGCGGGCCGAGCAGTCGCGTCGCGTCGGCGATGTCACCCTTGCCCTGTGTGCTGGTGTCCGCGCGGACGTCCAGCGCCGCGTTCAGCGGGTTCTGCGAGATGATGCCGAGCAGGTTGGCCAGCAGCGTGACCAGCACAGGAACGGCGAGCAGCTGCCCGGGGGAGGTCATCGCGAAGCAGGCGCCCCACAGCACGTGGCAGGCGTACACGGCGGGGAAGGGATATTCGAGCCGGTGGATGCGGAGCGCCGCCCGCCCCCGGGTCATCGGCCGGACCGGCGTGGTCGTCCCGGTCATGCCCGCACCTCGCTCTCACCGGCCGGTGGGGCGGGGCGCGGCCGTCCCGCCCGCATGGGGCAGCCGCCGACCGCCATTCTGAGCGGTCCCGGTCCCATGGCGGGCCCGCGCAGGTGCGGCACGGCGGCTTCGGGATTGAGGCAGCGCAGGTCGTGCCGGCGCAGCACCGCCGCGACGACCATCCGCATCTCCAGCATGGCCAGGTTCGCGCCGAGGCAGCGGCGGGTCCCGCCGCCGAAGGGAAGGTACTCCTGGGCGTGCCGGGGGGTGCCCAGGAACCGCCCGGGGTCGAAGCGCCCAGGATCCGGGTAGATCTCGGGGCTGCGGTGGGCGAGGGCGATGCACGGCGTGAGGCGGGTGCCCGCGGGCTCGGACCGGTCGAGCAGCCGCCAGTCCGAGGTGAGCATCCGGTTGCCGGCGACCGTGGCGGGAGGGGAGATCCGCAGCGCCTCCTGGCACACCGCGTTCAGCAGGGGTACGGCCTCGGTGGTGGAGCCGTCGTTGGTGGTCGCCTCCAGTTCCGCCAGCACGTCGTGGCGGACGTGCTCGTCGCGGTGCAGCCAGAACAGGGTCCAGGCGATCGCGGACGCGGTCGTCTCGTGGCCCGCGAACAGCAGGGAGATCAGCTGGTCGGAGAGTTCCTCGTCGCCCATCGGGCCGAGGGGTTCCTCCCCCGAGGTCAGCAGGCCGGCGATCGCCGGTGGTTCGCCGGTCCTTGCCCCGGTCCTTTCCGCGGGCTTTCCGCAGGGCTCGTGCCCCTGCCGGGATCCCCCGGACCGTGAGGCCCGCAGGAGGTCGCCGACGATCTCGGCCCTGTCCCGCTGGAAGGTCCGCCACGGCGAGGGCAGGGGGCCGAGGCCGCGCAGGTGCCGGTAGGCCAGGGTGCGGACCCGTGATCCGAGCGTGTACTCCACCCACTTCGTGAACGGGCCGAGCGTCTCGTCCTCGGCGTGGCCGAGGACGATCCTGCCGATGATCCGGAGGGTCAGCGCGCGGGTCCACTCGGGCAGGGAGAACGTCGTGCCCGGGGCGAGTGAGCCGAGGGCGGAGTCGGTCGTCTCGGCGATGACGCCGCGGTAGGCGGCCAGCCGGTGCCCGCGCAGCGCCGTGCCGACCACCTTGCGGTACGCCGCGTGTCGCTGCCCGTTGGCGAACAGCATGGAGTGCCTCCCGACCAGCGGTCCCAGCGTGTCGCTGCCCTCCAGGACCATCCGCCGCTCGGAGCGGAAGATCTCCCCGACCGCCTCCGGGTTCCATACCAGCAGCTGCCGGTCCGGCGCCGGGCTGAGCTCGACCATGCCGGTGCGGTCCGCGGCGTGGGCGTCCAGGAACGACCGGGTGCGCAGGGCGAAACGGTACTTGTTCAGGCTCACGGTGCCACCTCCGGACCGGCCGGCGAGGCGCCGGGACCGCCGATCCCGGTGGGGCCCGCCGCCGTTCCCCGAAGGGCCGCCGCGGGGCTCACCGCCGTTTTCCCGGAAGCCGTTTCCCGGGAAACGGCTTCCCGGGAAACGGGCACGGCGCTCATCGCCACTCTCCGGGGAAGCGGGTGCGGGCCAGGGCCCGCGCGGCCAGTGCCTCTGCCCGCACGACCGCGACGGGGGCGTAGAGGTCCTTGTCGTGCCACAGGGGCGGGTGCTCCCGGTGGTCGCCGTGCCCGGCCAGGAAGGCGTCGCCGCGCAGCACCGCGCGGCTCACCGCGTCGTCGTGGCGCGAGGCCCTCAGCAGGGTCTGCATGGCGTACGCCGTCTCCTCGCACGTCCCGGACCACAGCCCCCACGATCCGTCGGGCCGCTGGGTGTCGAGCACCCATCCCACGGCCGCGCGCAGCGCCGGGGCGCACATGGCGTCGCCGTGCCGCGCGAGCGCCGAGACGCAGCACACGGTGGCGTAGTACGGGGAGGCGTGCCACTTGTCGAGCCAGCTGCCGTCGGGGCGTTGCTCCCCGCACAGCCAGTGGGAGATCTTGGTGATCGCCTGCCGGAGGCGGGCCTGTTTCGGTGGGGCGGCGCCGTCGCCGGCCTGGTCCCCGAAGGCCGTCAGGATGTGGGCGTTGGTGCTGGTGGAGGGGGTGCGCTCGCCCGCGAAGCAGCGGAAGTAGGTGTCGCTCTCGTAGGTCCACAGGCATTCGGTGGAGCGCGGGCGGCCGATGAGCCTCAGGGCGTGGAGCACCCCGGCGGTGTCGTCGGAGTCGGGGGGCAGGCCCGCGCCCGCGGGCGCCCCGAGGTCGCCGAGGACGGCCTCCAGGCTGTCGCCCAGCTCGGGCGGCGGCGTCAGGGAGGGGAAGGCCTCGGCCAGCGCCGCGAGCACCCAGGCCCGCTCGAAGACGTCGATCGGCGTCACGCCGGGGACGGGGCCGCCGTGCCTGTCCTGCACGGCGCGCAGGTAGAGGATCGCGGAACGCCGGTCCGAGGCCGGCTCGCCGTCGTCCTTCGGTCCCAGCCAGGCCGCGGTGGCGGCCGGTGAGCACCCCACGGCCCCGCCGACGACCCGCACCTGCGGGGCGCGGACGGCGGCCGGTCCCAGCGCCTCCAGCGAGTGCCAGACCTTCGCGGGCAGCGCCTCGCCCCGCTCGGCGACGTGGCGCAGCAGGTCGAGGGGCGCCGCGCTCCACCCGTCGGGCGTGCCCAGGCGGCCCGATCCCCGCCAGGCGTCCAGCCCGGTGAGGGAATGTTCCGCCAGCGCGTCCAGATGCCGGTTGACCTCGCCGACCAGCCAGGGAATGAGGAACTCCGCGCCGATGGTGTCGGGCAGGGCGCTCTCCCCGGCCCCGGGGCCGAGCCGGGCGAACAGCGCGTCCAGGCCGCGCCGCGTCGCGGTCACGACGCCGCCGTCGAGCCGGGCGGGCGGCTCGCCGGGCGGATCCGCGCCCATCACGGTGAGCAGGGCCTCCACCGCGCTCAGGGTGGGGACCAGCACGTACGCGCCGGGCCCTCCCCAGGTTCCGTCCGGGTTCTGGCCCCGGACGAGGAACTCGATCCGCTGCCGGTGGCCCGCCAGCCACGGCGCCGAGGCCACCAGCCGGGCGGTCTCGTAGACCGACGCGGTGACCTGGCCCATCGGATCCATGGCCGTCTCGGCGAGCAGGGCGCGAGGGGCGGCGTCGACGGTGGGCATCGTGCCGGTGGTGCTCATCCGTTCCTCCCGGGGGTGGTGTGCTCAGGGCCGTCGCCCGTCTCGTCCTGTTCGGCCTCCTCGGCCAGGCGCGTCGCCTCCTCCAGGAGCGCCTCCACGATCTGCGACTCGGGGACGGTGGCGACGACGGCGCCGCGTACGAAGATCTGGCCCTTGCCGTTGCCGCTCGCCACGCCGAGGTCGGCCTCGCGGGCCTCGCCGGGGCCGTTGACCACGCAGCCCATGACGGCCACCCGCAGGGGAAGGGGGAAGCCGTCGAAGGCGGCGGCGACCCGTTCGGTGAGCCGGTACACGTCGACCTGGGCGCGGCCGCAGGACGGGCAGGAGACGATCTCCAGCCGCCGGGGCCGCAGGCCGAGGGACTGCAGGATCTGGATCGCCGCCTTGACCTCTTCCACCGGAGGGGCCGACAGGGAGACGCGGACGGTGTCCCCGATGCCCTCGGCGAGCAGGACGCCGAAGGCGACGGCGGACTTGACGGTGCCCTGGAGCGCGGGACCCGCCTCGGTGACGCCGAGGTGCAGCGGGTAGTCGCAGGAAGCGGCCAGCAGCCGGTACGCGGCGACCATCGTGAGCGGGTCGTGGTGCTTGACGGAGATCTTGATGTCGCCGAAACCGTGCTCCTCGAACAGCGAGCACTCCCACAGGGCGGACTCGACGAGCGCCTCGGGGGTGGCCCTGCCGTACTTGGCCAGCAGCCGCCCGTCGAGCGACCCGGCGTTCACCCCGATCCTGATCGGGATGCCCGCGCCGGAGGCGGCGCGGGCGATCTCACGGACCTTGTCGTCGAACGCCCTGATGTTTCCGGGGTTGACCCGCACCGCGGCGCATCCCGCGTCGATGGCGCTGAAGACGTACCTGGGCTGGAAGTGAATGTCGGCGACCACCGGGATGGTGGACTGCCTGGCGATGGCCGGCAGCGCGTCGGCGTCGTCCTGGGAGGGGACGGCGACGCGGACGATCTGGCAGCCCGCGGCGGTCAGCTCGGCGATCTGCTGGAGCGTCGCGCCGACGTCGGCGGTGACGGTGGTGGTCATCGACTGCACCGACACCGGGGCGTCCCCGCCCACCTCGACGTCGCCCACCCGCAGGCGGCGGGTGGCCCGGCGCGGCGCCAGGACGGCGGGCTCCGCAGGGGCGGGCGCCGGCGGAGCCTCGGCGGGGGCGCCGACGCCGGGCATGCCCACGAGTACGGGAGCGCTCATCGGCGGCCTCCGATCGGCTGTGACCTCCGCTGGGACTTCGGCTTCGACGTGGCCTGTGACGTGGGCTGTGGCACGGCCTGTGGCATGGCCTGTGACCTCGGCGGTGACTTCGGCCGGGAGGCCGCGCCGGCCACCGCGCCCGGCCCGGCGGTGGCGGGACGGGTGGGGGCGTGGACGGCGCGGAGCACCGAGGCGGTGATGGAGCCGTGGTCCAGGCCGGCGGCGGCCAGCAGGTGGGCGCGGTCGCCGTGCCCGATGAACTCCCTGGGCAGGCCGAGGGCGCGGACCGGCGTGTCCAGGTCGGCGTCGGCGCACGCGGTGGCGACCGCCGCGCCGACGCCACCGGTGCGCAGGCCGTCCTCGACGGTGACCACCAGGCCGTGCGAGGCGGCCAGCTCCACCAGCGCCGGATGGACCGGGTCCACCCACCGCGGGTCCACGACCGTGGCGCCGACGCCGTGGTGGCGCAGCTGCGCGGCGGCCGCCACGCACGGGCCCGCCAGCGAGCCGACGGCCACGAGCAGCACGCGGTCGCCGTTCTCCGCCAGCACGTCGACCCCGCCCGCCCCGCCGAGCCGCCGCAGCGCCACGATGTCGGGGCCGACACTGGCCTTCGGATAGCGGATCGCGGTCGGCCCGCCGTCGAAGCCGACGGCCTCGTGGAGCGCCTCGCGCAACCGGGTCGCGTCGCGGGGCGCGGCGATCCGCAGCCCCGGGATCATCCCGAGCAGCACCAGGTCCCACATGCCGTGGTGGCTCGGCCCGTCGGGGCCGGTTATCCCCGCCCGGTCCAGGACCAGCGTGACGGGCAACCGGTGCAGGGCGACGTCCATCAGCGCCTGGTCGAAGGCCCGGTTGCAGAAGGTCGCGTACATCGCCACGACGGGGTGCATGCCGTTCATGGCGAGCCCGGCGGCGCAGGTGACCGCGTGCTGCTCGGCGATGCCGACGTCCACGAAGCGGTCGGGGAACCTGGCCGCGAACGCCGCCAGCCCGGTCGGGCCGGGCATCGCCGCCGTGATCGCGATCACGGCCGGTCGCTCGGCGCCTATCGCGGTGATCTCCTTGGCGAACACCGACGTCCACGAGGGCGGCGTCGCGGCGGCCGTGGCCGGCGGGCGGCCGGTGGCCGGGTCCAGCACCCCGATGCCGTGCATCCGGTCGGCCTCGTCGTCCTCCGCGGGACCGTACCCCTTCCCCTTGACCGTGACCGCGTGCACCACCACGGGACGGCCCAGGGCGCGGGCCCGCAGCAGTGCTCCCTCCAGGGCGTCGATGTCGTGGCCGTCGACGGGGCCGAGGTAGGAGAGTCCCAGGGCCTCGAAGACGTTGGTCCCGGCCGGCCGCGGGGCGTCCCGGCCCTCCCCGGCGTCCTGGCCATCCCCGGCGTCCCGGGTCTCCGCGGCGTCCTGGCCATCCCCGGCGTCCCGGGTCTCCGCGGTGTTCCCGGTCTCCCGGGTCTCCCCGGCCTCGCGGGGGGTCCGGCGGGGTTCCTCGCAGTCGCCGCGCGACTCCGGGTCCGGGGGGCCGGGGCGGGAGCGGCGCAGGGCGGCGAGGTGGGCGGCGAGCCCGCCGGCGGTCCTGGCGTAGGAGCGGCCGTTGTCGTTGATCACGACGATGACCGGCAGTCCCGGCGCGGCGCCCAGGTTGTTGACCGCCTCGAGCGCGAGCCCCCCGGTCAGCGCGCCGTCCCCGATCACCGCCACCACGTGCCGGTCGGCGCGGCCGCTGAGCCGGACGGACTTCGCCAGCCCGTCGGCGTAGGACAGGGCGGTCGAGGCGTGCGAGTTCTCGACGACGTCGTGGACCGACTCGGCCCGGCTCGGGTACCCCGACAGACCCCCGGGTTGGCGCAGCCCGTCGAAGTCGTCCCGGCGGCCGGTGAGGATCTTGTGAACGTAGGCCTGGTGGCCGGTGTCGAACACGATCGTGTCCTGGGGGGAGGCGAAGACCCGGTGCAGCGCGATGCTCAGCTCCACCGCCCCCAGGTTGGAGCCCAGGTGGCCGCCCGTCGCGCTGACCTTGTCCACCAGGAAACGGCGGATCTCACCGGCCAGCGCGGGCAGCCTGGCGGACGGCAGGCGCCGCAGGTCACCGGGATCCCCGATCCGTTCCAGCAGACCGTCCACGGCCGCCGCGCCACCGGCCGTGCCACCGGGGGCGGCACCGGCCCGCGGGGGCCCGGGGGTGTCGGGGACGGTGACCGTGGCGGCGTGGAAGCCGGTTGCGGCGGTGTCAGCGCTCATGACGTGCGCACTTCCTTCGGAGCGGCGAAACGGACGGTCTCGATGGTGTGGCGGTGCTCGGCGACCTGGATCGGCCCCAGCCCGCGTAGGAAGTCGACGACCTCCTCCACCAGGTGGTGCGGGGCCGAGGCGCCCGCGCTCACGCCGACGGCACGGGCGTCGCGGAGCCACTCGGGCCTGATGTCGCCGACGTCGTCGATCAGGTGCGCCGCGACGCCCCGGCGCCGGGCGAGCTCGACCAGCCGCACCGAGTTCGAGGAGTTGGCGGAGCCGATGACGAGTACCAGGTCGGCGCCGGCGGCGACCTCGGAGACCGCCCGCTGCCTGTTCGTCGTGGCGTAGCAGATGTCGTCGCTGCCCGGTCCGGCCAGCGCGGGGAAGCGGGCGCGTAGCGCCTCGACCACCTCGTCGGTCTCGTCGACGGCCAGGGTGGTCTGGGTCAGGTAGGACACCCGGCCGGGGTCCTCGACCTCCAGCGCGGCGGCCTCGGCGGGGGTCTGGACCAGCACGGTCCGCTCCGGCGCCTCGCCCATGGTGCCCTCCACCTCCTCGTGCCCGGCGTGCCCGATCAGCACGACGGTGTCGCCGCGGGCGGCGAAGCGGCGCGCCTCGGCGTGCACCTTGGTGACCAGCGGGCAGGTCGCGTCGATCACCCGCAGCCCCCTGGCGGCGGCCTGCTCCCGTACGGCCGGTGAGACGCCGTGGGCGGAGAACACCACCGTCGCCCCCGGCGGGACCTCGTCGAGTTCCTCGACGAAGACCGCGCCGCGCCGCCGCAGGTCGTCGACCACGTGGACGTTGTGCACGATCTGCTTGCGCACGTAGACGGGGGCGCCGCGGTCGGCCAGCACACGTTCCACGGTCTCGATCGCCCGCTCGACACCCGCGCACAGCGACCGGGGGGAGGCCAGCAGCACCTTTCGCGCCTCCTCGCCGCCGGGCTCGCCCGCCCGTGAGGGCGGGCCCGCGGACAGGTCGCCTGTGGTCCGTGTCGTCATCGAATACCTCCAGCGTGGAGAACCCGGGTCCGAGCCCGGGAGGTGGGCGCGTCAGTGGTCCCGCCGAGTGATCATGTGGGCCAGGAGGCGAAGGTCCTCGGCCGGGCCGGGGGCGGGGGCGGCCTCGCGCAGGCGGTCCAGCGCGGCACCGAGGTTGGCCTCGGCCTCCCGCCGGGCCCAGGCGCGGGCGCCGGCGGCCTCGACCAGGTCGGCGGCGCGGGCCAGGTCGCGCTCGTCCAGTTCGCGGTCGCGGTGGTAGAGCGAGGCCAGCCGCTCGCCCGCGGCGGTGCCCGAGGTGAGGGCGGCGACCACCGGCAGGGACTTCTTGCGGTTGGCCAGGTCGGAGAAGACGGGCTTGCCGGTGACCTCGGGATCTCCCCAGATCCCCAGGAGGTCGTCCGCCAGCTGGAAGGCCAGGCCGAGGTGGCGCCCGAACTGCCCGAACAGCCGGGCGCGGGCGTGATCCGCGCCGCCGGCCAGCGCGCCGAGCTCGCAGGCGCAGCCCAGCAGCGCCCCGGTCTTGCCCATCGCCATCTGAACGCACTGGGAAAGGGTGACGTCGGTCCGCGTCTCGAAAGCCAGGTCGGCGCTCTGCCCCGAGCACAGCCGCAGCAGCGAGCCGGTCATCACCCGCAGGCCGGGGCTGGTGGCGAGCAGGTCCAGGGAGAGGGCCAGCAGTACGTCCCCGACCAGGATGGTCTCGCCGGTCCCGAAGACGGTCCACGCGGCCGGCCGGTGCCTTCGGGTGAGGTCGCCGTCCATGATGTCGTCGTGCAGCAGCGAGAAGTCGTGGACCAGCTCCACCGCGACCGCCGCGGGGATCGCCATTTCGGAGACCCGCGGGTTCTCGCCGCCGACCGCCCACGCCGACGCGAGCACCAGCGCGGGCCTGACCGACTTGCCGCCGCTGTCGCAGGGGCGGCCGTCGGCGTCCCACCAGCCCACGTGGTAGCCGGCGACGTGGCGGATCTCCTGCGGCAGCCGGTCCACCGCGGCACGGTGGGCCGGCTCGACCAGCTCCCGTGCGGCGGTCAGGACCCGGCCCGCCGATCGCGTGGTGCCGGCGAGGGAGCCGAGCACCGGTGCTGTCGTCACCGCACTTCACCTCTCTTCCGGTTCTCCTTGGTTTCTCCTTGGTGCCGGGCGGCCGCGAAAGGGGGCGTGCCGCCGTGCGCCGTGAAGAAAGCGGTCCGCTTCCCCCACTTCCAGTACGACCGCCGCCGCGATATCCCGGAACCCCTCGGCGCCGGGCGATCGGTTTCATTTGCGGAAGGTGTTTCATGGCGACGTCCGTGACGCGATCGCCGCCTTCGTGATAACGGCGAGGATCGCTGGTAGGTGAAATTTAAATTTGAAAAATCAGGGGAGGGAGGAATATCGCCGACGAGGCCGGTGAGAGAAAACGGATGGGCACAGGACACCGACCCAACGTCCGATTACGGGCGTTGCTGACAGAGGCCCGGTGGACCGGGCAGCAGCTGGCCGACGAGGTCAACGGGCTCGGCGCCGAGGCGGGAGTGGCGCTGCGCTACGGGCGGGCGGCGGTCGCCCACTGGCTGGCGGGCATGCGCCCGCGCCCGCCCGTGCCGCATCTGGTGGCCGAGGCGCTGTCGCGCCGTCTCGGACGCCCGCTGGAGATCGCCGCGGTCGGCCTGGCGGACCCGGGCCGGCCCCCCCGCGACGCCCCGAGGACCGCGGGAGAGGACTGGCGGGACGAGGATCCCGTGACCCGGCTGGTGGAGCTGCACACCGGGGTGTGCCTGGGCAGGCGGCGGATGCTGGAAGACTGCGTCTACAGCCTGGCCGCGCTGTCGGTGCCCGGCTGGGCCGACGCCGCCGCGGCGGCGGCCACCGCGGGCTCGGGCCGCAGGCGGGCGCCGGAGGTGGGAACACCGCAGGTGGAGGCGGCGGAGGCGATGGCCCAGGTGTTCTCGCAGACGGACACGGCCTTCGGCGGTGGCCAGGCGCGGCGGGCGCTGTCGGGATACCTCGCGGTGGACGTCGTGCCGTGGCTGCGGGCCCGGATGAGCGCCGGGACGCGCCGCAGGATGCTGTCGATCGCCACCGAGCTGACGTACCTGTGTGGCTTCATGTGCTTCGACGAGCAGCTCCACGGGGTCGCCCAGAGCTACTACCGGGCGGCGCTGAGACTCGCCGCCGAGAACGGCGACGCGGCCGGGTACGCGGTCACCCTGCGGGCACTGTCGGTGCAGGCCCACACCCTGGGGCACCACGGCCAGGCCCTCGACCTGGCCGAGGCGGCCCTGACCAGCGCCCCCGCGGCGATCGAGCCGGGCACCCACGCCTTCCTGCGCGGACAGGCCGCCGTCGCGGCGGCGGCGGAGGGCGTCCGGCGCGCCGCCCTCCGCCACCTGCGGGCGGCCGAGCACCACCTCGACCGCGCCGTCGCCACGACGGGCGCCCCCGCCGACACGGTGGGCGCCTACCACCAGGCGTCCCTCGCCCACCAGCACGCCGCGGTGCTGACCGCGCTGGACGACAGGCCCGCCGCCGCCGACGCCCTGGCCGCCTCCATACGGCACCGGCCGGCCACCGAGCGCCGTGCCCGCGCGCTCACCTCCGCGACCCTGGCCGCGCTGCACCTCGACCAGGGGCACCTGGAACAGGCCGCGCTCACCTGGCACGCCTTCCTCGACGACTATCCCCACCTTCGCAGCGGGCGGACCCGCGCCGCCCTGTCCACGCTCAAGGCGAGGCTGCGCCCCTACCAGCGCAACGCCCTCGCCAGGGCGGTGCTGCAGCGGGCCATGGCCATCTGAGGGAACCGTCTGGCGGGCCGGGCCCGGCCCGCGGTGACGAAGGGATATCCGCCGGATCGGCGGCCCTAATCACCCATAAAGTATTGTCATAAAAAAGGCGCAGGTGGTGATTGCCTTGATATTTTCGCGCACTGGGTCGTGTATCCATTTGCGGGCAGGGAAACGATATCTGGCGGGTCTCGGAAACCCGCTCCGAATCCGCCGCCGTGGGCTCGGTTTCCTTGACGATCGGGGACGAGAATATGAACAGGAGTAAGATCCGGGAGCGTTTCGCCTGCCAGGGCGTCGCCGGCGGGGAAGTGGTCGTCGCTCCCGTCTTCGACCACCCCGGCAGGGGATTCGTCGAGTGTCCCGCCGCGCCGGTCCTGGGGGCGGCACTCACCCGCAGGGGGCTGCGCGTGCGCTACGCGCCGCTGACCGCCCGTCCGGAGACCCGCCCGGCCGCCCGGCGGGACGTCCTTCCGGACGTCCTTCCGGACGTCCTTCCGGACATCCTTCCGGACACTGACCCGGAGCCCCGTTCGGGCACCCGGCGGGACGGCCCGCGGTACGCGCCGGCGACCGGGCGGGCCGATGACACCTTCCCCGGCGACGGCCACCTGTTCGCCGTCTCCTGTATCGACCGTCACGGCCGTGTCACCGGGCTCGCGGCAGCCGCCCACCCCGATGACCGCGCCGCGGTGGAGGCGGCTTGTCAGGAGGTGCGGCGATGGAGTGACGTCATGCGCAGCCGCCGCGCGCTGCTGGCCGGCACCCGGCCGCTCTGCCCCGGAGTCCGAGGCGCCCTGGAGGCCGCCCTGGGCGTCACCCGGGGCGGGGCCGGAGGCGGGCCCGTGTTCGCCTACGGTCCCGTCGCCGACGTCCCCCACCACGCGGGGGAACTGGCCCGCGCGGGCGTCGGTACGGTCACCGGCCTCGACACGCTCCCCGAGCACGCCGTCGTCGTCCTCCCCGCCCACGGTGTGCCGCGGGCCCTGCGGGCCGAGGCCGCGGCCAGGGGGCTGGCCGTCGTCGACGCCACCTGCCCCCTGGTGTCCGCCGCCCACGCCGAGGTGGCGCGGTTCACCGAGCGCGGTGACCTCACCGTCGTGATCGGCAGGCCCGGCGACGCCGTCGTCCCGGGCATCCTCGGCCAGGCCCCGCAGACGACCGTTCTGGTGGAGACGGTGGCCGACGTGGCGCGGCTGCGGCCCGCCGACCCCATGGCGGTCTCCTACCTCATCCAGCCCGGCATCCCCGTCGAGCACGCCCGCCCCGTCGTCGCGGCCCTGCGCGCCCGCTTCCCCGGATTGCGCGGCCCCGACCCCGACGACTTCTGCTACCACGCCTCCGACCGGGCGGCCGCCGTCGCCGCCGTCGCCGCCGCCGGGGATCTCCTGCTGGTCGCCGCGGGACCCGGCTGTCCCGACGCCCGTCACGTCATCGGGCTCGCCGGTGACTCCGGCGTCCTTTCGCGGGTCGTCACCGGCGTCGCCGACCTCTGCCCGAGCCTGCTGCGGGAGGCCGGCACCGTCGCCCTCACCGGCGCGAGGTCCGCTCCCCCCGGGCTGGTGGACGAGATCCTCACGGTCCTGTCAGGCCTCGGCCCCCTGAACGTCGTCGACCGCCGGGTCACCAGCGAGGTCGTCACCGGCAGGGAGCGCGAGATGGCGTGACCCCGGCGCGGGGCGGGCCGGAGGGCGTGGGGCGGACACGGGGGACCCCTGCCCGGGGCAGGGTGACACGGGTGCGCGGCCGGCCGACATCTCGGGTGCGCGAGAGGCCGGCGTCCTCAACGCCACAGGTCGATCACCTGCCCCAGCTCGCGCGCCGTGGCCTTCTGGGCGAGGTGGTGGCCGAGCGCGATGTCGGTGACGGAGAGCCCGCTGTTGTACGCGAAGATCCGCTCGCCGGCGTCGAGCCGTGCTCCGGCGGATCCGGCGAGCACCTCGGGCAGCTCGACGTCCACCGGGCGGAGCCTGCCGCGCGCGTCGGCGAGGTCGGTGCCGGTGACCGCCATCCGGGCGGCGCTGGTGGCGAGCACCCGGTCGGCCCGGTGCAGGGTCGAGGAGGCCAGCCCGTACCCGACCAGCACGCACAGCGCCCCGGGCCGCAGCCAGCCGGCCTCGATCGCCGCGGGGGTCTTGGGCCCGGCGGCGGCGAGCACCACGTCGGCCTCGCCGGCCGCGGCCCGCAGGTCCTCGACGATCTCCACCTCCTCGCCGGGCACGGCCTCCCGCACCGCGCGCAGCCCGTCGGGGTGGGTGCCGTAGACCATGAGCCGTTCCAGGCCGGGCATGGTGGCCATCAGGTAGGGCAGGGCCTGCCGCCCCTGGACGCCCGTACCGATCACCAGGGCGCTGCGGCTGCCGGGGGCGGCGCACTCGCGGGCGATGAGCGCGGACACCGCCGGGGCCCGCATGGTCCCGATCCTGGCGCAGTCCATCAGCGCGACGGGGAGCCCGCTCTCGTCGTCGTAGAGCGACAGGGTCGTGTACTGGTGCTCGCGCCGCGGATAGAACCGGTAGGAGGTCTCGAAGGCGACGACCTCGCGAGTGCCGTCGCGCCCCACCAGGGTGTGGCCCACCGAGTGCCCGTCGGGTGGCTTGACCGTCAGCCTGCTCGGATTGACCGACAGCCCGGAGGCCAGGGCCCGATACGACTCCTCCACGACCGAGACCACCTCGGAGGGGACGATTTCGACTCTGGCCAGGTCGCTCCGGGTCAGGATCCTCACGTGGTTCGCCGCCTTCGCGTCACGGTGATCATCAGGGCTGTGCGGTTCCGGAGTCCGGTTCCGACGGTAGACCAGGAAATCTGATTAGGCAAGGGTACCCTAAGTTGGAAATATAACGCGCCGAGATGGCCCCGTGATCTGCGAAGACGCATATAACCGGACATTTCCGACGTTGAAGATATGGGAAAAGCAGGGTAGGCAGGTAATAGGGGATCCGGGTGATCCGGGTGATCCGAGTAATTTGCGGGCGGAAGGAAAGCGGCAAACGACCCGGCGCAAGGAGCCGGCGGGGAGCCGGTACGAAGACGGCCTCCGGGGAGCGGCACCGAAGGCGCGGGCACGCTGACCACGGGCGACCGCCAGTCATCTGACCCGCCGCGCCCGGGAAGGGATCCACTCGGCGGCCGGCCGGAAATTCCTCTGGTCAGGATGGCTGTGGATCTTTATAACGAACTTTCTTGAAATACAGGTGGATGCCGCGTTTTTCAGGGTATTGGAGCCCTCTTGAAGTAGTGGAACTGCGGTTGTCCGACGCGACGGCGGGATGAACATGAGCTCACAACGACTCGATCCTTTAGGCCGGGCCGTTCTGGTCGCCATGGGCAGTGAGGTGCTCCGCTGCGGGCTGTGCACCATGCTCGCGACCGTTGACACGGTGGAGAGAACGTACGAGGCGGGCGACCTCGACCGCGCCCTCGAGCTGCTGCAGTCAGAGAGGCCGGACGTCCTGCTGCTCGCCCCGTCCGGCAAGGCGCACGCGACCGAGAAGCTGGCCACGGTCGCGGCCGAGCACGACGCGCACGTCCTGCTGGTCCTGCGTGGCGTGTGCGACGCCTCGCTCGCGGAGGCCGCGGCCCTGCCGGTCGACGGCCTGCTGCTGGAGACGGACCTGACCCACACCTCGCTCAGGAGTGCCCTGGCGGACCTCGGCAGCGGCCTCATGCCGATGCCCGGCCCGCTGGCCCGGCGGCTCCTGTCCCGCATCCGCGACGAGGAGGACCTCGAGGGGACGCCCGTCCCCGACGACGATCCCTGCCCGGAGAACGACCCCGTCGACTCGCCGCTGAGTTCGCGCGAGCAGCAGGCCCTCGCCCTGATGGCGGAGGGGCTCAGCAACAAGCAGATCGCCCGCCGCCTCGGCATCTCCGAGCACGGGGCCAAGCGGCACGTCGCCAACATCCTCGCCAAGCTCAACTGCTCCAACCGGACGCTCGCCACCGCGGTGGCGCTCAACCGGGGGCTGCTCCCCGACCCCGGCCGTTAGACGCCGTTGGACCGGGCCGGGCCGCCGGCCCGGCCCGGCGGCCGGGTTCGATGCCGTCTCAGGCGAGACGCCGGGGGGCGGGCGCGCCGGACAGCCCGCCGAGGCCCCGCAGCGGGGCGCGGGCCTTGAGCAGCATCTCCTCGTACTCCTCGACCGGGTCGGAGCCGAGGACGATCGCCCCGCCCGCGCCGACCGTCAGCCCGCCGGGCCTGGCGACCGCGGTCCGGATCACGATGTTGAGGTCCGCGGTGCCGCTGAGACCGAAGAATCCGATCGTGCCGGAGTAGACGCCGCGCGCGCGGCCTTCGAGCCTGTCGATGATCTCCATCGTGCGCAGCTTGGGCGCGCCGGTCATCGACCCGCCGGGAAAGCAGCTGCGCGCGGCCCGCACGGCGCTCACACCGTCCTGCAGGTGCCCGCGGACGGTGGAGACGAGCTGGTGGACGGTGGCGTAGGACTCCACGGCCATGAAGCGCGGCACGTCGATCGTGCCGACGTCGCAGATCCGGCCGAGGTCGTTGCGGAGCAGATCGACGATCATGAGGTTCTCCGCGCGGGTCTTGCCGGACGACGCGAGCTCCCTCCTCAGCTCGTCGTCGTGGCGCGGCTCGGGATCGCGCGGCGCGGTGCCCTTGATCGGCTTTGACTCCGCGACCCCGTCCCTGCCGACCTTGAGGAAGCGCTCGGGGGAGGAGCACAGGACGTGATCCTCCTCCAGCCGCAGATAGGCCGCGTACGGCGCCGGGTTCAGCCGCCGCTGGCGCAGGTAGAGGTCCTCGGCCGACCCGTGGAAGGGGATCTCGACGGTGTTGGTGAGGCAGATCTCGTAACTCTCCCCGGCGCGCAGCAGCCGCAGGCACTCCTCGATGTCGGCCAGGTAGCGCTCGCGGGGCCGTACCAGCCAGGGCTCGGGATCGAACTCCTCCCCCTCCACCTCCGCCACCGGGACGTCGCGCCCGAAGACCATCCCCCGGCACGCCGCGGCCGTCTCCTCGACCCAGCGCCTGGCCTGCTTGCGGCTGTCGGAGCCGCCGTCGGTGAGCGCCACCGCCCACGTCTGACCCGTCTCGTGGTCGATCGCGACGAACCGCGTCGCCGACATCCAGACCGCGTCGGGCATCGACGACAGGTGCTCGGCCCGCGCCCCGCAGTCGCGCTTGAGCTCGTAGCCGAAGTAGCCGACGTAGCCGCCGTCCAGGTCGAACGGGAGTGCCGGGTCCGGTTCCATCGCGCGGGCGGCCACCCGCTCGCCGAGCAGGTCGAAAATCGGGACATGGATCGCCATGCCCGCACCCGAGGCGTCCTGGATCCGCACGCTGCCCGCGCCGGGACGGCAGGAGAGCACCTCGCCGTGCGGGCCGCCCGCGTCGCCGAGGAAGGAGAAACGCGCCCCGCCGGGCTCGGCGCGGCTGCTGTCCAGCCAGTAGGCGTACCGCTGGGAACGGAAGAGGCCGGTGAACACCGCCTCGGCGTCGGCGGCGCCGTCGATCCGCTCGGTCTCCAGCGACCACGAGGGGACGTGCGCGACGGGCGGCGCCGCACCGGGCACCGGTCCCGCCGCCAGGGCGAGGTCGCGGAAGTTGCGCAGCAGCGCTGGGCCGTGCTCGGTGGAGATCGACTCGGGATGGAACTGCACACCCCACCACGGCATCGTGCGGTGCCGCAGGCCCATCACGACCGAGTCGCCCGTCCACGCCGTGATCTCCAGCTCGTCGGGTGGCGGGGTGGCCACGCAGAGCGAGTGGTAGCGGACCGCCTGGAAGTCCTGCGGCAGGCCACGGAAGAGGTCCCGCCCGCAGTGCCGGATCCGCTCGACGTGCCCGTGGATCGGCGCGGGCGCCGGCACCACGTCGGCGCCGGACAGCCAGCCCAGCGCCTGGTGTCCCAGGCACACGCCCAGTACGGGCAGGCCGGAGGCGCGGATGAGGTCGAGGGAGACGCCGACGTCCCGCTCCACCTGGGGCCGGCCGGGACCGGGGGAGATGATCAGCGCGTCGAACCGGTGCAGGGGCAGGTCGTGCCAGGCCTCGTCGTCATTGCTCATCACGACCGGTTCCACGCCGTAGGTCTCCGCGACCAGCTGGAACAGGTTGTAGGTGTAGGAGTCGTAGTTGTCGACGAGCAGCGTGCGCACCAGCGATCACCAGTCCCCGTCGCGGACGGCGAAGCGGCGCAGCTTGCCGGTGTGCGTCCGCGGCAGGGCCTGGCACAGCTTCACGCTACGCGGGACCTTGAACGGTGCCAGCCGCCCGCGGGCCAGCTCGATCAGCTCCTTCTCGATCTGCGCCGGATCCTGGCCCGGGGTGGCGGGCACCACGAACGCCCGCAGCTTGCGCGCTCCGCGCTCGTCGGCGATGACGGCGACGGCCACCTCGGCCACGGCCGGGTGCTCCGACAGGACCTTCTCGACCTCGACCGGCGACATCGTGATGCCGCCGACCATCTCCAGGTCGTCACAGCGGCCGCGGTGGACGTAGGCGCCGCCGGGCAGGCGCTCGACGCGGTCGCCGGTGCGCAGCCACCCGTCCACCAGGGCGTGCGCCGTCTGGTCGGGCTGGTTGAGGTACTCCAGGAGCAGCGACTCGCCCCGCACCCAGAGCTCTCCCTCGGTGGCCGGTTCCCCACGCTCGTCGCGCACCCGCAGCTCGTAGCCGGGCAGGGCACGGCCGATCGTGCCCGGCTCGTCACGGGCCAGGGTGCTGGAGCAGAAGGCGTGCCCGGCCTCGGTCGAGCCCAGCTGGTCGAGGACGGGGGCCCCGAGCAGTTCCCGGGTGCGGGCGCCCAGGGTCTCATTGAGCGTCTCGCCCGCCGACACGGCGACCCGCACGGAGGAGAAGGCGGCCGGCTCGCACTCGGCGACGAGGTTGGCGTAGGCGGAGGGCACCGCGTACAGCACGGTGACGCCGTGGCGGGCGACCGCCTCGGCGATCAGCGCCGGGGTCGGCCGGTCCGCGAGCAGGACGGCGGACGAGCCGGAGAACAGCGGGAACACCAGCGTGTTGCCCAGGCCGTAGGCGAAGAACATCTTCGAGACCGACAGGGTCACGTCGTCCCCGCGGATGCCGACCACACCCTCGCCGGCCGCGCGATGGTAGAGCGCGAGGTCGCCGTGGCGGTGCAGCGCGCCCTTGGGCCGCCCGGTCGTGCCGGAGGTGTACTGCGCGTAGAGGGGGGCCGAGGCGCCGACCTGGGCGACGGGCCCCGGCGGGACCCGGCCGGCCAGGCAGAGCAGCTGCTCGCCGGTCAGGTGCGGCACGCCGTCGAAGCGGGGTGCGATCTCCCGGGTGGCGACCACGAGCCTGGCGTCGCAGTCGGTGAGGACGAAGGCGTGGTCGGCCTCCGTCAGCTCGGGGTTGACGGGCACCGCCGTGACGCCGAGCCGGGCGGCGCCGAGGAAGGCCGCGACCCACGCGACGCAGTCCTCGAGCGCGATCATGATGCGCTCGCCCGGACGCACGCCCAGGTCGACCAGGACCGTCGTGACCCGCGCCGCCAGGTCGTGCACCTCCCCGTGGGTCCAGACGCGGTCGCCCTCGTAGAAGGCGGGCGCCGCGTTCCAGCCGCGGTCTCCGGCGAGGCGGGCGAGCTCGCCGGCGACGTTCCCCGTCCCCGGGATCTCCGGGTTCTCCATGCCGGGCGAGGGGGCCTGGCCCACGCCGGTGATCGGGAGCGCTCCGGCGCCGCCGGTCCTGGGAATCCGTGCTCTCTGAGCCGGGACGCCGGGCGCCACCGGCGCGGAAGGCGCCGTGGTGGTTCCTTGGCGCGTGCCGAAAGAGTCATCGGGCATGCGGTTCACCTCCGTCGGCCGCGTAGGGGGAGATCAGGAAGGCGCCGTTCACGGGGCCGATGGGCCACCAGCCGGAGGCCAGCAGCTCGGCGAGCCCGGACAGCGGATCGTCTTTGTCTTCGTCGTGGCCGGGGCCGTCGCCGTTCGCGGCGGGGGCGCCGCCGGGGTCCGCGAGCGCGTCCGCGACGACCGTGCCGATCAGCCACAGCAGGGCGCCGGACACGGCGCGCGCGTCGGGGTCGGTCTGGTCGGCGGGGTCGAGGCGGGGCGTCGCGACGAGCATGGCCACATGCTCGGCCGTGTCCAGCTGCTTCTCGCGGCCGGCCGCCACGAGCCGCTCGCGGGCCGCGCCGCGCCGCCGGTCGAGCGCCTCCAGCCAGCCGGGGTCGACCCGGTCCATCGCCGCGGCCGCGACGGCCGGGTCGCGCACGACGGTGAGAGAGGAACCCGGGGCGCGCCGCCGAGCTGGGGCCCGGCCGGCGGCGCAGATGCCGCGCAGGAGACGCTCCACCCGGTCGCCGCCGGGCCCCAGCTCGGCGGCCAGCCCCTCGGGCGGTTCGGTCAGCTCGAAGTGCCGTACCATCGCACATCCACTTCCGGGTAGTCGAGACCGAGGTCGGACTCGAAGAGCTCCCGCGTGCGCCGGACGAACTCCGCGCGGCACTCGTCGTTGGTCATCCGCTTGATGGCCAGGCGGCGAAACACCTCGTTGTTCTTCGAGTCGCTGCGGCCGAAGAACGGCATCGTCATCGCGAGCAGCTCGTGCCCGGCCCGCCGCACCTCGTCGCGCTGGGCGGGGTCGGCCACCAGCCGGCGCGCGCTCGTCGCGCCGAACCCCACGTGGAAGCGCTCCTCGGGCATCAACGACCGGCAGAGCTTACGCAGGGGGAGGTAGGAGCAGTCGCAGAGGTCCTCCATCAGCACGACCTCGGCGAGGTCGACGATCGCCTTGGTCATCACGTATTCGGTCCAGCTCCGCACCTCGTACTCGAATATCGAGAGAGGGCCCCTGGCGTTCGCGTCCTCAAGGCCGAGTTCGGCGGCGAGCTTGTTGAATTTTAAATGGTGGCCGTATTCCTCCATCGCCATTCTGCAGGCCAGCCACTTATCACGTGGAGTGGGCGCGAGCGCGATGGAGGGTTCGTCGAAGACGGCCGCCCCGACGGCCTCGTTGCGGACGTGGCTGTTGAGGATTTTGCCCACCGCCGTGACGTACTCGTCTCCGAGCGCGCGGGCCTCCTCCGGCCCCGCTATCACACGGTCCGGCGAAACCTCCAGTGTGCTGGCCACTTGCGGTCTCCTCTCCCATGGACCCTGCCGACGCTAGGTCGGGCCACAGGGGGCGGCAAGTAGCCGATCGGGCACCTCGAAATAGGTGCCTGAATATTTTCCTGAATGTCCGGACGGGCAATTGGTAAGCGCCCGCGCCGTGTCTTCGCAGGAGTACGGCCGCCCCGATGGGTAGTTAGGTAAGGCATACTTAATCGCTGTCCGGCTACATCGTCGAGCATTTCGCTGGCAGAAGGCGATTGTGTGAATTGCCGCATTTCATGGCCCGTGACAACGTGAATCGCTATGTGGGACATGTCGATTCGCGGTCGCATCCGCCGCCCCGAGCCGCTGGAGAGCACCGTGGCCGAGGTCACGGGGCAGGAGTGCCGCGCGTTCCAGACGCCCTTCGACGGCGGCTTGCTGCTGCTGGCCGAGACCTCCGGGGAGTTCCCGGAGAACGGGCCGGCCGAGCTCGTCCGGCGGATGCGCGCCGCCGTGATCCGGGAGCACGGGCTGGTGGCCGACGTCGTCGCGCTGGTGGCCCCCGGCGAGCTCCGGCGGCTCGGTGACGACCGGCTCGCGGTCCTCAAGGGGTACCGCCGCGGCGAACTCGACGTGCGCCACAGCCACTCCCTGTCTCCGGGTCCGGCCTCCCCGTCGCCGGACCCGGCCTCATCTTCACTCTCATCCTCGGTGGACTCCTCGGTGGACTCCTCGGTGGACGCGGCCGGCAGAGGCGCGCAGCCCGCCGAGCCGCTGACGTACGAGGTGGTCCGGCAGGCCACCGCGACCGTGCTCGGCCTGGACGCGTCCCGGCTGAACGGCGGGGACGACCTGATCCGCCACGGCCTCGACTCCATGCGGGTCATGCAGCTGGCCAACGAGTGGCGGCGCGGCGGTGTGGAGGTCAAGTTCGCCGACCTGTTCGAGGCTCCCACGCTCGACGACTGGTGGGAGCTGCTCTCCGCGGGCCAGGACACGGCCGGCGCGACGGCGGCCGGGCCTCGGGCGCCGGAGGTGGACGAGAGCGCGCCCTTCCCGCTCACCCCCGTCCAGCACGCCTACTGGATCGGCCGGCAGGACCGGCAGGTGCTCGGCGGCGTCGGCTGCCACTTCTACGCCGAGTTCGACGGCGCGGGCGTCGACGCGGAGGCCCTCGAAGGCGCCGTGCGCGCCCTGTTCGAGCGGCACGCGCTGCTGCGCGCCAGGTTCCTCGACGACGGCACCCAGCAGATCCTGGACCGCAGCCCCTGGCCGGGCCTCGTGGTACACGACCTGCGCCTGGACGACGGCGGACGTCTCGACGAGCTGCGCGAGACCTTCTCGCACCGGCGCCTGGAGGTCGAGCGCGGTGAGGTGTTCGACGTCCGGCTCTCGCTGTTGCCCGGGGGCGCCCACCGGCTGCACGTCAACTTCGACCTGCTCGTGGCCGACGTGCGCAGCATCCAGATCATCCTGGAGGACCTGGCCGCGCTCTACTCCGGGCGGGGCGATTCGCTGCCGCCCCTGCGGTACGGCTTCCCCACCTACCTCGCCGAGCACGAGCTGCGCGGACGCGAGGCGCGCGAGAAGGACCGGATCTACTGGCGGGAGCGGCTCGCCGACCTGCCCGAGGGACCCCAGCTCCCGCTCGCGGTCGAGCCCGAGCGCGTCGAGCGGCCTCGCGTCGTCCGCCGGGGCCACTGGCTGCCGCCCGAGGGGCGCCACCTGCTCGCCGACCACGCCCGCACGCGCGGGGTGACCCTGCCCATGGTGCTGGCGGCGGCCTTCGCCGAGGTCATCGGTGCCTGGAGCGCCCAGCCGCGCTTCCTGCTCAACCTCCCGCTGTTCGACCGGCAGACGCTCCACCCCGACGTGCCCCTGATGGTCGCCGACTTCACGAACCTGATCCTCCTCGATGTCGACCTGACGCGGGAGGAGACCTTCCAGGACCGGGTCACGGCCCTGCAGAGCCGCTTCATCGCCGACGTCGCCCACTCGGCCTACTCGGGCGTCGAGGTCCTGCGCGACCTCAACCGGGGCCGCCGCGGCGGGCAGGTCACGGCCCCGGTGGTGCTCACCAGCGCCGCCGGGATGGGCGACCTCGTGGGCCAGGACGTCCAGCGGAGCCTCGGGGCGCTCGGCTGGATGCTCTCCCAGACGCCGCAGGTGTGGCTGGACCACCAGGTGGTCGAGGTGGACGGAGGGCTGCTGTTCAACTGGGACGCGGTCGACGAGCTCTTCCCCGCAGGGATGCTGGACGCGATGTCCGGTGCCTTCGCCGGCCTGCTCGACTGGCTCGCCGAGGGCGACTGGGACCGCCCGCTCCCCGCGCTCACCCCCTCCGACCAGTCGCTGGTGCGTGCGGGGGTGAACGCGACGGCGGGTGCGGTGCCGGAGGGGTTGCTGCATTCGGGGTTCTTCGGGTGGGCGGCTCGGGAGCCGGGTCGTACGGCGGTGGTGTGGGACGGTGGTGAGCTTTCCTACGGGGAGCTGGCGGGGCGGGCGCTGGGGGTGGCCGGGTGGTTGCGCGGGCACGGCGTCACGCCGGGCGACGCGGTCGCCGTCTCCCTGCCCAAGGGCCCGGACCAGGCCGTCGCCGTGCTCGGCGTGCTGGCCGCCGGGGGCGTGTACGTCCCGGTGGGGGTGGACCAGCCGGAGACCCGCAAGGAGCGGATCTGTCGCCGGGCCGGGGTGCGGCTGGTGCTGACCGGCGACGACTCGTCTTTCGGTTCGGATGGCGGTTCGTCCACCGGTTCTTCCGCCGGTGTGGAGGCCGGTTCGGAGGGTGGTGTCGAGCGGGTTTGTGTGGGGGTGGCGGTGGGTGGGGTGCCGTTGGAGGCGCCGGTGGTGGTGGAGGCGGGTTCGTCGGCGTATGTGATCTTCACGTCGGGGTCGACGGGGGAGCCGAAGGGTGTGGAGGTGTCGCATCGGGCGGCGTTGAACACGGTGGTGGACGTCAACGGGCGGTTCGGGGTGGGGGAGTCGGATCGGGTGCTGGCGTTGTCGGCGCTGGACTTCGACCTGTCGGTCTGGGACCTGTTCGGCCTGCTCGGTGTGGGCGGCGCGCTGGTCCTCGTCGAGGAGGACTCCCGGCGCGAGGCCCACCACTGGCTGAAGCTCATGGAGGCGCACGGGGTGACGGTGTGGAACACGGTTCCGGCGTTGCTGGACATGCTGCTGGTGGCCGAGCCGGAGCGGTTGCCGGGTGGGTTGCGGCTGGCGTTGGTGTCGGGTGACTGGGTGGGGCTGGATCTGCCGGGCCGGTTGCGGGCGGCGGCGCCGGGGTGCCGGCTGGTGGCGTTGGGGGGTGCGACGGAGGCGGCGATCTGGTCGAACTTCTTCGAGGTGCCGGCGTCGGTGCCGTCGTCGTGGCGGTCGGTGCCCTATGGGAGGCCGCTGGCGAACCAGTGTTTCCGGGTGGTGGACGGGCGGGGGCGTGACTGCCCGGACTGGGTGGCGGGGGAGTTGTGGATCGGTGGCGTGGGGGTGGCGAAGGGGTATCGGGGCGATGCCGAGACGACGGCGGCGAAGTTCGTCGAGGTGGGTGGGGTGCGCTGGTATCGCACCGGTGACATGGGCCGGTACTGGCCTGACGGCACGTTGGAGTTCCTGGGCCGGGTGGATCACCAGGTCAAGGTCCGCGGGCACCGCATCGAACTCGGCGAGATCGAAACCGCCCTGCGTGCTCACCCCGCCGTGGAGAGCGCCGTCGCCGTCACGGTCGGGGAGCCGACCCGGCGCCTGGCCGCGCTGGCCGTCACCCGCGACGTGACCGACGAGACGGCCCTGCACGACTGGCTGGCCGGGCGCCTGCCCGCCTACATGGTTCCCGAGCAGATCACCGTCGCGGAGAGCCTGCCGCTGAGCGCCAACGGCAAGGTCGACAGGGGCGCGGTGCGGACCCTTCTCGCCGACCGGCTCGCCGGTCGCGTCGAGCGGCTCGACCCGCCCGAGGAGGGCATGGAGACGGCCGTGGCGGAGATCTGGTCCGAGCTGCTCGGGC
Organism: Streptosporangium sp. H16; assembly: GCF_051918855.1. Classification (NCBI taxonomy): domain Bacteria; kingdom Bacillati; phylum Actinomycetota; class Actinomycetes; order Streptosporangiales; family Streptosporangiaceae; genus Streptosporangium; species Streptosporangium sp. H16. The sequence goes on from NZ_JBPXMD010000019.1 coordinate 115,591, forward strand.
TGCCCGCCGTCGGCCGCGACCAGAGCTTCTTCACGCTCGGCGGCGACAGCCTCCTCGCGACCCGCCTGGTGACCCGGCTGCGCGCCGCCGGGATCGCCGGGGCCGAGCTCGGCACCCTCTTCGAGACGCCGGTCCTCGCCGAGTTCGCGGCGACCCTCGAACCCGGCGACCCCGAGCGCCCCCTGCCCGCCCTGGTCCCCGACCTCGAACACCGCCACGACCCCTTCCCGCCGACCGACGTGCAGCGCGCCTACTGGGTCGGGCGGACCGACGACTTCGCGCTCGGCGGCGTGGGCTGCCACTTCTACACCGAGTACGACACGGTCGGCACCGACATCCCCCGGCTGGAGGAGGCGTGGAACGCGCTCATCCGCCGGCACGAGATGCTGCGCGCGGAGTTCCTCCCCGACGGCAGGCAGCGCATCCTGCCCGAGGTGCCGCGCTTCACGATCCCCGTCGTCGACGCCGGCGCCGACGACGGGGACGACGCGGACGACGCGGACACCGCGCTGGCCCGGCTGCGCGAGGACATGTCGCACCAGCTCATCGACGCGACCCGCTGGCCGCTGTTCGACGTGCGCGCCGTGCGCTACGGCGCCGGCCGCACGCGCGTCGGCGTCAGCTTCGACAACATCGTCCTGGACGCGCTCAGCTCGATGATCGTCCTGCGGGAACTGGAGACCCTCTACGCCGACCCCGGCGCGGAGCTGCCCCCGGTGGAGCTGTCCTTCCGTGACTACGTCCTCGGCGTTCACCCGGAACCCGCCGCGCTGGAGCGCTCGCAGCGGTACTGGTCGGAGCGGGTCGCCGATCTGCCCCCGGGGCCGCAGTTGCCGCTCGCCGCCGACCCCTCGCAGATCGGCCGCCCCCGCTTCACGCGCAGGGAGGGCCGCCTGTCCCCCGAGCAGTGGCGAGCCGTCAAGGCCACGGCCAAGGAGCACGGGCTCACCCCCTCCACGGTGCTGGCCACCGCCTTCGCCGAGGTCCTCGGCGCCTGGAGCGCCCGGCAGGACCTCACGATCAACCTCACCCTCTTCGACCGCAGGGAGGTCCACCCCGACATCAACCGCGTCCTGGGCGACTTCACCTCGCTGCTGCTCGTCGCCTACGAGCCCGCCGCGGGGGAGACCTGGCTCGACGGCGCCCGGCGCCTGCAACGGCAGGTGGTACGCGACCTCGAGCACAGCGACGTCTCCGCCATCTGGGTGATGCGCGAGCTGGCCAGGCGCACCGGCTCCGCCGAGGTCTCCATGCCGGTGGTGTTCACCAGCACGCTCGGCGTGACCGGCGACGGCGACCTCTGGGACGCGGACTCCCAGATCTTCGCCGAGCCCGTCTGGGGCGTGTCCCAGACGCCGCAGGTGTGGCTGGACCACCAGGTGATGGAGATCGGCGGCGGCCTGTTCTTCAACTGGGACGCGGTCGAGGAGCTCTTCCCGCCCGGCGTGCTCGACGCCATGTTCGGCGCCTTCGCCGGGATGCTCGAATGGCTGTCGGCCGGAAGCTGGGACTCCACGGCGCCGTGCCCGGTGCCCGCGGACCAGTTGCTGGTGCGTGCGGGGGTGAACGCGACGGCGGGTGCGGTGCCGGAGGGGTTGCTGCATTCGGGGTTCTTCGGGTGGGCGGCTCGGGAGCCGGGTCGTACGGCGGTGGTGTGGGACGGTGGTGAGCTTTCCTACGGGGAGCTGGCGGGGCGGGCGCTGGGGGTGGCCGGGTGGTTGCGCGGGCACGGCGTCACGCCGGGCGACGCGGTCGCCGTCTCCCTGCCCAAGGGCCCGGACCAGGCCGTCGCCGTGCTCGGCGTGCTGGCCGCCGGGGGCGTGTACGTCCCGGTGGGGGTGGACCAGCCGGAGACCCGCAAGGAGCGGATCTGTCGCCGGGCCGGGGTGCGGCTGGTGCTGACCGGCGACGACTCGTCTTTCGGTTCGGATGGCGGTTCGTCCACCGGTTCTTCCGCCGGTGTGGAGGCCGGTTCGGAGGGTGGTGTCGAGCGGGTTTGTGTGGGGGTGGCGGTGGGTGGGGTGCCGTTGGAGGCGCCGGTGGTGGTGGAGGCGGGTTCGTCGGCGTATGTGATCTTCACGTCGGGGTCGACGGGGGAGCCGAAGGGTGTGGAGGTGTCGCATCGGGCGGCGTTGAACACGGTGGTGGACGTCAACGGGCGGTTCGGGGTGGGGGAGTCGGATCGGGTGCTGGCGTTGTCGGCGCTGGACTTCGACCTGTCGGTCTGGGACCTGTTCGGCCTGCTCGGTGTGGGCGGCGCGCTGGTCCTCGTCGAGGAGGACTCCCGGCGCGAGGCCCACCACTGGCTGAAGCTCATGGAGGCGCACGGGGTGACGGTGTGGAACACGGTTCCGGCGTTGCTGGACATGCTGCTGGTGGCCGAGCCGGAGCGGTTGCCGGGTGGGTTGCGGCTGGCGTTGGTGTCGGGTGACTGGGTGGGGCTGGATCTGCCGGGCCGGTTGCGGGCGGCGGCGCCGGGGTGCCGGCTGGTGGCGTTGGGGGGTGCGACGGAGGCGGCGATCTGGTCGAACTTCTTCGAGGTGCCGGCGTCGGTGCCGTCGTCGTGGCGGTCGGTGCCCTATGGGAGGCCGCTGGCGAACCAGTGTTTCCGGGTGGTGGACGGGCGGGGGCGTGACTGCCCGGACTGGGTGGCGGGGGAGTTGTGGATCGGTGGCGTGGGGGTGGCGAAGGGGTATCGGGGCGATGCCGAGACGACGGCGGCGAAGTTCGTCGAGGTGGGTGGGGTGCGCTGGTATCGCACCGGTGACATGGGCCGGTACTGGCCTGACGGCACGTTGGAGTTCCTGGGCCGGGTGGATCACCAGGTCAAGGTCCGCGGGCACCGCATCGAACTCGGCGAGATCGAGACCGCCCTGCACGCCCACCCGGCCGTACGCCACGCCGTGGTCACCACCGTCGGCCGGCCGGCCCGCCGCCTGGCCGCCCTCGTCGTCGCCGACACGGATCCCCGGGCGCTCACCGAATGGCTGGCCGAGCGCGTGCCCGCCTACGCCGTACCGGCCACCGTCACCTTGCTGGAGCGGTTCCCGCTCAGCGCCAACGGCAAGGTCGACCGCGCCGCGCTGGCCAGGCTCGCCGAGCGGGACGTGCCCGCGGCGGCCGAGGACGAGCCGCCGTCCGGCCCCGTCGAGGAGAGGCTCGGCCGCATCTGGTGCGAGCTGCTCGGCATGGAGCGGGTCGGCCGCCATCAGAACTTCGTGACCCTGGGCGGCGACAGCATCCTGGCCGCCCGCCTCGCCGAGGAGATCCGCCGCGCCTTCGGCGCGGATCTCGCCCTGAGGCAGATATTCGCCGGTCCGACCGTCGCCGAACACGCGGTCCTGATCGAACAGCAGGAGACAGGAGCCTTCGAGGAGGGCGTCGTATGACAGCCGGTCAGCTCATCGCGGAACTAGAGAACCTGGGCGTACGCCTGTGGGAGGAATCGGGGCGGCTGCGCTTCCGGGCACCGCAGGGCGTGATGACCGAGGAGCGGAGGGCACAGCTCTCCGCGTACCGGGACGACCTCCTGGAGTGCCTGCGCGAGCCAGCCGGGGCACTGACCCCGGAACCGGCGGACCGGCACGAGCCGTTCCCGCTGACCGACGTCCAGGCCGCCTACATGCTGGGACGCAGGGAGGCCTTCGACTTCGGCGGCACCGCCTGCCAGGTCTACGCCGAGCTGGCCTTCGCCGAGCTCGACCCGCCCCGCCTGGAGGCCGCCTGGCAGCGGCTGGTCGGCCACCACGACATGCTCCGCGCGGTCGTCCACGTCGACGGCCACCAGCGGATCCAGGCCGACGTCCCCGCCTACCGGGTGCGCGTGACCGACCTGCGCGGGCGCCCGGCCCGGGAGGTGGACGCCCACCTGGAGGCCGTCAGGGCCGAGATGGACCACCGGGTCTACGACACCGGCACCTGGCCGCTGTTCGAGCTGCGCGTCACCCAGGCCGGCGACCGGGCCGTGCTGCACGTGTCCATCGACTTCCTGATCGCCGACTACCTCAGCATCCAGCTGCTGCTGACCCAGCTCAAGCGGCTCTACCTCGATCCGAGCCACGAGCTGCCCGCCCTGGAGATCGGCTTTCGCGACTACCTGCTCGCCGCCCGGCGGCAGCGCGACGGAGCCGCCTACGAGCGCGACCGCGACTACTGGGAGGGGCGCGCAGACGACCTGCCGGGCCCGCCCGAGCTGCCCGTACGGGAGAACGCCGCCACCGAGGCCGGCCGTCGCTTCACCCGCCACCAGGTCACCTTCGACCCGACGCGGTGGGCGCGCCTGCGCACCCGGGCGGGCGCGCACGGCGTGACCCCGTCCACGGCGGTGCTGGCCGCCTTCGCCGAGATCGTCGGACGCTGGAGCCGCCGCCCCCGCTTCTCGCTGAACCTGACGCTGCTCAACCGGCAGCCGCTGCACCCGCAGGTGGGAGAGCTGGTCGGTGACTTCACCACCGTCAGCCTGCTCGCCGTCGAGGGCGGGCGGGGCACCGCGTTCCGCGACCGGGCCCGCGCGATCCAGGACCGGCTCTGGGAGGACCTCGATCACCGCCTCTACTCCGGGGTGGAGCTCATGCGGGAGATCGCCCGCCGCCGGGGCCGGGGTGCCGCGCTGATGCCCGTGGTGTTCACCAGCACGATCGGGCTCAGCGACGAGGCCGCCGGGCACGAGGGGATGAGCGGCCTCGCCGAGGTCGTGTACGGCGCGAGCCAGACACCGCAGGTGTGGATCGACTGCCAGGCGGTGGTCGAGGGCGGCGCGCTGGAGGTCAGGTGGGACGTCCGTGACGGCGTGTTCCCCGAGGGGGTCGTGGAGGGCGCCTTCGAGGCCCTGTCCGGCCTGCTCGGCGAGCTGGCCGACACGGACGAGGCGTGGGACGCCACCTGCCCGGTCGAGCTGCCCGCCGCGCAGGCGCGCGAGCGCGAGAAGGTCAACGACACCGCCGCGCCGATGCCCCCGGGGCTGCTGCACGAGCCGGTGGTCGCGCAGGCGCGCCGCACGCCCGAGCGGCCGGCCGTCGTCTCCGGCGGCCGGACCCTCACCTACGGCGAGTTGCTCGGCAGAGCGGAGGACGTGGCGCGGGTCCTGGCCTCGCGCGGCTTCGGCAGGGGCGATCTGGCCGCGGTCATGATGGAGAAGGGGTGGGAACAGGTCGTCGCGGTGCTCGGCACGCTGCTGGCCGGTGGCGCGTACCTGCCGGTGGACACCGGGCAGCCACCCGCCAGACGGGACAGGATCCTCACCGACGCGGGCGTCCGCCACGTGCTCGCCCAGTCGCGGATCGGCGACCGTCCGGAGGGCGCGATCGACGTCGACCTCCTGCCCGGCGTGTCCGGTCCGGGCGGTTCCGGCTCCTTCGTGCCCGGTCCGAGCGGCGCCGGATCCGGCGCGTCCGGCCAGAACGGTGTCGGCTCCTTCGTGCCCGGTCCTGGCGATGCCGTTTCCGCCGCGTCCGGCCTGTCCGCTTCGTCCGCTCCGTCCGGCCCGAACGGCGTCGCGTCCGCCGTGGACCCGGGGGACCTCGCGTACGTGATCTACACGTCGGGCTCCACCGGTGCCCCCAAGGGTGTGATGATCTCCCACCGGGCCGCGCTCAACACCGTCGCCGACGTCAACCGGCGCTTCGCGGTGACGGCCGAGGACCGGGTCCTGGGCCTGGCAAGCCTGGGTTTCGACCTGTCGGTCTACGACATCTTCGGCCCCCTCGCCCTCGGCGGGACCCTCGTGCTTCCCGACGCGGGCAGCCGCGGGGACCCCGCGCACTGGGCCCGGCTGATCGCCGAGCACGACGTCACGCTCTGGAACTCCGTCCCCGCGCAGCTCCAGATGCTCGACCACTACCTCAGCTCCCAGCCGGAGCCCGGCCTGACGTCGCTGCGGCTGGCGCTGCTCAGCGGCGACTGGATCCCCGTCAACCTCCCCGGCCGGGTGCGGGGCCGCCTGCCGGGGCTGGAGCTGGTCAGCCTCGGCGGGGCCACCGAGGCCGCCATCTGGTCGATCCACCACCCCATCGGCGAGGTCCCCGAGGGCTGGCGGAGCATCCCGTACGGCACGCCCCTGGCCAACCAGACCTTCCACGTCCTCGACGAGGACATGCGCCCGTGCCCCGACCACGTCCCCGGCGAGCTGTACATCGGCGGGGCGGGGCTGGCCCTGGGCTACCTCGGCGACGAGGGGAAGACCGCCCACAGGTTCGTCAGGCACCCGGTCACCGGTGAGCGCCTCTACCGCACCGGCGATCTGGGCCGCTACCACCCCGGCGGCACCATCGAGTTCCTCGGCCGCGAGGACCGGCAGGTCAAGATCCGCGGGCACCGGATCGAGCTCGCCGAGATCGAGGCGGCCGTCCAGGCCCACCCGGCGGTCGCCGCGGCGGACGTTCTCGTCGAGGGCACCGGCCTGGACCGGCGGCTGGCCGCGTTCGTGGAACCCGTCCGCCTCGAACGGACGCCGGACGAAGACGACCCGGTGCCGGAGATGACCGCCGCGGGATCGGCGGCGGGCGACGTGCACACCCGGCACATCGACCGCGCCGAGCTCCTGGAGTTCTTCGACCGCCTGGACCGGGCCGCGGTGCTCGGCATGATGTGGGCGCTGCGCCGCCGGGGGCTGTTCGAGACGGCCGGGCGGGAGGCGACCCTGGAGGAGATCCTGGCCGCCACCGGGGCCGCGCCCCGCCACCACCGCCTGGTCCGCAGGTGGCTGCGGGTCCTGGTGGACGAGGGGATGCTGGAGCGCGGGTCCGGCCGCTTCCGCGCGCTGCGCACGGCCGGTGCCGACGACCTGGAGCAGGCCTGGCGGCGGGTCGGCGAGCTGCGGCGCGAGGACAGCTACAAGGCCGAGCTCATCGACTACTTCAGGACCAGCACCGAGCACCTGCCCGAGCTCGTCCGCGACGAGATGGACCCGCTGCCGCTGCTGTTCCCCGAGGGCCGCCTGGAGATATCCGAGGCCGCCTACCGCGAGAACATCATCAGCCGCTACGTCAACCACGCCGCCATCGCGATCCTCACCGACATCGCCGGGCGCCACGAGGGACGCCTGAACGTCCTCGAGGTCGGGGCCGGTGTGGGCGGCACCAGCGCGCAGATGATCCCCGCGCTGGCCGGTTTCGACGTCGACTACCTGTTCAGCGACGTCTCGCCCTTCTTCCTCAACGAGGCAAGGGAGCGCTTCGGCGACCGTCCCTGGGTGCGCTACGGCCTGTTCGACATCAACCAGGACTACCGCGAGCAGGGCTACACCGCCTGCTCCTTCGACGTCATCCTCTGCGCCAACGTGCTGCACAACGCGCGGCACGCGGGCCGGGTGCTGGCCAGGCTCAGGGAGATGCTGGCGCCCGGCGGCTGGCTGGTCTTCATCGACACCACCAAGGACAGCTACCAGATCATGACCTCGATGGAGTTCATGATGCCGGAGAAGGACCCGCGCAAGTGGGACTACGAGGACCTCCGCAAGGGCCGCGACCAGACGTTCCTGGGGCGCGAGCAGTGGCTGGAACTCCTCACCGAGGCCGGCGCCGACGCCACCCTCTGCCTGCCGGGACCCGGCGACGCCACCGTCACCCTCGGCCAGAGCGTCTTCGCGGCCCGCTTCAAGAACGACCGCGCGCGGCTGGACGCGCCCGGCCTCACCCGGCACCTGGCCGAGCGGCTCCCCGAGTACATGATCCCCGGACACATCCAGGTCGTGGACGCCCTCCCGCTCACCGGCAACGGGAAGATCGACCACGACACGCTGCGCTCCTGGCTGCCCCGCGCCGTCGCCGGGCGGGCCGCGGCCGGAGGTCCCCCCGCCGACGACCTCGAACGCGCGCTCGCCACGGTGTGGGCCGAGGTCCTCGGCCTGCCCGAGGTCACCAGGGACGGCGACTTCTTCGAGCTGGGCGGCGACTCCCTCGTCATCGCCAAGCTCGCCGCGCGCCTGCGCGAGGAGGTCCCCGCCACCCGCGACGTGTTCTGGGACGACCTCGTCCGGCAGATCCTGCACCGGCCCACCGTGGCCGCGCTGGCCGAGCACCTGCGCCGCTCGCACGACGAGGGGGAGCAGGGCACCCGGCAGGCCGCCTCCCCGCTCGTGCGCCTCGGCGGCGACGGGAGCGAAGGCGGCGGCGAGAGCGGCGAGGCCCTGCGCGTGCTGGTCCACGAGGGCGGCGGCACGCTGGCCCCGTACCGCGCGCTCGCCCGGCGCCTGGCGGACAAGGGAGGCCCGCTGGCGGGCCTGGCCGTCACGGAGGTGGAGCCCTATCTCGCCGAGGAGCCGGAGGGACTCATCGAGCGCCGCGCCGCCCGCTACGCCAGGACGCTGCTCGACAGCGGCTCCACCCGCTTCCACGTCGTCGGCTACTGCATGGGCGGGCTGCTGGCCACCGAGGTCGCCAGGCACCTCACCGAGGCGGGCGCCGACGTGGAGACCCTCACCGTGATCAGCAGCTACACCCTGCCTCGCGTCATCGAGGACGAGCTGGTCGCGGAGTACGTCTTCGCCCGCGTCATGGGCGTCGACCCCGCCGACGCCGGCTACCCCGGCGACGAGGACGTCATGTCCAGGGTGTTCGAGCTCCTGCTCGGCGAGAACCCCGAGCGGGTGCCCAGGGGCCGGGTGGCGGAACTCACCGGAGACCCGGCCGTGGAGGCCGCCGCCGCCGACTTCCGGCGGCTCGCCGCCGTCGCCCCCGAGGAGAGGCTGGCCGCCATCGGCCGCGCCGCCACCGCCGCCCACTCCGACCAGGAGGTCGAGCGGCACGTGAACTCCCTGTTCCGGGTGGTCAAGCACAGCCTGGACGCCGTCGGCAGGCACGTCCCCCAGCCGTACGCGGGGGACATCACCTTCCTGCGGCAACTCGGCGACACCAGGTTCCTGCCGTGGCTGCGCGACGACATGACCGGCTTCTGGCGCGACCTGTGCCTGGGGGACCTGGACGTGGTCGACATCCCCGGCGACCACTTCTCCTGCCTGCAGCCGCCCAACGTCGACCAGGTGGCGGACGTGCTGGCCCGGATACAGGGGGAGCGATGAGAGCCGTCGGGATCCTCGGCTGCTACGGGGCGGTCGGCCGCTCCGCCGTGCGCAGGCTCCGCGAGGCGGGCATCGGCCCGCTCCGGCTGGGCGGCAGGGATCTCAGCAGGGTCGGGGAGCTGGCGGAGCGGGACGGCCCCGGCGGCCCCGGCGGCGGGGCCGGGCGGGACGCCTCCGGTCGCGGCCCCGCCGACGAGGCCTTGGCCGTGGACATCGCCGACGCCGCCTCGCTCGCCGCGTTCTGCGACGGCTGCCGCCTGGTGCTCAACTGCGCCGGGCCGTCATGCGTGATTCTCGACACGGCCGCCCGCGCGGCCCTGGCCGCGGGCGCCCACTACGTCGACGTCGCCGGGGACGCCGCCGCGTTCGACGGCGTCTCCCGCGCGGCCCGCGACAATCCGGGACTGGTCGCGCTCCTGTCGGCCGGCATGATGCCCGGCCTGTCGGCGCTGCTGCCCCGCCACCTCGCCGCCGGATTCGACCGGCCCGAGCGGCTGCGGGCGTACACCGGGGGCCTGGACCTGTTCACGCCGGCGGCCGCGCTCGACTACGTGGCCTCGCTGTCGGGCGGGTACGCCACGCCGCTGGCCGCCTGGCGCGGCCACCAGGTGATCCCGCGCGCGCTGCGTCCCGGCATGGGCGTGCGGGTGCCGCACTTCCCCGGCAGGGTCGACACCTACCCCTACCTCGCCGCCGAGACCGAGCGGCTCGCCAGGGAACTCGGCCTCGCCGAGGTCGAGTGGGCGAGCGTGTTCGACGGCGACCTCACGGCCGCCGCGCTCGGCAGGCTCCAGGACATGGACGCCGAGGAGGCCGCCGCGGAACTGGTGCGGGTCTCCCGGCTGGAGGCGTTCGGGCGCTCCCCGTACTTCCAGCTGGTCTTCGAGATGTCCGGGGAGTCCGGTGGCGCGGCCGTGACCCGCACGCTCCTCGCGCGCGCGGCCGACGGCTACGAGCTGACCGCGGCGGTCGCCGCCGCGGCGGTGGAGGCGGTGGAGGCCGGGCGGGTCCCGCCGGGACCGGGCGAGGCGGCGGACGTGCTCGACCCTGGCCGGGTCTTCGCCGCGCTTCTCGACGACCCGCGGGTCACCCGCCTGGAGATCGTCGAAGGGGCGGCGCACGCCGCGCCGGTGGAGGAGGGGGTCCTGTGAGCGACCGGCCACGCGTCGTCGTCTGCGGCACCGGTTTCGGGCGGGTGCACCTGGCGGCGCTGGAACGGCCGGGCACGCCGTTCGAGCTCGCCGGAGTGCTGGCCAGGGGAGGCGAGCGTTCGCGCCTGTGCGCCGAGCGCGCGGGGGTGCCGCTGTTCACCGACGTGGACGAGATACCCGCCGAGGTCGACCTGGCCTGCGTGGTGCTCCTCGCCGACGTCAACGGCGGCCCCGGCAGCCAGGTGGCGGCAAGGCTGATGGAACGCGGCGTCCACGTGCTGCAGGAGGCGCCGCTGCTGCACGACGAGCTCGCCGCCTCGCTGCGCGCCGCCCGCCGCAACCGGGTCGTCTTCCGGGTCAACACGCACTACGTCCACCTCGATCCGGTACGGCGGTTCGTGGCCGCCGCCAGGACGCTGCTCGCCCGCGGGCCCGCGCTGTTCGTCGACGCCGCGTGCGGCGTCCAGGTCTCCTACACCATGTTCGACATCCTGGGCCAGGCCCTCGGCGGGCTGCGGCCGTGGGGCTTCGCGGAACCGGGCCGGCTGCCCGAGACGGTACGGCGGCTGTCGGAGAGCGCGCCGCCCTTCCGCACCGTCGAGGGCGTGCTGGCGGGCGTCCCGCTCACCCTGAGGGTGCAGAACCAGCTGCACCCCGCCGACCCCGACAACCACGCCCACCTCCTGCACCGGATCACCCTCGGCGTCGAGGGCGGCACGCTCACGCTGGTCAACACCCACGGCCCCGTGCTGTGGTCGCCCCGGCCGCACCTGCCGGCCCGCGCCAGGGAGCTCACCGCGCTGGACGGCGCCGAGGACGAGCACCTCGACTTCCCCAGCTGCGTGCCCGTCGGCCCGGCGCGCGCCCCCAGCTACCGGGAGATCCTCGGCGAGATGTGGCCGGCAGGGGCCGGGCGGGCGATCGACGCCGCGTGGGAGGCCGTCCGGAGTAACCGGGACCCTCTGAAGGAGGGGCAATATCATCTCTCCGTGAGTAAGGCGTGGCAGGATGTGGCGGCGGTCCTGGGCTATCCGGAACGACTCGCGGGGCCGTCTCCCCGCCCGCTGTCGGCCGGTGATCTGATGTCCGCGATGACCGCAGAACACCAGGAGGTGCCCCTATGACCATCACCGGCGACGACCTGCTGGCGCGATGGCTGCGCCGCTACCGGGACGTGCCCGTGCCCGGCCTGAGGCTGGTCTGCTTCCCGCACGCGGGGGGCGCGGCCGGCTTCTTCAGGACGTGGGCCGCGCGGCTGCCGTACGGTGTGGAGCTCTACTCCGTCCAGTATCCCGGCCGTCAGGACCGCATCCAGGACGGCTTCGCCCCCGACATGGACGCGCTCGCCGGTCCCGTCGCCGCGGCGCTTCGCCCCCTGTGTGACCGCCCGCTCGCGCTGTTCGGCCACAGCATGGGCGCGGCCGTCGCCCACGAGGTGGCGATGCGGCTGGAGGAGGGCGGAAGCGGGCCGCTCGCCGGGCTGTGCGTCTCCGGGCGCCCGGCGCCCGACCGCACCCGGCACGCGGAGGTGCACCTCGGCGGCGACGAGGCGCTCCTGGCCGACCTGCGCAAGCTCGGCGGCACCGACGAGGAGGTCCTCGCCGACCCCGACCTGCGCGAGCTCGTGCTCCCCGCGCTGCGCGCCGACTACCGCCTGATCGAGACGTACGAGGCGCCGCCCGCGCCGCCGGTGGAGACCCCTGTCCACGTCTTCGTCGGGGACGCCGACCCGGAGGTCGACGGCGACGAGGCCGCCGCGTGGTCGCGTCACACCTCCGGCGCGTTCACCCTGCGGACCTTCCCCGGCGACCACTTCTATCTGCTGCCCAACGAGGCCGGCGTGGTCGAGGAGGTGATGCGCGCCTGCGGCCCGGTCGATCCGTGGCCTTCGACCCCCTAACACTCCCGAGATTCCACGACATCGTCAAAGAGAGGAACCATCATGGGTAACGGTGCCATCGAGAAGGAACTGCTCCTCCTGGAGGAGCAGGGCTGGAGCGCGATCTCGAAGGGCGACGGGGAGTTCTACCGGCGGATGGTCACGGAGGAGACGCTGTGCGTCGAGCCCGACGGCCTGCAGACCGGTGCCGAGCTCGCCGACGACATCGACGCCAACCCCTCACCGTTCGACGACTACAAACTGGAGGACGTCAAGGTCCTGCCGCTCACCGGCGACAGCGCGATCATCACCTACCGCGCCGTCGTGCGGCTCAGCCAGACCGATCTCACCTTCCAGCTCTACATGACCAGCGCCTACGTGCGGCACGACGGCGGCTGGAAGCTGATCTTCCACCAGCAGACGCCCGTGAAGGAGGACAACCAGGAGGCCCAGGCGAGCTGATCCGGGTTTCCGCTCTCCCCCCGGGCATATGGATGGGACCACTTCTCACAGTAGGGAGGCACCACCATGAACGGAGGCGGCATCGAGGTCGACCACCTCCGCAAGACCTTCGGCAAGAAGGTGGCCCTGGACGACGTGTCATTCGTGGTCGAGCCCGGCAGCATGGTCGGCCTGCTCGGCAGGAACGGCGCAGGCAAGACCACGGTCATCAACTGTCTCAGCACGCTGCTCCCGCCGGACGGCGGGCGCGCCACGGTCGCCGGCCACGACGTGGTGAGCGATCCGGTCGGCGTGCGGGCGTCCATCGCCCTCACCGGGCAGTTCGCCGCGGTCGACGAGGTCCTCACCGGGCGCCAGAACCTGGTGCTCTTCGGCCGCCTGCTGAAGCTGAGCAAGAAGGCGGCCCACGCGCGCGCCGGGGAACTCCTGTCGGGATTCGGGCTGACCGAGGCGGCCGACGATCCGGTGGGCTCCTACTCGGGGGGGATGCGCCGCAGGCTGGACCTGGCGGCCAGCCTCGTGGTGGAACGGCCGGTGATCTTCCTGGACGAGCCCACGACGGGGCTCGACCCCGCCGGGCGGCGCGAGGTGTGGGACGTCGTCTCCGGCCTGCGCAGCGGCGGCACCACCATCCTGCTGACCACCCAGTACCTGGAGGAGGCCGACCGCCTCGCCGATCGCATCGTCGTCGTCGAGGGCGGAGCGGTCATCGCCGAGGGCACCCCGCGGGAGCTGAAGGACCAGGTCGGCGGCACCGTCTGCGCCGTCCACCTCGAGTCGGCGACCGAACGCGAGAAGGCGCTCGGTGCCCTGCGCGGCGCCATGGACGGCACCGCCGAGCACGACGGCGTCATCACCGTGCCCGGCGCCACCGTCCGTACGATCGCGGAGGTGGCGCGGATCCTCGGCGACGCGGGCATCGAGCCCGACGACGTGGCACTGCGCCGCCCGACGCTCGACGACGTCTTCTTCGCGTTGACCGGGACGGCGCCCCGCGCCACCGGAGACGACGCCACCGGAGACGACGGCCCCGGAGACGGCGGCGCAGGCGACGGTGACGGGGGAAGCGGGCCGGGCGGCTCCGACGGTTCCGCGAACCGGGACGCCGGATCGCGGTCCCGCGACGGCGGTCCGGCGAGGACCCCGGAGAGCGGGCCGGCGCGGCAGGGAGCCAGGCCGTGACCGCGGTGCCGGTGCGGACCGAACGCGGGCTCGGCAACCTCGCGCGACAGGGGATGCTGCTCGCGGGCCGCAACATCCGGCTCACCTCGGTGTCCGACACGATCAGCACCATGATCGTCTTCCCGGTGATCTTCGTGTTCGGCTTCCTCGCCCTGTTCGGCAACCTGTTGCAGGTCAAGGGCATCGAGTACGCGCAGTTCCTGCCACCGGCACTCGTCGTGCAGTGGATGTTCTCGGTCGCCATCTCCACCGCGTTCTTCTTCGCCTCGGACCGGCGCTCGGGCATCCTCGCGCGATACCGCGCGCTCGCGATCAACCGCGGCGCCGTGGTGGTCGGCCGGATGGCCGCCGACGTGCTGCGCGCGCTGCTGGCGATCGCGGTGATCGTGACCGCCGGATACGTCGCGGGCTTCCGCTTCGAGGCCGGGCCGCTCGCGGCGCTCGGGTTCGTGGCGCTGGCGGTCGGGTTCGCGCTCACGCTCTCCGCCGGGACGAGCGCGCTCGGGCTGGCCTCCAGGGAGCCGGAGACGGTCTCCTCGACCCTGCACCTCGTCTACCTGCCGCTGCTGATGATCTCCTCGGCGTTCGTGCCCGCGGACGCGTTCCCGGCCTGGCTGGAGCCGGTGGTGCGCCTCCAGCCGGTCACCGCGGTGATCGACGCGTTGCGGGCGCTGGCCGAGGGCGGGCCCACCGCGGGCCCGGTGACGCGGGCGCTCCTGTGGATGGCGGGGCTGCTGGTCCTGTTCTCCCTGGCGGCCGTGCGGGCGTTCAGGAGGGCGACATGAACACTCTCACCGAGACCGGCTTGCTGGCCGGCCGCAACCTGCGGAGGTTCTTCAAGACGCCGCAGCTGGTCGCCGACACGGTCATGTTCCCCGTCATCCTGCTGTTCCTGATGCTGCTGGTCTTCGGCGAGCTGGTCGGCGCGGCCACCCGTGGCGCCTACATCGACCGCCTGGCCCCGGTGATCATCCTGTTCAGCGCCGCCTACGGCGCGGTCGGGACCGGCATCGGCTTCCACACCGACCTGAGGACCGGCCTCGTTGACCGGTTCCGCGCGATGGACATCGGCAGGCTCTCGGTCCTGACGGGCAGGCTGGCCGGAGACCTGGTGCGGGTTCTGATCGTCGCGGTGGTCACCACCGCGGTGGCCTATCTCGCCGGATTCCGCTTCACCCAGGGGCCGCTCGCCGCCCTGGCCTTCTTCGGGGTCGTCCTGCTGTTCGCCTCGATGTTCCTGTGGCTGGCGATGGTGGTGGCGCTGACCGCGTCCAGCGAGCAGGCGGTCAGCGGCGCGCTCAACACCCCGGTGACCCTTCTGCTGTTCCTGTCGTCGGGCTTCGTGCCGCTCGAGCAGTTCCCCGGCTTCCTGCAGCCGATCGTGCGGGCCAACCCGCTCTCCCTGGGCGGCGACGCCCTCGTGGGGTTGTCGCAGGGCGGCCCGGTGGCGGCGCCGGTACTCTTCACGCTGGCGTGGACGGCGGCGGTGACCGCGATATCGGCACCACTTTGCGTTCGGCTCTACCGGAGGCGGTAATTCGCCGTGACGATCATCGGGAGCCGGTGACGATTCCGGCGGGAATTGTCGGGGAACGGTGCCGGATAAATGTGGAGGAAGAATTCCTCCGAGCCTTTTCAGGCTCGGAGGAATTCGATCAGCCGGTAGTTTATGCGGCCCTGCGGCGCGAGGCACTCCGCGGCTCGCAGGGTGACCTGGCGCCAGCCGTGCCTGGCGGCGATCTCGTCGATCAGCGACGCGTTCCCGAGGTCGGTGAACCCCAGCAGCAGCCTGCCGCCCGGGTGCAGGCGGGCCGCGGCGCCGGCGAGGTAGGCCTCGTGCGCGGCGTATCCGGGGTCGAAGAACGCCCGGTCGAGGTCGTCGGCCGAGGCCTCTCCCGCCGGCGCCTCGACGAAGTTGGAGTTCCAGTAGATCATGTCGAAGCGCTCGTCCTCGCCCAGCGGCTCGAACATGTCTCCGCAGCTCACGCGGACACGATCGGCCACGCCGTGCCGCTCGGCGTTGCGCCGCGTGTTGTCGGCCGCCGCCCGGCTCATGTCGATCGCGGCCACCTCGGCGCAGCCGCGCAGGGCGGCGGTCACGGCGATGTAGCCCGTGCCGCTGCCGACCTCGCAGAAGCTCCCGAACAGGGGATAGGGGATCCACTCGGCGTACAGCGCGGACGACTGGGCCAGGTGGGGCGCGTAGACACCGGGCAGCAGGTCCCATTCGAGGCCGAGCAGGCGGAACGTCCGCGGCCCGGTTATTTCCCTGTGCCGGGCCAGTAGATTTCCCGCGGCCTCCTGCGCGCGCATATTCATCGGCTCTCTCCGATCTCCGGTTGACATTGCGTCTCTCAATTATAGGCATTAGCGTTTAAAGCATGCCAGCCGTGGCATGGTGCCGAAAGACATTCAACAGAGGGAATGAAGATGTCGATGACAGCAGACCTCTCGCGGCTGGGCGCCTCCTACCGGAGGGAGGGGATGGAGCCCTCGGAGCTGGAGAGCGACCCGCTGGCGCAGTTCCGCCGCTGGCACGACGAGTGGCTCGCCGCCGCCCGTCCGGCGAGCTCGTCCGCCGTCCTCGCGACCGCGGACGACGCGGGCCGCCCGTCGGCCCGCTGGGTGGACGTGGCGTACGTGGACCACGGGTTCGTGTTCTTCACCGACCACGGCAGCCGCAAGGGCGCCGACCTCGCCGTCAACCCGCGGGCGGCCCTGTGCTTCGGCTGGCTGGAGGTGGGCCGCCAGGTCCGCGTCGAGGGCGAGGCGGCCAGGATCCCCGACGTGGAGTCGGACGCCTTCTTCGCCGCCCTGCCCAGGGGGATCCAGTCGCTCGCGTGGGCGACCGACCAGCGCCGGATCGTGAACGGCGGGCAGGAGGTCCGGGAGAGCCTGGCCGAGGTCGGCGAGCGTTTCTCCGGCCAGGAGGTGCCGCGCCCCGTCCACTGGGGCGGCTACCGCCTGGTGCCGGGTGAGGTGGAGTTCTGGCAGCGCCGCGCCGACGAGGTCCAGGACCGGTTCCGCTACAGCCGCGAGGGCGGCGGCTGGCGGATCGACCAGGTGGCCCCCTGAGGGCGGACGCCGAGGAACAGGTGGCCCCGCGGGAGCCGCCGGGCGACCGGCGGCTCTCCGGGAGCGGAGGCCGCCGAGCGACCGGTGGCCCTCCGAGAGCGGAGGCCGCGGGGAAAGGTGGCTCTCCGAAAACGGACGCCGCCGGGAAAGGAGACCCATGCTTGCCGGATGTGTGGAATGGCCGTCGGAGATCGCGGACTTCTACCGGAGGGAGGGCTACTGGCGCGGTGAGACGCTCGGCGACCTGCTGCGCCGCCTCGCCGACACCCACGGCTCCCGGACCGCGCTGGTGGCGGGGGAGGCCCGCTGGACCTACCGCGAGCTCGACGAGCGGGCCGACCGGCTGGCGGCGGGCCTGAGCCGCCTCGGCATCGGTCACGGTGACCGCGTGCTGGTGCAGCTGCCGAACGTCCCGGAGCTGGTGGTGTTGTGCTTCGCGCTGTTCCGGCTCGGCGCGCCGCCGGTGCTGGCGCTGCCGCCCCACCGCGGCAGCGAGATCGGGCACCTCGCCGAGGCCACCGGCGCCGTCGCGTACGTGATCCCCGACGTCTTCCAGCGGTTCGACCACCGTGAGCTCGCCCGCCGGGTGCGGGCGGAGGCGCCGTCGCTCGCGCACGTGCTCGTCGTCGGCGACCCGCAGGAGTTCACCGCCCTCGCCGACCTCGAAACAGGCCCCGAGGTCGTCTCCGACACCACTCCCGGGGCGAACCTCGAAGCCGCCTCCGGGGCGGGCACCGGAGCGGACCTCGAACGCGGCGGCTCCCCGCCGCGGGGGCCCGAGCCGGGTGACGTCGCGCTGTTCCTGCTGTCGGGCGGCACCACCGGCCGCTCCAAGCTCATTCCGCGCACGCACGACGACTACGCGTACAACATCAGGGTCAGCGCGGAGAACGCCGGTCTCGACGAGACCTCGATCTACCTGGCGGCCCTGCCGGTGGCGCACAACTACGCGCTCGGCTGCCCCGGCGTGCTGGGCACGTTGCAGGCGGGCGGCACGGTCGTGCTCTCCCCGGCGCCCAGCCCCGACGAGGCGTTCCCCCTGATCGAGCGGGAGCGGGTGACCGTCACAGGCCTGGTGCCCTCCCTCGCGCTGCTGTGGGTGGAGGCGGCCGGCTGGTCGCCCCAGGACCTGTCCAGCCTCCGCCTGGTCCAGGTCGGCGGCGCGGCGGTCTCCCCGGACCTCGCCCGCCGAGTGGGCAAGGAACTGGGGCGGGTCCAGCAGTCCTTCGGCATGGCGGAGGGACTGCTCAGCCAGAGCCGCGGCGACGACCCGGACGAGCTGCTGGAGACCACGCAGGGCAAGCCGATCTCCCCGGCCGACGAGGTGCGCATCGTCGGCGAGGACGGCGAGGAGGTGGCCCCCGGCGAGGTCGGCGAACTCCTCGCCCGCGGCCCCTACACCATCCGCGGCTACTACCGGGCCCCCGACCACAACGCCGCCGCCTTCACCCCGGACGGCTTCTTTCGCAGTGGCGACCTGGCTCGCCTCACCCCGTCGGGCCATCTCGTCATCTCCGGCCGGGTCAAGGACGTGATCAACCGGGGTGGCGACAAGGTGCCCGCCGACGAGGTGGAGGACCACCTGCTGGCCCACCCGGGCGTCCGCGCCGCGGCAGTGGTCGCCATGCCGGACGCGTTCATGGGGGAGCGCTCGTGCGCCTACCTCGTCGCCACAGCCAGCGCCACGAACACCGCCACGAACACCGGCACCGGTGACGCCCTCGACCTGCCGTCCATCGCGGCCTTCCTGCACGGACGCGGGGTCGCCGCCTACAAGGTGCCCGACCGGATCGAGGTGGTCGCGGCCCTGCCGCTGACCCCGGTGGGGAAGGTCGACAAGGCCGATCTCCGCGCCCGGCTCAGGGACGGTGACGGATCGTGAAGACCACGACCACCCCGGCTACCGGGGTCGCCGGGGTCGCCGGGGTCGCAGCCCAGCAGCCGGAGTGGAGCGACCCGGAGGCGCTCGAGGAGGTCAGGCGCGAGCTGCGCTCCCGGCCGCCGCTGGTCACCGAGGACGAGTGCGCGGCGCTGGCGGAGTCGCTGGAGCGGGTCGCGCGCGGCGAGGCGTTCGTGCTCCAGGGCGGCGACTGCGCCGAGCGTTTCCGCGAGGCCAACGCCGAGGAGACGGGCAGGAAGGTCGACCAGCTCCACTCCCTCTCCGCCCGCCTGCGCGCCGGTTCGGGCGCCGGCGTCGTGGCGATGGGCCGGATGGCCGGGCAGTACGGCAAGCCGCGCTCCGAGTCGTGGGAGAGCGCCCCCGACGGCAGGGTGATCCCCACCTACCGGGGCGACGCGGTCAACGGCCCGGCGGCCGAGCCCGGCGCCCGGTTCGCCGACCCCACCCGCCTGCTGCGGGCCTACGACTGCGCCGGGCGCGTGCTGGCCGCCGTACGGGCCTCCTGGGAGGGGCGCGAGGCCGCCGAGCGGGTGCACGTCTCGCACGAGGCACTGCTCCTGGACTACGAGTACCCCCTGGCCAGGGACGGTGCCACGGGCCGCTACGCCTCCTCGGCGCACTCGGTGTGGATCGGCGACAGGACCCGCTCCGTCGACGGCCCGCACGTCGCCTTCGCCTCCTCGGTCGCCAACCCCGTCGGCGTCAAGATCGGCCCGTCGATCGGCCCGGCCGAGGCGGTCCACCTCAGTACCCTGCTCAACCCCGGCGCGCTCCCCGGCCACCTCGCCTTCATCGTGCGCATGGGCAGCGCGCGGATCCGGCGCCTGCTTCCCGAGCTGGTGGGCGAGGTCGCCAGGCGGGGCATGCCGGTGGTGTGGGTGTGCGACCCCATGCACGGCAACACGATGCGGATGGGTACGGGGGTCAAGACACGGCCGATGGAGGCGATCCTGGAGGAGACCACCGCGTTCGTCCGGATCCTGCGCTCCCTGCGCGAGCATCCCGGAGGGCTGCACCTGGAGATGACGCCGCAGGACGTGACGGAGTGCGTGTCCGCCCCGCGCCCGTTCTCGGCGCCGCCGCCCCTGTCGCGCTACCGGACGGCCTGCGACCCGAGGTTGAACGCCGAGCAGGCCTGCGAGGTCGTCGAGCGATTCGCGGGCATGCTGTGAGCGGTACGAGCGTGAGCGCAGGAGAGGAGAGACGACATCACCGGCTTCCAGGGGATCGGCAGGAAGGCGTTCGCCTTCTACGAGGAACTCGCCGCCGACAACACCCGTGAACACTGGCACAGGAACAAGGAGACCTACGAGAGCGAGGTCCGCGAGCCGCTGCTCGCACTGCTCGAGGAGCTGGAGGACGAGTTCGGGCAGGCCAAGCTGTTCCGGCCGCAGCGCGACACCAGGTTCACCGGTGACAAGTCGCCGTACAAGACCTACCAGGGGGTGACGGTCGGCGTGGGCGGCACCGTCGGCTACTACCTCCAGCTCCAGGCCGACGGGCTGCTCCTGGGGGCGGGCTTCCACTCCTTCGACTCCGCCGACACCGCCCGCTACCGGTCCGCGGTGGACGCCGACGGGCCGGGCAAGGAACTCGTCAAGATCACCGACCGTCTGGTGCGGGACGGGTTCGAGCTCGTCGGTGAGCGCGTCAAGACCCAGCCGCGCGGCTACTCCGCGGACCACCCGCGCATCGAGCTGATCCGTCACAGGTCGCTGGGGGCCGAGCGGGCCGTCCCGAAGTCCAGGCTCCAGGGCCGCAAGGCGCTCACCGAGGTACGCGACGGCTGGCGCAAGGTCCGCCCCCTCGCCGACTGGCTGCTGGAACACGTGGCGACCGGCTGACCGGTCACCCCCGGTCGCGGGGTGTCCCGGGGCCGGGGGACCGGAGCACGCCTCTCTCGCGGGAGAGAACTTCCGATGGTTAGGACGGCTTCAGGTGGCCCCATTTGACGGCTTCACCTGGACCCATTTGTTGATCACTGGGTGAAAAAGCGACGGCTTGAAATGGCCCCACCCCGATGGGATGTATCAGGCCAGTGGGACCGTGTCAGCTCTCTGTCTGTTCAGTGAGCCTGATCCGCACCTGATGGTTGTGCTCGGTATGCCAGATGACCTCGCCGGTCACGAAGGCGCCCAAGCGAGGGAGCTCAAAATCTGGAGGCATGGCGGTGATCTCAGCAAGGCCGATCGCCTCGGGCGTGTCATCGATGCGAAGAAACACACCGAAGGGCTGCCGACCGATAACCGTCCCGGTCACCCGAGTCCCGATAGGCAAGGCTCGACACGTAGCGGACCAGGCGGCCCGGGCCCTTCTCCCGATCTCGACGCCGTCATCCGGCCACGAGTACTCGGTCACGTCCTGATCTTGCCGTTGCCAGACCAACTCCGCAACGCACCTGGTAATTCCTTCATGGCAGGGATAACAGGACGATCTTTAGAGGCTCTTCGATCTTGAGGGGGAAGTTCATGGGCGTGGCCTGACGGACGAGAGCCCGCGGCCCCGTAACACTGGCTGTTGATCAAGGACAGTTAGTGACGGGGGCCACGGGCTGTGAACGACAGTACTTCGATCCTGTTCGGCATGCCGGAAATCACGGTGGTGGACGTCGAGCGCGTCGCCGACGACGTCGGAAACCCGGGGCGGCTGGTGCATATCGAACGCCCCGAGGACTGGGCGGCCTGTTCGGAATGCGGGGTTATCTCGACCTCGGTCCGTCAACGACGTACGACCCGCCCGCGAGACCTTCCCTACGGCCAGGAGACGCTTGGGGTGCGCTGGCATAAACGACAGTTCGCCTGCAAAGAGGTGTTGTGCGCGCGTAAGGCGTTCACCGAGTCGATCGCGGAGATCCCGCCCAGGGCGCGGGTGACGGGCCGGCTGTGCCGGGCGGTGGCCCGTCAGGTCGCTTCGGGCCGGTCGGTGGCCGCGGTGAGCCGTGAGTACACGGTGGGCTGGCCGCTGGTGCATCGCCACTTCGCCGCCTGCGCCGACGCCCTGCTCATCGAGCCCGAAGCGCCCCGGGTACTGGGCATCGACGAGACCCGCCGAGGCAGACCGAAGTGGATCAAGAGCGAGGTGATCGGCCGATGGGCGCGGACCGAGTTGTTCGAGATCAACTTCGTCGACCTGTCGGGCTCGGGCGCTCTGCTCGGCCAGGCCGCCGGCCGGACCGGTAAAGCCGTGGTGGACTGGCTGAACGCCCGCGGCGAGGACTGGAGGAGCCAAGTGCGCTTCGTGGCGATCGATCCGGCCGCCTGCTACCGCACCGTGATCAGACAGGCGCTGCCGCACGCCACGATCGTCGTCGACCACTTCCACCTGGTCGCCCTCGCGAACAAGGCGCTCACCGGCGTGCGTCAGCGCGTCACCCGCGAGCACCGCGGACGCCGGGGCCGGGCCACCGATCCGGAATGGGCCAACCGGCGCCGTCTGCTACGCGGCCGTGAACGCCTCTCAGAGCGCACGTTCACCCGGATGTGGAACGATCTGATCGACCACGAGCCCACCGGGCAGATCCTGACGGCGTGGGTCGCCAAGGAAGAACTCCGTGCTCTGCTGGCCTGCGCCCGCGAGCAGGCGCCGCGCTCGGTGTCTCTCACCGGCTGTTTCGGTTCCTGTCGTGGTGCGCCGATTCCGGCATCGGCGAGCTGATCACTCTGGCTGAGACGATCGACGCCTGGTGGCCCGAGACGCTGGCGTTCATCACCACCGGCATCACCAACGCCCGCACCGAGGGGACAAACCGGTTGATCAAGGATGCCGCCCGCGTGGCGTTCGGCTTCCGCAACCTTGACAACCAACGCCGCCGCGTACGGTTGGCCTGCACACATCAAACGATCAACGTGCCAGCGGCATGAGGGTGAACGTCCCCCTCAAAATCGAAGAGCCTCTTTAGACGCATCAGATCAACAGGGCTGTGTCCGCCTGGATGAGACGGAATGTCTGTGGTCTCGGGGGCTGCCGCCCCCGAACCCCTGCCCCGCGAGTGCATCGCCCGCTGGCCGGGCGCGACGGCGAGCGTGGTGGGGTGGGGCGGGCGACGCCCTCGCCTCGATGGGCGAGACAAGGGGGTGTCAGGATTTGCCGTTGTGCTGAGCTTTGGTGTGGGCCAGCCGGTAGGAATCGGTGCCGGTCTCGATGATGGTGCCGCCGAAGGTGAGCCGGTCGACGATCGCGGCGCATAGGCGCGGGTCGGTGAAGGTCTTGGTCCAGCCGGAAAAGGTCTCGTTGGAAGCGATCGCGACGCTGCTTTTCTCCTCGCGCTCGGTCAGCACCTGAAAGAGCAGCTCGGCGCCGCGCCGGTCGAGTTCCACGTAGCCCAACTCGTCGATGCAGAGCAGGTCGACCCGGCCGTAGCGGTTGATGGTCTTGGTGAGCTGGCGGTCGTCGGCGGCCTCGACGAGTTCATTGGCGAGTTTGGAGGCCAGCACGTAGCGGACTTTGAAGCCGGCCATCGCCGCGGCTGAGCCCAGGCCGATCAGCAGGTGGGACTTACCCGTCCCCGAATCGCCGATCAGACACAACGGGGCGCCTTTACCGACCCATTCGCAGGTCGCCAGGGTGTTGATGATGGCGGGTTCGATGTGGGGGTTGGCGTCGTAGTCGAAGTCCTTGAGCCATTTCGGGCGAGGGAAGGCGGCGGCGCGTAGCTGGCGTTCGGCGCGGCGGCGGTCTCGCTCGTCGCACTCGACCATGAAGAGCTCGGCCAGAAATCCGCGGTAGGTGAGCTGTTCGCGCTCGGCCCGGTCGGCGCAGTCGGCGAACTGATCGCGGATGGCCAGCAGGCGCAGTACGCGGCAGGCGGTGTCGATCGCGGCCTCGGCGGCGGGTTCGGTGATGCCCCGGTTGCGGGTCATGACGCGCTCTCCTGGTGGGTGTCGGACTGCTTTGGTGGTGGGTGTGGGGCGCCGGGTGGCGCAGCAACTGGTCGTAGGCGTCCACGCTGGGCAGCGGACGAGTGTCGGGGGGAAGTTCGGCCAGGCGTTTGCGAGTCAGGCTGGTCACCTGGGGGCTTTGGGCCGGGACCGTCGCCGGCCCGCTCAGGCGGGCGGTGCCCGGGGTGGGACGTCCGGCGCCGCGGACGTCGGCGGCCTTGCGAGCCTCCACCGCGATCACGTCGGCGGCGAACGAGCCGACCGACAACGCCGCGCGGATCCCGGTGATGACGTCGGCGTCGTCCATGGTGCGGTGCAGTAGTAACACCTCGATCAGCGCGCGGGTCGCGCCGGGCTCGCCCAGCGAGCGCCGGGCCGCTGACCATAGGGCGTCGTGGGCGTCGGTGAACGCGCCACTGGTCCGGGCCGTCTCCAGCGAGACCGACCCGGCAAACGCCCCGGGTTTGCGCATCAATGCCTCCAGATAGTGGTCCAATACGATGGTTTCGGTGCCCTTGCTCGCCAGCCGTTCATGCCGGGCGACCTCATGGTGGCGGTCGTAGACGATGACCTCGCAGGCGTGCAGCACCACCCGCACCTTGCTCCCGATCAGATGAATCGGTACCGAGTAGCGGCAGCAGCGCACGGTGATCTGGCCGTAGCGGTCAACGCGGGGCGTCAGCAGCAGCCCGGTAGAGAAATGATCGTCAGGTAGCGTGCGCAGCAGCGGTGCCTCGATCGCGAAGTCTTGGGCGATGGTGCGCAGCCGCGCCCCGATCCGACGGCTGTCTTCGAGCTGCTCGAAGTGCTCGATGCGGGCATTGAGCTCGGCCAGGCTGTCCACTTGCGGCACCGGTGACAGGTAGTTGCGGCGAAAGTAGCCCACTTCGCCTTCCACTCCGCCCTTCTCATGAGCGCCCTCGATGCCGCGCTCGCAGTAGAAGGCCTCGCAGCGGTAGTGCGAGCGAAACAGCCGCCAGCGGGGGTTTTCCACCTGGAGTCGGCCGCGGAAGAGAACCTTGGTCACCGCCGCGGTCAGGTTGTCGTAGCGAATGTGTCGGGTCGGGGTGCCGCCCAGCCGGGTGAATGCCTCCACGTGCCCTTCCAGGAACGCCTCCTGGCCGCTGCTGGAGTAGATCTTGTGGATGGCCTTGCCGGAATACGACATGCGGTAGACGAACAGGTAGCACTTGGTCAGCACCCCGGCCAGGTTCACCCACAACTCGCCGAAGTCGACCTCGGCCTCCTCTCCAGGGGGATGGTTTTGGCGGATGAACACCTTGGCCGGTGCCCGGCCCTCCTCGATGCGGATCTCGGGTTTGCGCTTGGCGAGGTAGTCACGCACCGCGGAGTACGACAGCCCGGCCGCGTCGTGCTCATCGAGCAGTCGGCGGTGGATCCGCTTGACGGTGTGACGCTGTTTGCGGGGGCATCCAGATCATCGCGCAGCCACTCGTCGATCACCTTCTTGAACGGTTCCAACTGCGGAGATCGTCGTTTTGGCGTCTTACGCGGTGTTGGTTCGGGCTGCGTCAGTGCCTCGCGGACCAGTCGCCTGTGCACCCCGTACTTGCGGGCCAGCGCCCGAACTCCCAGGCCTTCGCGCCAGGAGTCTCGGCGGATTTGGTCGAGCAGCTCGACTTTGGTGAGCGCCACCAAGCCCCCTTGCCGCGGCGCGCGTGATCTAGCAGGTCGAGCCTGTCACCGCAACTCTAAAGGTGGGGCCATCTCAAGCCGACATGTCGGTCTGGGATCACTCCATCGACCCGATGTGGGTCCAGGTCAAGCCGCCCGAGTGGGGCCGTCTCAAGTCGTCATAACCATTTCCGATGTGACTTGGACGCCGATGCGCTGGATACGGCGATCAGCGGCTATGTGGCCGAGGTGGTGCGCCGGGCAGTACCGGTGCCGCGGATTGCCCGCGCCCCTGGATCGGTCGAGCGTGAGCAGCGGCGCCAACATCGCTCATGCCCGCCGTGATCTCCTCGACCACGGTGACGCCTTCGCCGTCTACGCCATCTGATCAATCCGACGAACTGGGACAGAGCGAATCAGCGCCGGGACCCTGACCCACGGGCTCGTGGAACCCCGCCCACCCGGCGCGACAACCGGGCCACCACGCTGACCAGAACACGAAACCACCCCTCAGCCGAATACCTCAACCGACCACACAAAGATCATGAAAGATCGAGGCCGGTCCCAGTCGAATCGGCGAAATCGTCAAAGCCGCACCCGTTCTCATGCATTTCGAACACGGCTACCTTAAATGAAAGTCGCTGAGATCACCTCAGTGGCCCTACCGGAGTCACATCCGGTAGGGCCACTTCTATTTCTCTCCCACTTTGCTACGAGTCTCCATCGAGGCGATGGCCGCTCACGTCACCGTGAACCCAACGAATGCACTCCGGTCGATCTCCCGTACCCGTGCGACGGAATTCCTCCACAGCCGTTCGCACTTCATGTATTGAGAGAGTACTCCGTGGATCATGGAACGCTGGTTCACCTGGGTCGGAGACTACTCTGGGGTCGAAGTCCGGCGGATTCGGATTATCTGATATCCAGGCATGATCAAAAACCCCGCCCCTTGCAGGGTGGTTTTCTCCAACAAACCAAATAAGACCCCCAAAGCCCGTTGTGGAATTAACGGAAATACGAAGAAAATTGTTCGGCATATCTGGACCGTCGACGTGGCGCCTGTCGGAGAACATAAACCATGCATCGTCGCCGGGGTCACAGCGCGGTGCACTGCTTTCTGATTCTAGATTCTCTATAACCTCGGTAATTAGAGCCAGCATCTCAGGCCACGTCTCGGCGTAGTGCCACTTGCGCTGAAACGCCTTACTGGCGAACTTTCAACGACTATTCGACTAGCGCCACCTCAAGGCGATATTCGCGCCGCAGATCCTCCACTAGGCGCCTCCGCGCAAATTTCACCACGCCGCGCGCCCACCAGAATTCCTCAGGGACCCCTGGGAACGCGTCTGGCATTAGGAGTGCACGGAACCTTGAGTCTACCGCTTCCACTTCTGCGCGAAGTGGCACAAGCTCGGGAAAGCTTTGCAGCTCCGCAGAATTCAGGGCTCGCGCCAGCGAATCCCTCGATGTCAGATCATTGAAATAGTCTTCGGCATCACCTTGATAGCTCTGTTCGCAACCTTCGACGAACGTACTCCAGCGAGACATGAGTGCCTCCGGTTCGACGTCACGCCACCGACCAGACTCTCTAACGAAGCTGGAGAACGCGTTACGGAAGTTCTCAATGTCTTGAGTCATCGGGCCGCTTCTCGTTCGAAGTACGCGAGCGGATCATCTGGCCGAAAATAGGTAGTGATGGTATTTCCGTTCCTCATCCCTATTCTCCCCTGGGAGTCCATTCGAATAATAACACCATCACTTCTGATAGCTTCACGGGCGGCGGCAGGACAGTCACCGGGACACATCAGTGCCTGCGCATCCGCGACATATCTTTCAAGCCCGCCATCCGTGTCATATTCCGGCATATCAGGCCTACGGGTGGGGTTTCCGAAATCATCGAGACCGAGGACGTGCTTGTCGTACTTTTCGTCCGCAACGCCAATCTTGAAGTCGCAGTTGCTATTGTGAACCAGGACCGGCTTCGCCCCCGCCAGCACATAATACGTGTGGATGTCGGCGATGGTGAGGTTGTGGACCCGCTGGTAGGCGGTCCACTTCTTGATCGCGATGACCTGAACGCGGGTGCCGGCGGAGGTACGCAGCCCCATGCCGGGCTTGAGGTTCTTGGCGTCGACCCACTTGCGCAGCGCGGGTGCCCAGAACGGGTGAATCTCGGTGGCGATGACCAGGTCGGTCTGGTCGCCCTTCTTGCCGTCGGTGTCGACGGTGATCTGGACGAGGTTCTTGTCGTCCTCACCGGTGATCAGCGCGATGACAGGTTTGGCTTCGGTCTTGCCGGTTTCCGGTGATGGGAGCGCGGGTTCGTGTGACCGGGTAGCGGGTTTCACCTGCGCCGGTCCCGCACAGTGAATGGACTTTCTGACAACCCGTAAATGTGATGGTTGGTAATGAGTGCAGGTCAAACTCGGCTTTCTGTGACAAAAACATGATCAAATTAGGGCATATAGACCAGTCCGGACGACAGTCTGGAGCGTTCCAACCGGACGAGAAGCCTGCGGTCATCTCCGGGCTTTTCCGCGGACGGCCGCCATCCCCGGCGCAACCCGTCGCTATAGTGGGCCTGCTCGCCATGATCCGGGGCGCGGTGCCGGTCCGGACGCGGGAGGCGTCTTCGCCGAAGGCGTCGACGACTGCCCACTCCAGCACCCGGGCGAACTGGAACGCCTTGCTCGGCCCGTGGAGGAAACCCCCACCCGTGCGGAGGGCCGAAAGCCGGCGAGTTGGAGGTGGATGTCCGCGTCGTCGAAGTCGACCTGATGTACGGACGGCTCAGTGGCACGCACCACGCGGATAACCGCCGTGGTGGCGAGCGTGTCGTTGCCCGGTGGTCGGGTGACGCGGAGCCGGTGGTCCCCAAGAGCCATCTCAAGCGGGGGGATGTATTCCCATGGCCTGGAGCCCGTCGGCGACGGCGCTTCGCCCGCGTTGGAACCGGAGTTCCGGTCGGGTGCGGCCCGCGCCCCGGGCGGGGCGCGGGCCGCGTGGTGCCGCGGGAGGGAGCCGTCAGAGCCGGGTGAGGCGGACGGCGTCGGCGATGACGAGGCCTGTGCCGGAGGTCCAGCGGCTGACGCCGACGGCGTTGTACGTCCCGGCCTTGAGGGGGAACGTCCCGATGCTTCGCCAGGCGCCGCCGCCGGCGCGCTGGTCGACGTAGACCGTCCTGCTCCCGGCGGAGGTGGCGACGATGTACGGGGCCGAGCTGTTGTGGCCGGGGGCGGCCGGGTACCAGACCTCGACCTGGTAGGTGGCCGCGGCGGGGACGGCGAACCGGTACCAGGCGACGTCGCTGGAGGTCACCGGCCTGGCCTGGCGGTGGTCGGGGCCGTGGCGCCCGGCCGCCTGGGCGGAGGCGGTCCAGTTCGCGCTCGCGGTGAACGCGCCGGAGGTGGCGTTGTCGGCGGTCGCCGACCAGGGGGCGGTGCTCCCGGTGACGTACCGCATGTACTTGGCCCAGTCCCAGTGGGAGCCCGGGTCGGTGTGCGTGGCGCCGGGGACCTGGTTGTGCCCGATGATGTGCGAGCGGTTCTTGGGGATGCCGTACTTGTCGCAGAGGGCGCGGGTCAGGGCCGCCGAGGCGCGGTACATCGCGTCGGTGAACCAGGAGGCCTTGTTGACGAACCCCTCGTGCTCGATCCCGATTGACCTGGTGTTGTAGGACCGGTTCCCGGCGTGCCAGGCGACGTCCTTGTCGCGGACCATCTGGGTGATGTCGCCGTCGGAGGAGCGGACGACGTAGTGCGCGGAGACCTTCGCGGCGGGGTTCTGGAACCAGGAGAGCGTGCCCGCGTACGCCCCCTGGGTGACGTGGACGACGATCCGGTCGATCTTTGAGCTTCTCGGCCGGCTCGCGGTGGTCCGGTTGCCGGCGTGGGCGGCCACCCAGCTCGCGGCCGGGTAGTCCGGGCTCGGGGCCTTGGCGGCCAGCTCCCGCACGCCCTCGTAGACGCCGCGGTCGGCCTGCAGTTCCACGGCCGTGACGGTGACGACCTCGCCGTCCGCGGCGGTGGCCCGGACGCCCTTGCCGAGGAGGTCGTAGACGGTGTCGGCGTACAGCCTGGCCGTCTCGGAGCTGGAGGCGTTGCCGTACCTGGCCACGGCCGGGTACCACCGCCCGGCGTCCTTCCTGGCGGTGGCGTCGAGGCCGAGCGCGTCGGCGTGGGAGCGCAGCACCGCGGCGCCGCCGAGGATGTTGGCCGCGTCGTCGGTCTTCAGCGTCGCCGCCGGCCGGCCGGTCAGCTGGGCCGCGCGTTCCAGGACGCGCACGGCGGGGTTGCTGACCAGGTGCATGACCCCGTACCCGCCGCTCGCGCTCGGCTCGCCGTCGTGCCCGTCGAGGTGCGTCTCCGCGTACGCGAGCGCCACGAGCAGGTCGCGCGGCACGTCGTACGCGGCGGAGGCGCGAGCGAAGGCGTCCGCCAGGGGGCCCGCCGACCGGGCGCCCGCCGCCTGGGCGGGCACGAGCAGCAGGACGGCGAGAACGGCGGACAGGATCGCGGCTGACCGGCGGTGCGAGCGCGGCCGTGCGTTCTGCACGGAGCCTCCTCGGGAATCGGGGTCCGGGTCCCATCCGGACACCGGCTGATTCGGCACCGTAAAGCAGAAACACGACAAGTGTAAATAATTAACACTTCTTTGTTTGTTTCAGACAAATTCCCCCTTTAATCTGATAGCCCGTTATGTGCGCAGGTGGGCGGGGGTCTCAGTGGACCGCCAGCCGGGTCGCCTCGTCCTTGGAGATCGTGTACGAGGCCGCGCAGAAGGTGCACTGCATTCCGTATCTCGTCCGTACCGGGAACAGCGGGATGAAGAACAGACTGAACTTGGTGACCCGTCGCGACAGCACCTGCGCCGCCGTGTTGCCGCAGTTGCGGCAGGTGAGGGGCACGACCCCGAGCCGATGGGCCACCGTACGCAAACCGAAGATGAGCATTCCCCAGACCTACCCGGTACGGACGCGTCACTCCTCGCGTTTCGTCATCCCTTGTCCGCGCCCTCGTTGGCGCCGCGGATGAAGTAGCGCTGGAAGATCACGAAGATGATCGCGACCGGGATGGTCGCGAGCACCGCCGCGCCGAGCTTGAGCGGATACTGGCTGCCGAGCCCGAGGGAGCCGCTGACCAGGTCGGCGAGGCCGCGCGGCAGGGTGAACAGGCTGGGGTCCTGGACGGCCACCAGGGTGTGCGGGAACTCGTTCCAACTGCTCTGGAAGGAGATGATCGTCAGGGTGATGACGGCGGGGCGTCCCATCGGCAGCACCACCGACCAGAAGGTGCGGAACCGGCCCGCGCCGTCGATCCGCGCCGCCTCCTCCACGCTCACCGGGATCGACTCGAAGAACTGCTTCATGATGAACACCCCGGCCGCGTCCGCGACGATCGGCAGGATCAGCGCGGTGTAGCTGTCGTAGATGCCCAGCTGGTTCAGCACCAGGAACTTCGGGATGAACAGCACCACCCCCGGGACCGCGATGATCGCGACGATTGCGGTGAAGAGCGCCTTGCGCCCCCGGAAGCGCAGCCGGGCGAGCGCGTATCCGGCCAGGGAGTCGAGGAACACCCGGCCGACGGTGATGACGACGGTCACCAGCAGCGAGTTGCCCAGCCACAGCGGCATGCCGGTGTCGGCGAACACGCGCTCGAAACCGGCCATCGTCACCGGGTCGGGGATCGGCGAGAGCGGGTTGGCCGCGGCGTCCGGCTCGGTCTTGAACGCGTTGGCCACCTGGACGACGAACGGGTAGAGGAAGACCAGCGAGAAGAAGACCAGGACGGCGTACCCGCCGAAGGTGGAGACCAGCGAGCGGATTTCCCCGCCCGCCCCCTCCGGACGGGCGGGGGCGGAACGGGTCTTGACCGCGGACATCATGCCCTCCTCTGGCGTGACGCGGGGCGTGGCGCGCGGCGCCTCGCGGTGCCGCCGCCCTTGGCGTCCCTGTCGCGCATGACCCACCGCTGGAACGCCGCCAGCACCACGATGAGCACGAACAGGACGAACGAGATGGCGGCGCCGGAGCCGTAGTCCAGCTCCTTGAAGGCCGTCTGGTACGACAGGAAGGCCGGGGTCAGGGTGGTCTTCGCGGGTTTGCCCTGGCTCATCACGTACACCTGGTCGAAGACCTGCCAGGTGGCGATCAGGCCGAGGGTGAGGACGAGGAACAGGGTCGGCTTGAGCAACGGCAGCGTCACGTGGCGCAGGCGCTGGCGGGAGGTGGCGCCGTCCAGCATGCTCGCCTCCTCCAAGGTCACCGGGATGTCCTGGAGCGCGGCGAGGAACATCAGCATGAACGTGCCCGAGGTGGTCCACACGACCAGGATGATGATCGTGCACATCGCCACGCTGGGGCCCGCCAGCCAGTCCCACCACGACAGCCCGAACGGGCCGCCGTCGGTCAGCGCCGCGGGGGGCGCCTCCGGATCGACCAGGCCGGCGGAGCCCAGCAGCAGGTGCAGCACGCCCCGCGCGTCGGAGAACCACGGGGGGCCGTCGACGCCGACGAACGCGAGCAGCTGGTTGACCGCGCCGGAGTTGCTGAAGATGAACAGGAACAGGACGCTGATCGCCACCGAGCTGGTCACCGAGGGGAAGAAGAAGGCGGTGCGGAAGAAGGTCTTGCCCCTCAGCAGCCGGCGGTTGACGACCAGCGCCAGGCCGAGTGCCAGGACCGTCTGGGCGGGCACCACGATCAGCACGTAGTAGAAGTTGTTGCGAAGGCTCGTCATGAAGTTCAGGCGGCTCAGGTTGTCCTGGGTGAACAGCTCGGTGTAGTTGTCCACGCCGACGAACGGCACCTGCGCCCGGAACGGGCTGCCCTGCCCGTTCCAGTCGGTGAGGCTCACCCACAGTGCCATCAGGATCGGCAGCAGCATGAACAGGGTGAGGATCACCACCACCGGCGCCACGAAGAGCCAGCCCGCGATGTTCTCCCTGGCCCTGTCGCCAAGGCGGCGCGCGGGTCGCCGCGGTGCGGTCGTTGTCTCGGCCACGTCAGTCTCCCTCACGTCCGGTGCGCGGCCCCCGGAACGTTCCGGGGGCCGCGCACCGGGCTGACTCAGTTGCCGAGCGCGGCCTGGGTGTTCTTCTGCAGGTTCGCCAGGATCTTCTTGGGGTCACCGGCGGGCAGCCGCTGGATCGCGGTGTCGAAGTCGGCCAGCACGCTGTCCATCTTGGGGGCGTTGACCGGCCCCTGGGCGTACTCGGCGCTGTCGACGAACGGCGCGTCCTCGGGGAAGGCCTGGGTGAAGGCGTCCTTGGCCGACTGGCGCGAGGGCATCACGCCGAACGCCTTGGCGAAGGCCATCTGCTGGTCGGCCTTGGTCATCGCCTCGACGAAGGCGATCGCCTGCTCCTTGTACTTGCTCTTGGCGGCGACGCCCCAGCAGGTGGTGAAGGACAGGGTGCCCTTGCCCTTGGGACCGGCCGGTAGCTCGTGGGCGCTGTACTCGACGTCCGGGTAGTCGGCCTTCATCGCGCCCTTGATCCAGTTGCCCTCGATGGTCATCGCGGCCTTGGCCTTGCCGAACGCCTCGCCGCCCCAGCCCGCGTCCACCTGCTTGGGGAACCGGGCGAGCTCGTCCTTCAGCAGGTCCCGCACGTAGCTCAGGCCCGCCGCGTTCTCCGGGCTGTCGGCGGTCGCCTTCTTTCCGTCGGGGCTCACGATCCAGCCGCCGGCCTCCACCATGAACGCGCCGACCCGGTCGCGGGTGTCGCCGATGACCAGCGGGGTGACGTCCGGCACCTTCTCCTTGAGCGTCCTGGAGACCGAGGTGAGCTGCTCCCAGGTGGTCGGCACGTCGGCGTCGGTGAGCCCGGCCTTCTTCCACAGGTCGTCGTTGACGATCAGCGCCAGGGTGGAGAAGTCCTTGGGCACGCAGTAGAAGGTGCCGTTGTGGGTGAACGTCTCGCGCAGGCTCGGGTAGAAGTCGGCGGCGTCGGAGATCTTGTCCGCGTACGGCTCCAGCGCCCCGACGCTCGCGTAGTCGGCGAAGCGCGCGGCGTCGACGTAGAAGACGTCCGGCGGGTTGCTCCCGGCGAACGCCTGGCCGAGCTGCTGGGTCAGGTCCTGGGCGGGGGTGATCGTCGCGGTGCTGCCCGAGGACGCCGACCACGCCTGGGCGGCGGCGCGCAGCGCGTTCGTCTCCGCGTCGCCGGAGGAGCCGAAGAGCACCTGCAGGTTGGCGGGCCCGCTGCTCTGCGGGGCGGCGCTCTGGCCGGCGGAGTCGTCGAAACCGCTGCCGCAGGCGGCCGAGGTCGCCAGGGTGCCCGCGGCGAGCGCGGCGAGCGCCGCGGTACGGAGGCCGTGCTGCTTGGTCCGCTGTTTCATCGTGGTCTTCCAATCTTCTGGGGGGTGGTCGGAAAGAGAGTCAGGTGATCATGCGGTCATGACGACTGCCGCAGGACCAGGGACGGCTGGAGCAGTACGTGCGTGCGAGGCCCGCCGGCCTCGGGGTCATACGGGTCGCCGGAGCCACCGAAGCCAACAGAGCCACCGGATCCACCGGATCCACCGGGGGAGGGCGGGTCGAACAGCCGGGTGAGCAGGCCGACGCAGCCGGCCGCGGCCTCGGCCAGCGGCTGGCTGACGCTGCTGAGCCCCACCGCCTTCGCCACCGGCGTGTCGTCGAAACCGATCACGCGGACCGGGAGACCCTCCTCGCCGCCGGCCCGCCCACCGACCGTGAGACGTCCCTGGGCCGTCAGGCGCCCGGAGGCGGTCAGCTGTCCCGAGGCCGTCAGGGAACGGACGGCGTGCAGCGCGCCGAGGGCGAGCGAGTCGCTGGCGCAGACCAGCGCGGTGATCGGCTGGTCGGCGCGCAGCAGGTCGCGGGCCGCCTTCTCGCCGTCGGCCACCCCGTCGTCCGTGGCCTGGTCCAGGCCCGCCGGGTCGACCCCGGCGGCGGCGAGGGTCCTGGCCCAGCCGGACCTGCGGTCGTCGCCCACGCCGGAGCCCGGCGGCCAGCCGAGGAACCCGATCCGCCGGTGACCCGCGTCGAGCAGGTGGCGGGTGGCCGCCGCGGTGCCCGCCGCGCCGTCCACGTCGACCCAGGGATACCCCGGATCGCCGGAGGCGCCGTCCGGGCTCCCGGTGTCTCCCGCGTTCCCCGCGTTCCCCGTGTTTCCCCATGGCCGCCCGAACGTGACGAACGGCAGCCGCCGCTCGCGCAGCCACGCGGGGCGGCCGTCGCCGTGATAGGTGCTGGTGAGCACGAAGGCGTCCGGCTCGTGGCTGCCGACCAGCTCGTCGAAGGTGTCGATCTCCGAACGCTCGTCGCCCGCCGCGTACAGCAGGATCCGGTATCCGGCACGGGCCGCCGAGGCGGTGAGCCCGTGCAGGAACCGGTCCAGCACCGAGCCGTTGATCCCGTCCCGGTCGGGCTCGATGCGCGTGGCGATCAGCCGCGAGCGGCCGGTCCGCATCTGCCGCGCGGCCTGGCTGGCCCGGTAGCCGAGCGTCTCGATGGCCTCCCGCACCCGGTCGCGGGTCTCCTCGCGGACCAGTTCGGGGCTGTTGAGCACGTTCGACACCGTCTGACGTGACACCCCGGCACGGCGAGCGACGTCAGTGATCGTCACCTTTGTAGCCATATGCACCTTTCTGGGAGTTTGAACGTTCAAAGGGGTATGAGGCATGATTGGATCGTTCAAGTAAACGAAGCGTAATGGTTGGATCGTTCAAGTAAAGAGAGTGTTTCGCAATGTGCACCCCCCGGCCGTCGTCTGTCAAGACGTCACCGGCTCGACACGATCTCAGGGAGTAAGTCGTGCTCGACGACGCCTCGTCCCCCACCCCACAGGCGGTCACGGCGGCCGGTTCCACCGCGGCCCACCGCCTCCAGCCCCTGCTGCACGACCTCGTCAGCACCGTGCTGGCGCCGACCGTCGCACTGAGCGGCGCCGACGGGCAGATCCGCCCGGCCGGTGTCCAGGGCGTGTTCCACGCGGACTCCCGCGCCCTGTCGCAGGCCACCCTGACGATCGACGGCCGGGAGCCCGAGGCCGTCGGCCACGCGCCGCGGGGGCCGGGCGCCACCACGTTCGTCACGCTGGCCCGATGGCTGGGCGATCCCGTCCCCGATCCCACTGTACGGATCGAGCGGTTCCGGCAGGTCGTACCAGGTGGCATGGAAGAACGTGTCGAGATCGTCTCCAGCGCGACCGTTCCCGTCACCGCCGTCGTGAGCCTGGAGCTGGGCTGCGACTTCGCCCCCATCGAGGTGGTCAAGTCCGGCGGCGACACCGCGGAGGCCGCGCCGGAGCGCACCGCGCCCGATGAGATCTCCTGGCGCTCCGGCGGCGTGCGGGTCACGGTGACCGGTACGGGCGCGCGGGCCGAGTCCCCTGGGTCCACGGGGTCCACGGGGTCCACCGGGTACGCGCGCACGGGTTTCCTGCGCTGGCCGGTCGAGCTGGCGCCCCGCGGCCGGGTCATCCTGTCCTGGCGGGTGGAGGTGCACGACCCCCAGGCCGTGGTGACCGCGCCCGCCCGCCCCGCCGAGTGGGCGGTGGGGGAGGGGGAACCCCGGGTCGTCGCCGGCGACCACCGGCTGAGCAGGCTCTTCGAGCAGTCCATGGACGACCTGCGCTCGCTGCGGCTGGCCGAGACCGCCGCCCCCGGCGACACCTTCCTCGGCGCGGGAGTGCCCTGGTTCCTCACCCTCTTCGGCCGCGACAGCATCTGGGCCGCCCGCATGCTGCTGCCGCTCGGCACGGAGCTGGCGATGGGCACCCTGCGGGTACTGGCCCGCAGGCAGGGAACCAAGGTCGACCCCGGCTCCGGCGAGGCCCCCGGGAAGATCATGCACGAGCTGCGACGGCACGACTTCGCGGTCGAGGGCAACGGCCTGTACCTGCCCGCCGCCTACTACGGCACGATCGACGCCACGCCGCTGTGGATCGGCCTGCTGCACGACGCCTGGCGCTGGGGCGCCCCCACCGAGGAGATCGCCGCGCTGCTGCCCCACCTGCAGGCCGCCCTCGGCTGGCTCGGCGGGCCCGCCGACCCCGACGGGGACGGTTTCGTCGAGTACGTCGACACCAGCGGCCGGGGCCTGGCCAACCAGGGCTGGAAGGACTCCGGCGACGCGCTGCGCTTCCACGACGGCCGCCAGGCCCAGCCGCCGATCGCCCTGGTCGAGGTGCAGGGCTACGCCCACCAGGCGGCCCGGCAGGGCGCCGACCTGCTGGAGGCGTTCGGCCGTCCCGGCGCGGCCCGCTGGCGCGAGCACGCCGCGGCGCTGGCCGAGCGCTTCCGGGCCCGCTTCTGGGTGGACGGGCCGATGGGGAGGTTCCCCGCCCTGGCCCTGGACCGGGACAAGCGCCCGGTCGACGCGCTGACCAGCAACATCGGGCACCTCCTCGGCACCGGCCTGCTCACCGGGCCCGAGGAGGCTCAGATCGCCGACCTCCTCGTCTCCCCGGAGATGGCCGGTGGCTTCGGCCTGCGGACGATGTCGGCGAACGCGGGCGGCTTCAGCCCGCTGTCCTACCACTGCGGGTCGATCTGGGCGCACGACACGGCGATCGTGGTCGCCGGGCTGGCCCGCGCCGGATTCGCCACGCACGCGGCGACCCTGGCCGAGGGGCTGCTCGCGGCGGGCGAGACGTTCGGCTACCGGCTGCCGGAGCTGTTCGGCGGCGACGACCGCTCGGCGCTCGGACGCCCCGTGCCCTACCCCGCCGCCTGCCGCCCGCAGGCCTGGTCCGCCGCCGCCGCGGTGACCATCGTGCACGCGGCACTCGGTCTCTACCCCGACGTGCCCGAGGGCCGGCTGCTGCTGCGCCCGCTCGCCGGCGCCCCCCTGGGCGCGGTCTCCGCCCGCGGCCTGCGGGTCGCCGGAGCGGAGGTGAGCGCGGCCGTCGACCGGGAGGGAGAGGTCGTGGTGACCGGCCTGCCCGGGGGGATCTCCACCGAGCGCGCCTCGACATGAGCTGAGCCCCGCCGTCCCGCCCGGTCCCGCCCCGCCCCGGCGCGCCGCCCGCGGCCTCTGCCCGGCGTCCCGCCCCGCTCCGCCGAGGCGGGCGGGGGCGCGTGGACACGGGGACCGCGTGGGCACGTGGGCTGTGGGGCGCTCAGGCCAGGTGGCGGCCGAACCAGTCCAGGACGCGTCGGTACGCCTCGGCGGCGGCACCGGCGTCGTACCGCGGGCCGGTGTCGTTGAAGAAGGCGTGGTCGACGCCGGGAAACGTCACGATCTCGTGTTCCAGGCCCGCCCTCTCCAGGGCGGTCTTGGCCTCGTCGCGGGTGGCGTTGACCCGGTCGTCCCGCTCGGCGTAGATCGCGAGGACGGCGGCCCTCGATCCGGAGAGGTCGGCGTCGTCGGGAAGCGGGCCGTAGAACGGGACGGCCGCCGACAGGCGCGGCTCGTCCGAGGCGAGCAGCAGCCAGGTCATCGCACCGCCGAAGCAGAAACCGGTGACGCCGAGCCTCCTGCCGGGGGCGCCTCGCTCCAGCTCGCCCAGGGCGGCCTTCATGTCCGAGGCGAGACGCTCGGGAGAGATGGCGCCCAGCGCCGCGGTGGCCTGCGCCGGGTCCTCGAAGGAGGCGGTCCCGCCCTCGCGGGAGAGCAGGTCGACGGCGAGCGCGCAGTAGCCGTCGGCCGCCAGGCGCCCGGCGACCGACCGGATGTGATCGGTGAGCCCGCGGTTCTCGTGGATGACCAGCACCGCGCCCCGCGGCTGCGCGGGCGCCGCCCAGGTGCCCCTGAGGGTGACGCCGCTCTCGGTGCCGGAAAAGATGATCTCCTCGGTCGGCAGGGGCGGGGGTCCCGGGGGTGAGGCGCCGTCCGGTGGCGCGGCGGACGCCGTCGCCGTACCGGATCCGGTAGCGGCACCGGGTCCCGTGGCGGCCGATGCGGCCGCGCTCTCCCCGCCGGTTCCCCAGGCCGCGAGCAGCGCGCCGGCGGCGGGTGCCGCCAGCCCGAGAAGGGTCAGGCGGTGCAGCGCCTCGCGCCGGGGGATGAGCCCTTCCGCGTGGTCGACCGCGACCTCCTCCGCGAGGTACCGGTGAAAAGACGTCACCAGCACACGGTAGGACCGGCGGATGAAAGCCACGGCAAAGCCGGGTCACGCGCCGTCACCCGAAAGCAGGGTCACGCGCCACCACCCGGTGGAGCCCTCCCGGCGGTGACTCACGCGGGCCCGGCGCGCCCGTGGGCCCGCCGTCGCGCCTCGCCCGCGAGGGCTGTCCACTATCGGACATCGTCCTTTGAAGTCTTTGCGTATTTCTCCATAGTCGGCCGGGCCCGGCCGGTGGACCATGTGGGGACCGGCCGCGCGCGACCTCGCGTCGCCGTGCGCATGCGACGGCACGTGCGGACACGTACGGGCACAGAGGGTTGGAGTGTCGATGGGCGAGACGCGAGGGCCGCTCCCGTTAGGTAACAGGCCGGTCTTCGACACCGCGGACCTCGACGAAACCCGCGAGCTGGTGGGCCGGGTGTTCTGCCCCCACCGGCTGGAGCTCACCGGTGACGCCTCCCGGCTGGCCGCGCGGCTCAACTCGGTCCAGCTGGGCACCGTGCGGGTGAACTACCTGGACTACGGGGTGGACGTCCGCATCGAGCCCGGGGAGCTCGAGTCCTTCTTCCTGGTGCAGATCCCGCTGGCCGGGCGCAGCCTGATCCGGTGCGGCGGTCAGGAGATCGTGTCGACGCCGGACCTGGCGTCCCTGCCGTCGCCGTCGGAGTACCTCGACATGCGCTGGGGAGCGGGCTGCCCCCAGCTGATCGTCAAATTCGACCGGCCGGTCGTCGAGGACGCCCTGGAGCGGATGCTCGGGGAGCGGCTCGACCGCCCGATCGTCTTCGATCTGGGCATGGACATGACCGCCGGCTGGGCGCGAGCCTGGAAGGCGATGGCCGACCTGATCGTCAGGGAGGCCGAGCACGGCGACGGGCTCGCCGCGCAGCCGCTGGCGATCGCCCACCTGGAGAACGCCATGCTCTCCTCCCTGCTCACCGGGCAGCCGTCCAACTACCTGGAGCGGCTGAACGCCCCCCGGCCGCCCGCCCTGCCCAAGGTGGTGCGCCGGGCGATGCGGTACATCGACGACCACGCCCACCTGCCGCTCACGACCGACGACGTCGCGCGCGCCGTGGCGGTCAGCGGCCGCTCGCTCCAGGAGGGCTTCCGCCGCCATCTCGGCCTGACCCCGATGACCTACCTAAGGGACGTGCGCCTGGGCAGGGTGCACGACGAGCTGGCGGCCGGCGATCCGGCCAGGTGCACCGTGACGAACGTGGCGGCCCAGTGGGGCTTCCCACACCAGGGGCGCTTCGCCGCCCTCTACCGCGCACGCTACGGCCGGGCGCCGTCACAGACGCTGCGCGGCAACTGACGGCACGCGGCCGTAGCGTGCGCGTCCCGCCGCCGGCCGAAGCGGTCCGGGTCTGATGGAACCCGCCTCCACAGGACCGGGGCAGACCAACCTGTGCGACGCCCCCGGGGCGGATGTGGAAACATCCCATCGTCAGGGCCGTTGAGCGTCCGCGCCGGTGCCAAGGCGGCCGAGTCGCGGCGAAAGGAACCACGCCATGACCACTCCGCACGCCTTCCCCCTGGAGTCCGCCCCCATCCATGTCTCCGACGAGGTCCTCGACGACCTGCGCGCCCGTCTCGCGTTGACCCGTCCGCCGCTGGACGAGGGGAACGGGGACTGGTCCTACGGCGTCCCGGACAGCTATCTGCGTGAGCTGGTCGCCTACTGGCGGGACGGCTACGACTGGCGCGGGGCCGAGGCCGCCATCAACGTCCACGAGCACTACCAGGTGAGCGTCGCCGGTGTCCCGGTGCACTTCATGCGCGAGCCCGGCCGCGGCCCCCGCCCGATCCCGTTGATCCTCACCCACGGCTGGCCGTGGACGTTCTGGCACTGGTCGAAGGTGATCAGCCCGCTCGCCGACCCGGCCGCGTTCGGCGGTGACCCCGCCGACGCGTTCGACGTCATCGTGCCGTCCCTGCCCGGCTTCGGTTTCCCCGGCCCGCTCACCGGCTTTCCCGACGTCAACTTCTGGAAGGTCGCCGACCTCTGGCACACCCTGATGACCGAGACCCTGGGATACGGGAAATACGCCGCCGGGGGCTGCGACATCGGCGGGATCGTCTCCAGCCAGCTCGGCCACAAGTACGCCGACGAGCTGTACGGCATCCACATCGGCTCCGGGCTGCCGCTCGACTTCTTCACCGGCCCCCGCGCCTGGGACTTCGCCCGGAATCGGCCCCTCACCGACGACCAGCCCGACGACGTCCGCGCCCGCGTCATCGAGCTGGACCACCGCTGGGCGTCCCACCTCGCCGTGCACATGCTCGACGGCGCCACCCTGGCCCACGGGCTGAGCGACTCGCCCGCCGGACTGCTCGCCTGGCTGCTGGAGCGCTGGAACGCCTGGAGCGACAACGGCGGCGACGTCGAGTCCGTCTTCACCAAGGACGACCTGCTCACCCACGCCACGATCTACTGGGTGAACAACTCCATCGCCACGTCGATGCGTTACTACGCCAACGCCAACCGCTACCCCTGGGCCCCCTCCCACGACCGCACCCCGGTCGTGCGGGCCCCGGTCGGTCTCACCTTCGTCACGTACGAGAACCCGCCCGGCATCCACACCGCCGGCGAGCGCGTCCGGGCATTCAAGAACGGCCCGCAGGCCGATTGGTTCAACCACGTCAACGTCAACGCCCACGACCGCGGCGGCCACTTCGTCCCCTGGGAGAACCCCGACGCCTGGGTGAGCGACCTGCGCCGCACCTTCCACGGCCGCAGGCCCTGAACGACCCTGCGGGCTCGTCCGGCGACGGGCCAGGCGTCTGCCGCCGGGGCGGCGAGGGCGCCGCCCCGGCGGCGCGAGCCGGAGTGGCCCGGACCCTGCGGCTCTTCCGATGAGGGCGGGCCGGTGTGACCTGCGCCGTCCGGCCGGCTGCGGACGTCCTGGAGCGACACCGCGCCGGGCGCCACGGCGTCGTCGGCCGTGCATGTAAATAAACTTTGACATGGTGTCTGAGACGCTTTACATTGATTGATGTCAGCTTTGTTTTACATGAGGGGCGGGCATGGCCTTCGAGGAAAAGCGCGCCTGGGTGATGATCGTGGTCTCCATCGGCGCGTACACGATCTACGTGGTGACCGTCCTGAGCCGGGCCGGCGACGGCCCGCTCGCCGACGTCGCCTACGCGGGAACTCTGCTGTGGACCATCGGCGGCGCCATCGTCGCCGCGATGGTGGCCCACATCGCGATGGCCGTCGCGGGCGGCCACGGCGCCGACCGCACCGACGAGCGCGACCGCGAGATCAACCAGGTCAGCGAGCGCATCGGGCAGTCGATCGTCATCATCGGCGCGCTCGCCGTGCTGGTCATGGCCATCGCCGAGCTGCGCCACTTCTGGATCGCCAACACCGTCTACCTGGCGTTCATGCTGTCCTCGGTGCTCAGCTCGTTCGCCAAGATCATGGCGTACCGCAAGGGCGGCTTCCAGACGTGGTGAAGCCGACGCGGGTCACCAACGCGATCCGGGCCCTGCGGTTCGCGCACGAGGAGATGACCCAGGCCGAGCTGGCCGACCGGGTCGGCGTCACCCGCCAGACCATCATCGCGATCGAACAGGGTCGCTATTCCCCCTCGCTGGAGATGGCGTTCCGCATCGCCCGGGTGTTCCGGGTCGGACTCGACGACGTCTTCCAGTACCCCGACATCGAAGGAGACCCCCCATGAGGGCGATCGTCCAGGACGAGTACGGCCCGCCGCACACGATGAGCCTCGGTGAGGTCCCGATCCCGGCGCCCGGCGCCGGCGATGTGCTGATCCGGGTGCACGCGGCCGGCGTCGACTACGGCGTGTGGCACGTCATGACCGGGCTGCCGCTCGTCGGCCGCCTCGGCTTCGGCCTGCGCCGGCCCCGCAACCGCGTGCCGGGCATGGACGTGGCCGGCGTGGTGGAGTCCGTCGGCGCCGACGTGACCGCGTTTCGCCCCGGCGACGAGGTGTACGGCCAGGCGACCGGCGCGTACGCGCAGTTCGCGCTCGCCCGCCCGGGCAAGCTCGCCCGCAAGCCCGCCAATCTGAGCTTCACCGAAGCGGCGGCCGTACCCGTCTCAGGGGTGACCGCGTTACGGGCCGTCGGCCAGGTCACCACCGGCGAGAAGGTGCTGGTCATCGGTGCCGGCGGCGGAGTGGGCAGCTTCGCGACGCAACTCGCGGTCGCCGGCGGCGCCCACGTCACCGCCGTGTGCAGCACGGCCAAGGCCGGCCTCGTCCGGTCGCTGGGCGCCCAGGCCGTCATCGACTACACGCGCGAGCCGCTCACCGGGACCTACGATCTGATCATCGACATCGCGGGCATCCGGCCGCTGCCCCTGCTGCGCGGGCTGCTCACCGAGCGCGGCCGGCTCGCCATCGTCGGCGGCGAGGGCGGCGGCCGGTGGTTCGGCGGGATCAGCCGGCTGCTCGCCGCCCGGCTGATCACCCCGTTCACGCGCCAGCGCCTGGACGCGCAGATCGCGCTGACCCGCACCGCCGACCTGGACGCGCTGCGCGACCTCATCGAGGCCGGGACCATACGACCGGCCGTCGGGCGCACGTACTCCCTGGCGGAGGCCTCCACCGCGGTAGGTGACCTGGCGGCGGGCAACGCGCCGGGAAAGCTCGTCATCACGGTCGATTGACCCCGGGGCGCCGGCACCCGGCAGCGTGAAGATGACAGGCGCGTGCGCACCATCCGTCCTTCCTCGAAGACGGTGAAACCTTCAGCCAAGGGCGCGGGCCAGGGACTCGGCTCTGCGGTGGTCGTACGGCGCGGCCAGGCGTTCGGCGGTCGCCATCGCCCGCTCGGCCGCACGCCTGGCCCGCCTTCGCCCGCCCAGGGCGGCCAGGACCAGCGCGAGGGCCCAGCCGATCCGGGCGGCGGCGCCGGGGTTGCGGGCGGCGTACCGGGAGAGGTGCCCGAGCAGGAGGGGGGCCACGGTCCGGTCCTGCCCCGCGTCCCCGAGCAGCTCGGCGAGGCCGGTCCAGCACTCCAGCATGCCGGGCTGCACCGTCGGCAGCCGCTCGGCCAGCGTCAGCGCCTCGGCCAGCGCCGCGGGCGCCCGCGCCGGGTCCAGGCGGGCCGCGACGGTGAGCAGGCGCAGCTCCTGGATCGTGCGGCTCGCCGGGCTGTCGCGCAGGCCGATCTCCTTCGCGTGCGTACGCCGCCGCTCGTGCGAGGCGCGGGCGGCCGCCAGCAGCTCCCGGATCCGCTCCACCGGCACCCCGTCCAGGCGCAACAGCGCTTCCGCCCGGCCGGTCAGGCACCAGTGGCGGCCGATGTCGTCCCCGCCCACCCGCGCGACCGCCAGCTCCTCCGTCTCCGCGTACCCGGCGGCCGCCGTGGCGAACTCACCCTGCCACAGCGCGGTCTCGGCGAGCATGCCGGCGCAGTTCTCGGCCACCCGCGGGTCGATCGTCCGCGACCGTCCCTCCGTGAACGACCGCCTGGCGTCCTCGAAACGGCCCGCGTGGAGCAGGTCGATCCCGCGGGCCAGCCGGGCCCGGTGCACGGCCTCGTCCGGATGGTCGATGCCGGAAAGTGCCTGATCGGCGAGGCTGCCGTAGCAGGTGGCGATCCGGTGGCGACCGGCGAGGCGGGCGATAGTGGCGAAGTTCGCGCAGGACTCGGCGCGCAGGGCGAGGTCGGTGCCGCGGTCGGCGGCGTTGAGCTGGCGCAGCGAGGTCACCAGCATCACGGGGAGGTCCTGCCCGTGGTAGGCGAGCCGGGCGAGCAAGGTCAGCGCCTGCGCGGCCTCGGTCTCGTCCGCGCGGGGTGCGGGGAGGAGGAGGCGGGCGGCCGCGGCCGGCAGGAGGCGGTGGGCGGCCTGGCGGGTGGCGGCGGTCAGGAGAGCGGCCGCGAGGCCGGTGGGGGTGGTGGGGACTGGCTCGCCGAGCGTGTCGAGGGCGGCGCGGGCCAGGCGGGTGGCGGCGCGTTCCCTGGCGAGCTGGTGGGAGCTCACCGCGGCCATCCGGAGCAGGCGGGCCCGCAGGCGCGGGTCCTCCACAGGGCGGTCGAGGTGCTCGCGGACGATCGCCACCGACTCCTCGTACAGGCGTAACCGCAGGCACAACGTCCAGTAGCGGTCCAGGAAGCGCGGCTGCCCGGACACCCGCCAGGCCAGGCGGATGTTGTCCATCTCGACGCCGAGCACGCGGACGACCTCGGCGTCCGAGCCGTCCTGGAGCGCGGTGGCGTGCCGGTCGAGGAGACGGGCGTAATGGCGGGCGTGCCGTTCGCGTACCCCCGGGTCCTCCAGATGGGCGGCGGCGAGCCGCTGGATGAGAGGGTGGAGGCTGTACCGGCCGGACGGGGTGAGCCGCAGCATGCTGTGGTCGACCAGGTGGACCAGCACCTCAGGGCCGGTTTCCGCGACCTCCAGGGCCGCGCGCAGGGTGGCGCCGCCGCCGAACACCGACAACGCCGCCAGCGCCGCCCGCCTCGCCGGGTCGAGCAGCCGCCAGGACGTCTCGAAGACCGTACGCATGCTCGCGTGCCTGGGCCGTGCGGCGGGTCCGGACGTGCAGAGCAGCTCCGTGTCCACGCCGAGGCGTTCGGCCAGGTCGGCGCACGGCACGGCACGCAGCAGGCCGG
The DNA here is from genome assembly GCF_051918855.1 of Streptosporangium sp. H16. Taxonomy (NCBI): domain Bacteria; kingdom Bacillati; phylum Actinomycetota; class Actinomycetes; order Streptosporangiales; family Streptosporangiaceae; genus Streptosporangium; species Streptosporangium sp. H16. The sequence continues at coordinate 160,394 of NZ_JBPXMD010000019.1, forward strand.
CCGCCAGCTCGATCGCCAGCGGCAGCCCGCCGGTCGCGGCGCAGATCGCGGCCACCAGCGGGGCCTCGCGCTCGGGGTCGAACCCCGGCCGGGCCTCGAGCGCCCGCGCGACGAACAACGCCTCGGCGGCCGGCTCGGCAAGCCCCTCCACCGGGACGATCACCTGCCCGGGCACGTCCAGCCGCCGCCGGCTGGTCGCCAGCACCCGCAGGCCCGGCGCCACCCGCAGGATCTCCGCGATCACCCCGTCGAAGGACGGCAGATGTTCGAGATTGTCGAGCACCAGCAGCGTCGAGCGACCGGCGAGGGCGGCGAGCAGCAGCTCGGCGGCGGGCCGCGGCGGCGAGAGGTCCACGCCGAGCCGGCGCGCGAGCGTCGTCACGGCCGCCTCCGCCTGCACCCCGGCAAAAGACACGAACGCGACATCCGTCGATGAGGGGGACGCGGCGGCGTGCTCACCGGGCTTCGCGGAGGAGTCGTGCTCACCGGGCTTCGCGGAGGAGGGGACGGCGGTGTCGTTCTTCCCGGTCCCCGTGGAGGTCCTCGCGGGGGAGAGGGACGCGGTATCCCGGTCCTCGGCCTCCGCCGCGGCGATGGCCAGGCGGGTCTTGCCGATGCCGCCCGGGCCCGACAGGGTGATCAGGCGTTCCCGGGACAGCAGGGCACGCAGGCGGCGAATGTCGGACTCGCGGCCGACCAGCTCCGCCCCGGGGACCGGCAGGGCGGCCCGGCGGGCGGTCGCGGGCCGGGACGTGAGGTCCCGGCGGAGCGCGCGGGTCTCGGGTGCGGGATCGACGCCCAGCTCGCGCGCCAGCCGCAGGCGCAGCTCCTCGTAACAGGCCAGGGCCGCGGCCCGGTTCCCGGACCCGGCCAGGGAGGCGATCAGCACCCGGTGGGCCTCCTCGTCGTACGGGTCCAGCTCCGTCACGATCCTGGCCAGCCGCACGACGTGTTCGCAGGCGGCGGGCCCGGCGCGTACGAGCAGCTCGCGCAGCACCAGCCGGGCCCGCCGCCGCTCGCACTCCAGCCACCCGGCGAACGCGGGCGCGTCCCCGAAGGAGAGACCGTCGAGGAACTCTCCGCGCCACAACCGGAGCGCCCCCGCCACCGTCGGGTCCCGGGTGAGCTGCCGGTAGTCCACGAAGCAGCCGTCGCCGGCGCGCAGGCCGACGTGGTCGCGGGTGATGTCGAGCCAGCCGCCCACGTCCCTGCGCAGCTCCGACAGCGCCAGCCGCAGGCTGCCCCTGGCGTTGGCGTCGGGACGCTCGCCCCACAAAAGCCCCGCGAGCTCGGCCCGCGAGCGCGCCCCCGGCGTGGTGGCGAGGTAGCAGAGGAGTGCCCGGGTCTTGGCCGAACGGATCCGCACCGGCCTTCCCCCGACGGCCAGCTCGGGCGTGCCGAGCAGCAGCAGGCTGAAGGAGTCTCCCATGCGAGGACGGTAGGCGCGGGCCTGCCGCGCGGCTGTGTCAGAAGGCGCGGAGACCGTGTGCTCTATGCCGTTGACCTGTGGTCTAACGATGTGCTCACACCACGTCCGCGACTCTGATGCCGCGTTTCGCGACGGTCGCGAAACGTCAGCGTCTCCAGGAGGAGCAGCATGCATTCTCGTAAGGTGATCGCCGCACTCGCCCTGGCCGGAGGTCTGGTGGCGCCGATGGCGCTGGCCGCGACCCCGGCGGCCGCGATGGCCGGCTCGTGCCGCGTGGAACTGTACGACATCGACGCCGGCAACGTGGCCGACCGGGACGGCCGGGACGAGGTCCGGTTCCTGGTCGGCGGGAACCTGTTCCCCACGCTCAACGCCAACTACTTCGGCATGAACGCCGGTGGCGACGGGGACCCCGGCGACTTCGAATACCCGACCTCGATCATCCAGAGCACCCAGGACGTGGACTTCGAGCTGCGCGAGACCGACGGCCCGGCCTGGGGACAGGGCGACCGGCTCGGCACGGTGACCGCCTCCGGCAGCACGTGCGCCGGGCTCGCCACGGGCGCCAGCACGATCATCACGAGGACCCTCACCGGGACCGAGCAGACGGCGTACTCGTACGTGGTCCGCCTTGAGATGATCGCTCTGTAACCGCCCCCGGAGCCGAGGCCGCGCTGCCACCGCGGGGCAGCGCGGCAAGAGCGTCGGCCTCCCACAATGCGAGGAACGCCCTGCTCCTGAAGAAGGAGCATGGCGTTCCCGATCGAAGCTCCGGCCGGGATGCGGTGGCCGGGTGTTCAGCGGACGGTACGGAAGAAGGCGCGCACCTCGTCCACGAACAGGTCGGGAACCTCAAGCGCGGCGAAGTGCCCGCCGCGGTCGTATTCGGTCCAGCGGGTGATGTTGTTGAGCGGTTCGGCGAAGGCGCGGATCGCGATGTCCTCGGCGAAGTTGGCCACGCCGGTGGGCACCTGGGAGGGCGTGGGCCAGTTGCCGGTGTGCATGGACTCGTAGTACATCTGGGCCGAGGACGTGCCGGTGTTGGTCAGCCAGTAGATCATCGCGTGGGTGATGACCTGGTCGGCTCCGATCGAGCCCGCGGGATGGGCCCAGTCGTGGAACTTCTCGCCGATCCAGGCGAGCTGGCCGACAGGGGAGTCGGCCAGGCCGAAGCCGAGCGTGTGCGGGCGGGTGGCCTGGATCTGGAAGTAGCCGTTGCCGTCGGAGAGGAACTGGTTCATCCGGTCGAGCCTGACCTGCTCGGCATCGGTGAGGATCGTGTCCGCGGGCACGTCGCCGAGCGGGATGAACCCGACGGTGGCCGCGTTGACGTGCACGCCGGCGACGTGTTCGGGATCCACCCGCCCGAGGTCGGGCACGATGATCGAGCCGAAGTCGCCGCCTTGCGCCCCGTACCTGTCGTAGCCGAGCCTGGCCATCAGCTCGGCGTAGGCGGTGGCGATGCGGCGCGCGTCCCAGCCCGCCGCGGCCGGCCCGGTGAACCCGAAGTTCGGGTGCGAGGGAATCACGAGGTGGAAGGCGTCGGCAGGGTCGTCGGGGTCGGTCAGCGGCTCGATCACATCCAGGAACTCCGCGATCGACCCGGGCCAGCCGTGCGCGAGGATCAGCGGGAACGCCTGCGGGTGGGGTGAGCGGACGTGCAGGAAGTGCAGGTCCAGCCCGTCGATCCGGGTGGTGAACTGCGGGTTCCGGTTGAGCCGTTTCTCCGTCGCGCGCCAGTCGTATGTCGTGGTCCAGTACTCGGTCAGCTCCTTCAGGTGACCCACCGGCACGCCGCGGCTCCAGCCGACGTCCGGAATCTGGCCGGGCCAGCGAACGGCGGACAGGCGCCGCTGCAGATCGTCCAGCTCGGATTGCGGGATGTGGACCTGGAACGGCTTGATCTCGCTGTTCAACACACGACTCCTCTATGTCGGCACGAAGCGCTCGGCCGCGTGCGTGGGGTGGCGCCCTGGCTGGGCGGGTTCGCCTCGCTGGGCCCGGTCGCGAACCCGCCCGAAGGCCCGTGACCGGTGTTCCGGGCGAAGGCTCCGCCGACACCACGCCGTCCGGCGTCTGCTCCGTTCGGCGGCGGTCAGCGGCGGACACTGAGACGATCATGTCAGCCAAGGAGGTCAGTTACTGTCCTCGTTGCGATGCACAATGGGGGCATGCTTGAGACGTCCGCCCGGTTGCTCCGGCTGTTGTCGTTGTTGCAGCAGCGCCGGGACTGGACCGGTCCGCAGCTGGCCGAGCGGCTGGGGGTGACGGTGCGTACCGTGCGCCGTGACGTCGATCGGCTGCGCGAGCTCGGCTATCCGGTGCACGCCACGATCGGGAACGTCGGCGGATACCGGCTGGGTGCCGGGGCCGCCATGCCGCCGCTGCTGCTCGACGACGAGGAGGCCGTCGCGGTCGCGGTGGGGTTGCGCACCGCGGCCAACGCCGCGGTGGCCGGGATCGAGGAGACGTCGGTGCGGGTTCTGGCGAAACTGGAACAGATCCTGCCTCCCCGGCTGCGATACCGGGTCTCGACGCTGGACGCGGCCATCGTGGCCCAGCACCGGCCGGGCGCGGTCGTCTCGGCCGAGGCGCTGACCACGATCGCCGCGGCCTGCCGCGACCACCTGCGGCTGCGTATGGACTACCGCAGCCATGACGGCACCGAGAGCACCCGCACGGTCGAGCCGCACAAGCTCGTCCACGCCGGGCGCCGCTGGTACCTGGTGGCCTACGACCTCGACCGGGCGGACTGGCGGACCTTCCGGGTCGACCGGCTGCGGACCCGGACCCCGGCCGGCCCCCGGTTCAGCCCTCGCGAGCCGCCCGCCGACGACATCGGTGGGTACGCGTCCTGGGCCGTGGGCGTCGGCCGTTATCGCCACCGGGCGCGGTTCACCATGTACGCCCCGGCGGCACAGGTGGCCGAACGGGTATCGGCCGAAACAGGGGTGATCGAAGCGGTCGACGAGCGCAGCTGCACCCTGTGGGTCGGCTCGGACTCCCTCGACGGGCTCGCACTGCACGTGACCCTGCTCGGCTTCGAGTTCACCGTCCACGAACCGGCCGAGCTCGTCGAGCGCTTCGGAACGCTGCACGCGCGCATCGGCCACGCGCTCGGCCCGTCTGCCGGATGACCGGTGCGTATGCGGGCCTGGACGCCCGGTTTCCCGTCGGCGCCGGGCAGCGTCCCTTCCCCTTCCCGCCGGATGTTTTCTGGAGATCCCGGTCAACACGGGATGGGACAGGGCGACATGCTCGCTGATCGTCATGAATGACGCGTCGTGCCGCCCAGCTGCGACACTTCCAGATGTGCCGCCGCTCGGCTAGCTGCCGAGGAATCTCTCGATCGCCTCGGCGAAGGTTTTCGGAGCGGTGACCCAGGGATAGTGAGCCCCGGGCAGCACGATGCTGGTCCCGCGCGGGAAGATCCCGGCCAGCTCGGCCGCGTGCGCGGGCAGTGGTCCTGGATCCTGCTCTCCCGCGATCACCAGGACCGGCGTGGTGACCTTCGCCAGGCTCGCCCGGGTCTTCTCGGCAGCGGGCATGTTGGTGTGGAAGCGTTTCGCCGCCTCGACCGAGCGTTCGGCGAACCGTGTGGCGTGCGCTTCGGCGGTCTCGTTCCAAGGACTGTAGAAGAACGGCTGCGCCCTCAGGCGCCGGCTCTCATCGCCCGCGTCCCACGCCTTGAGGTCCGGCAGCCTGCTCTCGTACCAGCTCTCATCGGCTCGGCGCTCGATCTGGGCGTACCACTGCTCATCGGTTATCTCGATCCCCACCGGGTGCACGCTCGGTGTGACCAACACCAGGTGCCCTGTCCGTTCGGGATACCGGGCCGCGTAGAGCAACGCCAGCCCTCCGGCCGCCGAATGCCCGAGCAGGTCCATCCGCTCGAACCCCAGACGCACCCGCAGCGCCTCGACATCCGCGACCATGCGGTCCATCGCATACGTGTCTGGATCCAGTGGCGCCGCGGATTCGCCGGTTCCTCGATTGTCCAGCAGGAAGAGCCGACGCTGAGCCGCCAGACCGCCGAGATCTCCCAGGTATCGCGAGGACCGCCCCGGCCCGCCCGGCAAGCAGACCAGCGCCGGACCTTCTCCGCGCTCATGACAGACGAGCACGGTCCCGTCATATGACGTAAAACTGACCATCCCTCCATCCTCGCATCGCAGCCCCCGAAAGCCGTCACGCCACGATCTCGATCTCCAGCCCGGAGCCGACCGGACACCGGAGCCGACCGGACAACCGCCTGCGCGCCTCGCCACTGTCGCCACCGACTCGTAAGCCGTCGCGGACGACCCCGCCGGCGGCGGGTCACCGTCCTGCGAGCCGGTCACTCATCGAGGACGTGCTGATCGTCACCGGCGGCTCGCCGGTCGGGCCGTCGGCGCCGCGTGAATCTTTCATGCGGTTCCGCCTGCCGTCCCCGCTTGGGCGTCGGGTGTGAGGGCGGCGTTTCCCGAGGTCTTGAAGGCCCTTCCCCAGGTCTCGCACGGGCTCCGGGGAGGCGATGACCGTACGGGCGACGACGGTGTCTGTACATCCTCAGAGAACCGTCCGAACCTGAAACCGCCGACGCGGACGGGCGGCGGCCAACGGGGCGTCTCAACGGGAGGTTGGTCATTCGTGAGACTCGGTAAGGGCTCGTCAAGGAACAGGGTTCTGACGTCGGCCGCGGCCACCGCGCTGCTCGCGGCCGGGGCCGTCATAGGCGGCACGGCAACCTCCGCCGACGCGGCGGTCGGTTGCGCTGTGACCTATACCTCGCACACCTGGGGCACCTCGTCGGGCGGCTTCACCGCCTTCATCGACATCACCAACACCGGAGACCCGCTCTCGGGCTGGGCGCTGACCTTCACGTTCCCGAGCACCCAGCAGATCACCAGCGGCTTCAGCGCGCAGTGGAGCCAGAGCGGCCAGCGGGTCACCGCCAGAAACCCCGCCTGGGGCGGATCGATCGGCTCCGGAAGGACCTTCGGCATCGGCTTCAACGGAACCTGGACCGGCAGCAACCCGCCGCCGACGGACTTCGCCCTCAACGGCGTGCCGTGCACGGTCAAGCTGGTGCCGAGTCCCACCCCTTCACCCAGCCCCTCGCCCTCACCCCCGCGGCTGCGGATCCTCATCTCCCCCTCCAACCTCACGGTGCCCGAGGGCGGCACGGCGAGCGTCCAGGTACGGCTCAGCCAGCAGCCCCCGGGCAACGTCATCGTGGGCACCGCGCGGGTCTACGGCGACACGGACCTGTCCGCCGGACCGCCGCTGACCTTCACCCCGGACAACTGGGACGTCCCTCAGCCTCTCACCGTGACGGCGGCCGAGGACGACGACGCGGTGAACGGCTCGGCGACGTTCGACTCCCGCAGCAGCCAGATCACCGGCAGCAGCGCCTTCCTGTGGAACGCCGTCGAGCAGGACAACGACTAGCGCACCCGCCGCCCGCAGCGCCGCACGGCCCTACCGCAGCGGACCGAGCTGACCGTGACCAGGCGTGCCACCGAGGTGTTGAGACAGGCGATGCCCCCAGAAGCGGCATGGGGGCATCCCGTCGGTCCTCGCGCATAGACACTGTCTACTCAACGCTGGTAGACAGTGTCCATGCGCGAGGAGGACGCCGGGCTGCGTACCCGCCTGATAGAGGTCGGCGTGGATCTGGTGACCCGCGAGGGGACGCAGGCGCTGTCACTGCGTGAGATCGCTCGCCGGGCCGGAGTCTCGCACGGCGCACCGCGCCGATACTTCCCCACCCACCTGGAACTGCTCTCCGCCATCGCACGGGAGGGCTTCGCGGCCCTGGGCGCCGAGGTCGTCCGGGCGCTGGGCGACGGCCGGGCGGATCCGCGCGCGCAGCTGACGACGCTGGGCCGGGCATATCTCGGCTTCGCGCTGGCCAACCGCGGCATGTACGAGCTGATGTTCCGCCACGACCTGCTCGAGAGCAACCATCTGGGCCTGCGGGAGGCCAGCCTGCCGCTGTTCCACGTCGTGGTGGATCTGCTGACCCGGGCAGGCCTGCGGCCGGGCGTGGATCCGCGGATCGCCGCGGGCGTGCTGTGGGCGAACGCGCACGGCATCGCCCAGCTGTGGGCCTGGGGCAGCCTGCAACTGACCACCGGATCGACCGAGCTCGAATCGCTGCTGCGGGCCGCGCTGGAGGCGCACCTCGGGCCGGAACCGCGGTGAGGCCGGGACGCCACCGCCACCTCACGCTGGCCGGCAGCGTCACGGGGGCGGCCATCGTCGCTCTCGACGGAACCGTGCTCACCATCGCCCAGCCCGCCATGCAACGGGACCTGTACGCCTCGTTCGCGCAGGTCCAGTGGACCAGCACGGGCTATCTCATCGTCGTGGCCGCCCTGCTCGTCCTCGCGGGCAGGCTCGGCGACCGCTACGGTCACCGGGAGGTCTTCGCCGCCGGGACCCTGGGCTTCGCCGCCACCTCGGCGGCGATCGCGCTGGCGCCCGGCATCGGCTGGGTCATCGGCCTGCGCGTCGCCCAGGGACTTTTCGGCGCGCTGCTGCAACCGGCCACCCTCGGGATGCTCCGTGCCGCGTTCCCGCCCGACCGGCTCCCGATGGCCATCGCGGTACGCAACAGCGCCATCGGCCTGGCGGCCGCCGCCGGCCCGCTCCTCGGCGGCGCGCTGACCGCCCACTTCGGCTGGCGTTCGGTGTTCCTCCTGAACATCGCCCCCGCGCTCGCGATCGGCGTGGCAGCTCTGGCCGTCCGCGCGCCGGCACCGCGCGACCCCGACCCCGACCCCGGCACCGGGGTCGGCACCGGGGTCGGGGCCGGCCGGCTCGGACTGACCGGCGCCTGCCTGCTGGCCGCGGCCCTGGCGTGCCTGGTCCACACCCTGGTGGAGGCACCGCGCACGGGATGGACCGCGGGCACCGCGCTCAGCCTGACCGCAGCCGTCGCGGCGGGCGGCGCGTTCGCCCGGCACCAGCGGATCGCCGCCCACCCGCTGATACCCCGGCACGTGCTCGCGTCGGGGACGCTGACCGCGGCGCTGGCCGTCCTGCTGACAGCCGCCGCGGCGATGTTCGGGGCACTGTTCGTCGGCAGCTACTTCCTGCAGGAGGTCCTGGCACTGGACCCGCTGCAGACTGGGCTGCGCATGCTGCCGCCGGCGGTGACGATGGTGGTCGGCGCGCCGGTCGCCGCCGTGCTCCTGCGCCGGCAGGGTCCCCGCCGGACGGCCCTGGCGGCGACGGCCCTGGTCAGCTTGGGAATGCTGCTGTTGGCCGGCGTGGACCGGCCGACGGCTTCGCCGGTGATGACGGGGGCGTTCCTCATGCTGGGTGCCGGCTTCAGCACGGTGATGGTCACGGCGACGGCCGTCGTCGTGCAGCGGGCATCCGCCGATGACGCGGGGGTGTCCGGCGGACTGAAGCAGACCGTCATGAACATCGGCCCGGCGCTGGGCATCGCCCTGGCCACCACGTCGATCACGCTCATCGCGCCCGGCCTGGCCGCCGGACAAGCCGGTGGCGGGGGACCGCGGTGGACGGCCGCGGCCTTCGGCGGCGCGATGGGGCCCACGCTGCTGCTTCTCGCCGCCGTCGCTGCGCTCGGCGTCCCGGCGGCGGCCAGGCTGCCCTCTCACGCCACCCGCCGATAGCGGCGGCGGGCTGCCGCGTCACCTGCAACGGCCTCCTCCTCCCGAACCTGTCCCCAACCCCGAAGTAAGCCGCTCTGCTGAGGGCGCGCTGGGCAGGATGAGGCGGCCCTGGCCGGCGTACGGGCCTTCCTGCCCGTACGCCGGCCGCGTTGCCCGGCGACTTGACCCTTCGCAGGCGGCTCAGGCGTGCGACAGCCGCTCTGTGAGCAGGGCTCGCAGCTCCAGGTCCTTGCTGATCGCGGTGACGCCGCCCCAGTAGCTGTGGCGGCGGTCGTCGGCCAGCACATCCCTCATGATGGCCAGATGGCCCTCTGGCGGAGCGTCGACGCCTGTTCGTCTGAAGCGGCCGAATCAGGCGTTGCGCGGGAGGTGATCGTCTTGTCTACTGAGACGTATCTCTCGTCGATGAGCGTGAAGGGCCTGCCTCATGCGCCGAACGCCGACCTTTGTATGGATCGTCGCGGGAGAGCTCATCGGCGTTCTCCTCGGCATCACGATAAACGTCGCCACCGACACCATTCCGCAAGCGCTCCAGCCGTACCTATGGGTGGCGTGGCTAGTGATCCCGCTTCTCACGCTCCTTCTCGGATGGCGTCGCGCGAGGGAGGCCGCCCGGGAGACCCGGCCGGAGGCCGACGAAGACCTGCTGCTGCGGGAGCGCCGCGAGATCCTACGGAAGGTCCGGAGGACCTGGATCGCCGGCTTCCTGGACCATGCCTACGAGCAGACCCCTCGCCTGGAGATCGGCTTGATCGACGATCCCGGCGCCGTGGTCAGGCCGTGGAATCCGCTGGTGCGGGAACTCGGGCCCGCAGCGTCGCGCCTGCCGGCGGGCACCCGCCCCGTCGAGGTCTTCTCCCGCTTCGGGGGAAGATTCCTGATCCTGGGCGAGCCCGGCACCGGGAAGACGACGTTCCTGCTGGAGATCGCGAAAGGTCTGCTGGAGGAAGCCGGGGACGACCGCCCCATCCCGGTCGTCTTCCACCTCGGCTCCTGGACCCGGGGCACGAGATCCCTTGGCGACTGGCTACACGACGAACTCACCGGGGTGCGCTACAAGGTGCACCCGGACGCCGCTGCGGCGTGGTTGAAGAAGAACGAGATCGTCCCCTTGCTCGACGGCCTGGACGAGGTGACGCCCGAGCTGCGAGTCACGTGCGCGTCGCAGATCAACGAGTACATCCGCCACAGCGGGGCGGCCCCCCTCGTCGTCTGCAGCAGGACCGCGGACTACGCGGCGCTCGGCATCAAGCTCGACATCGACGACGCGGTCCGCCTGGAGCCGCTGAGCCGGGAGCAGGTCGCCTCCTTCCTGGAGCAGCTGGGCGAGCCCTTGGACGGCATCCGCACCGCCATCGGCTCCGACCCCGTGCTCTGGGACCTCGTGAGGACCCCGCTCATGCTGCACGTCGCCGTCGCCGCCTACTCCGGTGTCGCCGTCGTCGCGCCGCCGGACCACGCCACGGTCCGCACCTGGCGGGCCAAGCTCTTCGACGACTACCTCCACCGCATGTTCGGGCGCAGGCGGCTCAGGCCCGAGTACACGGAGGCCACGTCCCTGCGCTGGCTGATCTACATGGCCCGCGACCTGGCCCGGGGCAGGAACGTCGTTTTCAGCGTCGGCGCGCAGGCTGGGGAGTGGCTCCCAGGAATCGGTCGGCGACGGTTCCTGTTGGTGACAGGTGCGAGCATCGGCGGCCTGACCTTCGGGTCTTTTATCGGCGCGCTGGGCTGGACCTTCCTCGGGCCGGTCATGGGCCTGGTCCTCGGGGCTGCCGCCGGGCTTTTGATCGCCTGCCTGGCGGTCAAGGACGGCTTGCTGGGTGTTCCGCTGCCGGCGTCGGCACGCCCCGCTCCTCCGCGGATGACGCCGGACGACCTGGCCTTCGTCGCCGGGAGCGTTCCCGTCTTCGGCATCGCCGGGGGAGTTGTCGGCCTCGTGGCCGGGTTGTTCGCCGGCGACGTCCTGGCCACCGCGATGCGCGGAGTCGCCGGCGGCTTGATCGTGGCGGTGGCGGTGTTATTCGGGGAGGACCAGGTGGAGAGCGTGAAACGCCACTTCCACGGCGCGCCGTACGCCATCGGGGAGATCCCCCATCAGGAGACGAGCTGCCGGCCGGGCCCCTTGCTCCGCCGTTTCGCCCGGTTGTTCACGGTGGGAGCCTTGGGCGTGGCGGCCTTGCTGACGCCCGTTCTCGGGTGGTCGGGAATCGCCGTCGGCGTGCTTTTCGGACTCACCCTGGGCTATTGGCGCGCGGGTATCAATCTCCTTCACCACTATCTGGTCCACGGCCTTCTCGCCGTCGCCGGGCTCGTGCCGTTTCGGTATGAACGGTTCCTCGTCTTCGCGTGCGACCGCGTCATCATGCGAGACGTCGACGACGGCCATGTCTTCATCCACCGGCTGCTGCTCGAGCATCTCGCCAGGCAGGGCATCGCCGAGGACGACAGGCGCGGGTTCGACGGCCTCCGGCCCGTCGACCTCGATCCGGCTGAGACCTTCCGCTCGTGTTTCGACCTGCTCGACCGCGGTGACGTCGAGGGGGCCCGATCCTGTTTTTTGTGGGCGGTCGACTACGACGAGTCCCAGGTCCCGCTCGCGGAGGCGGTGGTCCTGGGAGAGCGGCTGCTGCGGCTCGTCCCCGACCGGCGAGGCCGTGAGCACGTGATCAGCGGCGGCGCCGGCCTGCGCTTCCGGCGGTTCACCGCCACGGAAACCGCGAGGACCGCGGAGATCGTCCTGGAGTGGGCGGCCGCGCACGAGGCGCCCGAGGCCGAAGCGCTGCTCGCGCGGCTGCGCGGCCTCGATCTCGACGCGCTGGACCGCTCGCTGGTGAGCATGCCCCTCGACGACCTCTGACCTCCTCAGGCGCTCCCGCTCCGATACCCTGCCCTTTGCCGTGGCCATAGGAGTTCGAGGCCGGTCGCCAGATGAGATTCCTGGTTTTCTGCCGGAGCGGTGGGCCACCACGCGGTCGCTCGTCGTACAGCGGCCACCAGCCGGGTACGGGGCTGAGGAACAGCGGAACAGCCACCGGCGGTCAGCCGCTGCGTCGCAGGTCGCGGAAGGCCATGCAGGATGTCGGGCCGGTGTTTCCCGGGGCCGTGCTCTGGCGTCAGCGCGCCCTGAACGCCGGGCTCTTTCGCGTTCGACCAGCTTACGGCCACAACAAGCAGCAAGATTTTTCTCATCGCCGATGGCTGTTCCGCTGTTCCCGGCACCGGCGATGTCGGTGGCGCCTGATGGAATTCGCGGGACCAAATAATGCGACGCCGTAGGAGCCCGCCGTGGACCGTCATGCATGGAAGCAGTTCCTTCAGCGCTGGAGCGAGGAATGGCGCATCGCCCACCCCGACGAGGAGCCGGACGGCGAGCCCTGGCTCGGGTGCTCGCCCGCCACCGAGGACGAGGTACGCGCCCTGGAGTCGCGTCTAGGATGCGTTCTGCCCCCATCATTCCGGGAGTTCTTACTGGTCACCAACGGCTGGCGACACGCGGGCAACTTCGTCTGGAGCCTACGCGGCACCGAGGAGATCGGCTGGTTGACCGATCTGGAGCCGATGTGGGCTGATGCCTATGCCGACGGGGATGAGGAGGACGCAGAGCCCGCGGCGGCACGATCGTTGCTGATCTCTCTGGAGGCGGACGCCGGTGTTGTCTACCTCGACCCGGGCGACGTCGACGAGCGCGGTGAATGGGCGGCTTACGACGTGTTCTCGTGGACGGCCATGGGTCCCGAGCGGCATGGCTCGTTCTACGAGAAGATGCACGGCTTCTACACCGGATTCCACGCCCTCGACCGCCCCTCATGCGAAACCCAGCGTGAGTGGGACGTCATGGTCGAGGATGCTCGGCTGGCGAGCCTGCGCGGCGAGGTGGAGCGACCGCTGGCCGTCTTTGCGCAGGCCGCGCGTTTCGGCCGTGACCGTGCCTCGTTCCTGCACTTCCAGATGCGGACCTTGTTGAGGGAGGAGGACGACGATCCGTTCCACCGGCTGCTCACCCACGGCGACACCCGGTCGTGGACCCTCGACGAGGACCTGTTCACCGCGCAGGCCCTGCCGCTGCTGTTCGCCGCGCACAAGCGGGCCCGCCGCTTCGGCTCCGGCTCCACCGCCCAGTCCTTGTGGGACCGCGGTCCACAACGGGTCAAGCACTTGCTCGGCCGTTATCAGGAACGGCAAAAAGAGCCGGGATTTCGGCTCTGCTTCGGCAACCCGGAGTTCGACGCGGCCGCGTACGCCGCTCTCGACGCCGGTGACGAGGCATGGCCGCGCCTGCGTGACGCCCTCATCCACTGGCGGCCGCTGCATGAGGACCATCTCGCACCGATCGCCCTGCTGGCCGATCCCCGGGCCGCCCGCCTGATCACGCCGGAGCGCGGACGTGAACTCCTGGCCACGAGACGGTGCTGAACGCAGGTCAATTTGCCGCCGTGAAGTCGGTTGCGGCGGCGCGTGACTCGTTCCGCCGGCGGTGGCCCGGGAATCAACCACCGCCACGGGGGCGGCATCGACGAACACGAAACGTCACCATCAGGCCCATGGGAACGACAACTCGCGACAGTTGAATAGACGAGCCCACCAGTATCAATCCCGTGTGCTGCCGTGTTTCGGTGGCACCCCGTATGGGCTCGTGCCGCCGCCCTAACGGGTCTCGGTGCGCGACAGCGGCGACATGGGCAGCGGGACCACACAATTGCCCGAAGCGGTCGCCTCATAGATCCACGCCGAACCGTCGGGCGCGGTGTAGAGGTGCCTGGTGGTGACGGACACACCCGAGCAGACTTCGCCCGCCGCGGCGGCCTGCTGGTTCAGCGCGGTGCGGGCGTTGCCTTCGGCGGCCCTCTTTCCCGCATCCGGGCTGGGGCCCCAGCCCGAGGAGGTGGCCGAGCGATAGGTGGCGGCGAGGGCGGTGGGAGCGAACAGCGCCGCGCCGGCGGTCAGCGTCAGGGCGATGACGAGGACAAGGCGCAGAACCCGGGCAGGATGACGAACGCTGAGTGCCATGGTGTCCCTCTCGCGGGAGGCCGGAGGTTCGAGATTGTCACCATAAGACCGGGCAGGCCGGACCGACCAGCGCCGAAGGCGCGGGCAGACATCCGCGCACGTCGAGACTGAAATTTTCACGCAAGCCCGCGACACAAGCGGCGAGCGGGCCTCTTAACTGGTACTGAACAATGTGCCCGGGTCGCGCGGCTGCCGTCTTCGCGCCGCTGCCGGTCAATGGCGCCATGATGTCGGCGATGTACGTGATAACGATCCTTTATTCGATACATGGGGCTCGATCCGTCCGGCGCGTTCCCGCGCCTTCCCTTCAACCCTCCGAGCAGCGGGAATGCGATCCCATGCACGATCGAATGTGGGTTTTGGGCCTATGCGGACTGAGCCTCTTCCGGCGCGTGGGAGGCGATCGGTCAGTAGGTATTTGGGCCGGTACCGGGCGCGCATTTCGGCACAGACCGGAGGGGGGCGAGGCGCTTTCCTTGGGTCATCGGCCCGATGGGGGCCGGGATCACCGAATCGAAGGACTGAATGAAATGCGTCGTCACATCGCCGCCCTCGCCCTCACCATCGCCGGTTTAGCCGGCATGGTGTCCCTGTCCGCTCCCGCCCAGGCGGCCGCGCCGATCACCGTGACCGTGAGCCTCGGCGGGCTGTCGGTCACCGGCACGACCGGATCCGACCTGATCACCCTGGCCGAGGGCACCGGCGGAGCCATCAAGGTGACCGGGGCGGGCGTCACCTCCAGCGACAGCGACTGCCAGCCGATTTCCGGCGGAGTCAGCTGCAAGAACGCCGGCACGATCATGGTCAACATGCGCCAGGGCCACGACATCGTCAACAACGACACCGTCAACCGGTTCACCGAGATCTTCGGCTCGGCCGGCAACGACACCCTCTGGGGCGGCAGCGGCCGCGACGTCCTCGTCGGCGGCACCGGCGACGACTTCCTGCACGGCCGTGGCGGCAACGACACGACCGACGGCGGTGCCAACATCGACACCTGCACCGGCGAGACGGAGGAGAACTGCGAGCTCTGAGCGACCGGTCTCACGGGAGAGGGCCGGTAGCGGGCCGGGCGTCCGACGGGACGCCCGGCCTTTTCGGGAACGCATGCTCCGTCCTTTTTGGCTCAGGCCGGCTGAGCTGCGCTGACGAAGGTGTTGTAGAAGCCGGGGCTTTAGCTGTGGATGACCGTGCCCGGCCTGATGGCCGGGCACGGCCGTCAGGTCACTCGACCAGGATCTGATAAGTGGCCTTGGCCGGCCCGGCCGTGGCCTCCCCCGACCACAACGCGAGGTAGCTGTACCTGCCGGCGATGGCGGGCGTGTCGGTGAACGTGTACGTGCCGTCGGCGTTCACGCTCACCGGCGGCAGCTTGACGCTTCCAGCGCTGACGTTGTCGACGTACACGTCGCGCTGCACGGTGAGCGTGGCCCCCGGCGAGGGCGGCTCGCCACCCGCCGTCAGCACGCCGGTCAGCTCCATGGCCGTGCCGACGACGCCTGATTTCGGTCCGTCCATGGTGAGGGTGGACACGTGCCTGACCGTCACGGTGACAGAGGCGCTGCTTCGGCGGTAGCGGTCGTCGCCGTCCCAGAACACCAGGTAGGTCACCTCACCGACGTCCGGCGGCGTGTCCTGGAAGGTGAACGTGCCGTTCTTCTGCGTCGTCACGCCGGTGATCGGCTCTTTCGTCCCGTCGATCGGGCGCCGGGTCACCGTGAGCGGCTTGAGCCCGAGCGCCTTGCCGTCGGTGCGGGTGAGCCGCCCCTCGACGGTGACCGGCGAGCCGAAGAACACGCGCGCCGGGGCCGTCACCGTCAGGGTGGACGCCGGCAGCGCGACGCCCGTCACCCGCCACAGCAGCAGCCGGCCCGCGGAGCTCCGCAGCAGCACGAAGACGTCCGGGCCGGAGAACGCGACGCCGTCCGGGAGCAGTTCGGCGTCCGGCTGGTCGGCCGCGAACATCGCCGCGCCGGTCGCGGCGTCGTAGAGCGTGAGGTCGGTGCTGCCCCACTGGCGTCCCGCGGCGACGTAGGCGCCGCCCGCGCCGAGCGCCACGGCCGACGGATACCCGTCCCAGTCGTCGCCGTAGGTGCCGGTCGCCGCCAGGGTCGTGGTGTCGTACCTGGTGAAGTGCCCGGGGGTGTCGGCCGCGGCGAACAGGGTGGTGCCGTCGGAGGTCAGGGCGAGGTCGCGCAGGTGGTTCATGCGCCACTCCTCGCCGTCGATCGTGCCGCGCGGTTCCGGGGTGCCGCCGCCGACGTCGTAGACCAGCATGTCGGCGTGGTGCAGGCCGGTCCGTCCGACCACGAGCGTGTCGCCGGCGGCCGCGAGCACGGGAGCGCTCAAGTGCTCGCCCCCGACCGCCACCGGCGCCGGTGCGGCCGCGCCCAGATCCAGGCCGACGACGCCGCCATGGCCGTCGTCGCACCCGTGCCCCACCCACAGCCGCTCGCCCAGCAACGCCAGGGTGTGCGGGCACGGGTGGGCCGATAGGTCGATCCGCCGGGTGACGGCGAGGCTCGCGGTGTCGATCTCGGCCACCTCGTTCGAGCCGGTGAGTGCCGCGTACAGGCGGGTGTCGTCCGCGTTCATGGCCAGCTCGCGGACGCCGGACAGGCCGGTGACGACGCCGCCGGTGAGGTTTCCGCCGGTGTCGGCCACGATGATCCGGTCGTCGGCGGCGACGAACACCCGGCCGCCGCCGACGGCCAGGTCGGCGGTGTGGGAGTCGAAGATCACCCCGAGGTCGGTCGTGCTGTCGGCCGCCGAGGCGGCGGGGGCCGCGACGGTGAGCAGGCCGGTGAGCAGGCTGGTCAGCAGGCCGGCGGCGCCGCAGTGAGCGGCTAATCGGCGAACCAGTGGGTGGCGCACGAGGACCTCCTACACAGATGGGAACATACGTTCTAATAACGTCTTATGGGTGCTCCCACGTCAAGATCGGCCGACCGCACGACACCAAACCGTGATCAAGTACACCCCGCCCCGGTCGAGAGAACGAGTTCTCGGGGGCCTCACCTTGCGGACGTTCAAGGTCGGTGACGTCCGGCCGGGGGAGGAGCCGTCCGCGCCCCCTGCGGTCGCGGCGCAGGACCCGAACACGAGCGGACCCCGCAACCAGGCCGCCGGTCGTGACCTGGGGCCTTCTACGCCCGCTATCGCGTGTTCATCAGGGGAACCCGCGAAGGAGGAGTGCGGAACAACCCCTCCAACGCCTTCTACGTCAGAATCAGGCCCGGTACCCCGTAATCCACCCTCCACCAGGAGGGGGCGTCTCGCGAGACGCCCCCTCCTTCGAGAGGCGGCCATGCAGTCACCGACCTACCTGCACGACCTTCTGGTCTCGACTCTCTTCACCGAAGGGCTCGACGCTGATCCGGACCTGTGGCAGCTGGGATTCAGCGCCATCTGGATCGAGGGCGCGGACCTCGACGCCCTCGCCCGAGTCTTCTCCTTGGACATCGCCACCGACTGGTTCCTGGCGCAACACTCGCGCATCCGACCCATCTCCTGACCGCGCGCGCTCAAGCCCGGAGCGCACCGCCGGCCAAGCCATCGGCGCGGTGGTTCGGTGCGTCCGGGGAAGTGCTCGTTGTCGGTTGATGGATGAGCAGGGCCTCGGCGCCGACCGGAAGAAAACCCGCAGACAGGAAGGCCCGTACGCTGGCGGCGTTGCCCGGCGCCATCTGTGCCCACACCGCCTGCCCGGCATCGAGGAGGTGGCGTCCCGCTCGCGCGAGTTGTCTACCGAGGCCTTGGCCGCGGTGGGCGTCCTCGACCTCGATGGCGATCTCCCAGCGGCCCGCCACCCCCTGTCCAAGCAGCACGACTCCTCCGTCGACCTGCCATGCTCGTACCCCGTCGCGATGCCGGAGGGCACGGCGTACGCGGGGGTGGTCGATGCCGGTGATCTCGACCAGAGGCAGCGGGGGCGGGCCGGTCAGCGCGCCGGCGACGGCGAGCAGGTCCAGGTTGTCCACCCGGCGCCCGGTCCGCTTCTCCAGGGCGCGCAGGAACGGCGGGTTCAGCGGGGCGGACACGTCGTCGGCGGGCAGCAGGCCGCGCATCCATTCGCGATCGACATCGGCGAACACCACGCTGTGCGCGGTGAAGGCGATGACCCCGCAGTCGCGCGCACTGGGCTGGTCCACGAACTCCACCACGCCATCAGCATCGGGGAAGGTCCCGCGGGCGACCTCCTCCAACAGCTTTCTCAGCTCGTGCACGCCTCACCCCCTTCGCCGTGACGCGCAAGACATCCACGACCTTGCAGACCCGCCCCATCCTGGAGCCCAGCTCGCTGACTGTCACCCCTTATGGAGTACCGAGGCGGGCCGGCGCGGTCGCGGCCGCCGCCCGAGTGGCCGTCTTACCGGCCCCACTCCCTTCGCCGCGGACCGGTGTGTTCGTGGCGAGCAGGCGGGTGGCGGCTGATGCGGTGAAGGCCGACGCGTGCGACGGGCCAGTCGACTCCACCTCCCAGGTGACCGCCTCGATGCGGCCCTGCTGGGTTTGTTCGTTCAACACGCTCGCCGGATGACGCTCACCCGAGCCCGCCCCAACATCACCGGCGCGGCTGCGGCCGGGCTGATCTGGATGTCGGCTTTCTTCAGCATCGCTTGATACGTCGGGTGTGAGGCGGCGCGGGTGAATCAAGTACAGGATCGCCTCGGTCGACGTAGTCCCCGTGCGGATCGCGGTCGCGCCTCGAGGTCTGCGACTCCGCAACGTACCGGTTCGGCGAGTGGGCACCGGTCAGGGCACTGGCCAGGCGGCCATGGCCAGATCCGCGGTGTCGGTGAGTTCCGCCGCCGTGGCGCCGTCCCGTGCACGCTGGGACATGCCGTGCATGACGGCGGTGAAGTACGCGGCCAGCTTCCGGGGGTCGGCTGTCGCCGGTATTTCGCCCTCTTGCTGGGCGGTCGTCAAGCGCTTCTCGAAGGTATCGACGTTGGCGTTGCGCAGGTCGCGCATGTAAACGGCGACATCGACGTCGGCCGCGGCCGCGCTGCAAAGCAGGTTTCCGGCCGGTGTCTCGGGGTCGGTGTACATCGCCGCCGCATCGAGCAGGATGCGGCGGAAAGCATCGAAGGCCGTGGGCTCCCTCGCCATGGCGGCCCAGATGAACTCTCCGGCCGGGGAGCGGCCGTACGCCTCGATGACTTCGTTGAACAGAGACCTCTTGTCCCCGAACGCCGCGTAGAGGCTGCCGGGCCGGATGTTCATCTCCCGGGTCAGGTCGTTGATCGAGGTCGCCTCGTACCCGTTCTCCCAGAACAGGCGCGTGGCGGCAGCCAGCGCCGCCGCCCGGTCGAAGGTCGGCGGCCGGCCCCGCCGCGCTTCTGGTGTGTCCATGTCCCCATTCTAGATCGATCGCTCAAGAGTGGCCCGGCAACTTTTTGGTCGATCGCTCAAGAATGGGGTACATTTTCTCTTGAGCGATCATTCAACAAAGGAGCAGTCATGTCAGGAGCCCTGCAGGACAAAGTCGCCCTCGTTACCGGCGGCAGTCATGGCATCGGCCGGGCGACCGTCGAACGGTTCGCCCGCGACGGGGCAATCGTCGGGGTCGGCTACGGCCACGACGAGTCGGCGGCCCGCGACACGGTAGAGCGCATCCACAAGGACGGCGGGCGCGCCTTCACCGTGCACACGGAGCTGGGCACTCACGGTGACGCGGCTCGCTTCTGGGACGCCTTCGATGAGGCGGGCAAGGAGTACGTGCCCGACGGGAAGCTCGACATCCTCGTCCACAACGCCGCCAAGGGCAGCTTCGCCCGGCTGGCCGACCTTTCCGAGGAGGAGTTCGACCAGGTGATCGCGGTGAATGTGAAGGCGCCGTTCTTCATCACGAAGCTCGCGTTGCCGCGACTGCGCGACGGCGGCCGGATCATCAACATTTCCAGCCTCGCGGCCACCGTCGCCAGCCCGGAACTGCTTGCCTACGGCGTCAGCAAAGCGGCGCTGAACACGTTCACCCTTGATCTGGCGTCGGACCTCGGCCCGCGCGGGATCACCGTCAACTCGGTATCACCCGGCATCGTCATGACCAGGAACAGCCAATACCTGCGGGACAACGAGGAACTCGCGGCGCAACAGGTGGCCCGCGTCGCCCTCGGCCGGCTCGGCGAGCCGGAGGACGTGGCAAGCATTATCGCCTTCCTCGCCTCCAACGAGGGGCGCTGGGTGACCGGCCAGATCATCGACGCTTCGGGCGGCACCGCGCTCTGAGCACGGCCGCCCGAGGTCAATCGGCGCCGGTGTCGCCCTCGGCATCCTCGCGCAACTGCTGATGCGCGAGGATGCCGACCCGGGTGAGCACATCGATCTGCGCGGTGTTGCAGAGCGAGACCACCGCGTCGATGAATGTTTGCATGGTGACGCGCTTGCTCTTCGACCGACTACCGGCGCATCGACTACACCAACACTTGAACCCGTCCGGCATTGATGGAGGCTCTGATGTACCCTGAGCCGGCGCGGCGTTCCATTAGCCGCCGCTACGCCGAGGGCGAGGTGTCGCTGGCGGATCTGGCCACCGAGTACAGCGTCGGCCGTTCCACCATCCATCGCATCATCCACGGGCCGCCGGCCGGGCTTTGCCGGCGCGCACGATACATCCAAATCTAAGACGGAACTTAGACGGATTTAGACCCACCCCCGGATCGATGCTGGGATCGAGCTTCGATCAACAGAGTCTGAATATCGGGTTGTCGGTAAGACTCGTGCAGCCAGGTACACGCGATTGAGTCCGCCCAGTTCAGCGGTGCCCTACTGGTCGGTGGGGAGGTGGCTGACGGCGTTTTCGAGATCGGCGTGGGTGAGCAGGGTGTAGCGGCGGGTGGTGTCGAGTCGGGCGTGGCCGAGGAGTTCGGCGACGACGATGATGTCGACCTGGGCGAACTTGATCCCCTGTGCCTGGCTGCACGAGTCTTACCGACACCCCGAATCGAAACATGGGCGTGATCGGCGTAGACCAAGATCTCGTCACATGCAGAAAACGCTTGCGGTCGCATTCACCATGTTGCTTGCTACCGTCATGACCGCCACCCCCGCTCAGGCTGTCCCCGCAGATCCGGTTAAGGCACTGGCCAAGCAGCTCGCTCAGGGTCGGGGCGTCTCCTACACCGAACGATCCGCCACGCGAGCCGGTGACAAATCGTTCTTCGAACGCAAGGGCCTGCTGCAGTACGGCAGGGGCGGGATCGTTGCCTCCGACATCACGGCGAGGCTCTACGTCGAGGACGAACCTCCCAAAGACTCCTTCGACACCGATGACAAAGAGGATCTCTCCTTCATGAGGGATCCCGAGCAGACCATCAGGATCGGCAGGACCTCCTACGTCCGGGGGTTCATCGTCGGAACCCTCATGCCGAAGGGCAAGGTCTGGTGGAAGCAGTCACCCGGATGGACCTCCGGCCGCTCGGCCATGCTGGGCGAGCTCATCAACGCCGCCGACCCGGGCACCCTGAAGATGATGCTCGCCAAATCCAAGCGCAGCGGCAACACCTACGCTGGAGAGATCACTCTTAAGGAGCTCATCAAGCTCTCGCCCTGGGCGCGCACCACCATATGGTGGGGCGTCAACAACAAGGCGGTCGTGCGCTGGAAGCTGGTCGTGAGCGCCTCAGGCCTGCCCCACCGGCTGACCACCTACAGCTCCTTTGGCAACAAGAAGCGTGCGGAGATCCGCTACACGGGCTGGGGACGCAATGTCTCCATCAAAGCCCCTGCGGCCGCCACGGTGACCACGAAGCTGAAGGGGGCCGACGGCCCCTTCCTGCCCAAGGCTCCAAATCGCTAAAAGGGAGGGCGGCCGCAATACGGCTTGTTGTCAACGAAGCCGTCACCCCGTACACATGAGCGGCGTTGATCCTGGCCAATGAACCCCGCTCGTCGGCTGTCGGCCCTTACCCAGCATCGAGGTGGGCCAGCAGCGCTGCGGCGGCCGCTGCCCGCGCGGCCGCCTTACTGGCTCCGCTGCCCTGGCCGCGCACCGGCGTGTTCGTGGCGAGCAGGCGGGTGGCGGCGGTCGCGGTGAAGGTCGGCGCGTGCGACGGGCCGGCCGATTCCACCGTCCAGGTGACCGCTTCGATGCGGCCCTGCTGGGTCAGCTCGTTCAGCACGCTCACCGGATGACGCTCCCCCGAACCCACCCCGCCCGGCGACCCCGACGACCCTGACGAGCACGCCGTCACCGGCGCGGCTGCGGCTGGGCTGATCTGGATGCCGGCTTCCTTCAGCCACGCCTTCAGGGTGAAGGTCTCCACGTTCAGGCTTTCGGCGGCCTGGCGGATCGTCAGCCCGCCCGACAGCAACGTCTGGGCGATGTCGACGACGCGGGCGCGTTCGCGGCGCCGGTCTTCCTCGGTGGGCAGGTCCATCCGGGCCGCGTGCTCGGCCGCCCCGGCCTCCAACATCTCGCCCGCGCGCACCAGGCAGGCGACGCTGCAGTACAATCCGAGGCGGATGTGGCGGCCCTTGCCGCCCGGCGCGCGCTCGAGTAAATACCAGCCCGTCGGCACCCACCCTCACGCTCGGCGCGCTGGTAGATCCAGCAGAAAAACGACCGCTCGCTCTCTTGGTGGCCACCGCGGGTGGCGGCCAGACCGCCGCGGCGACGCGAGGCCGGAACCAGATGCTGCTCGTTGGTACTCACGGCACTCCACCCTGCCAGAGCGCTCCCACCACCGAGCGCCGCAGAAGCCGACGAGCGGCACGATTCGGCCCGCGCCATCATGGACGGCCGCCACCCGCACACCCGCCAGGTGTTGATGGAGGCGAAACGGGCCGTCGACCCGCGCGCGATGCTGGCCGGCGGCCCGCTGGCCGATGCGCTGGAGAAGGCCGCGGCTGAGCGCGGCGTCGCCGACGTCGCCGCCCTGGTGGCCGGCAACGAGGAAATGGCCAAGCGCGCGGTGCGGCTGCAGCGCGGGGTGCGGCGCAAGGGCGAGGCCTACGTGATCCCCTACGACGACGCGCGCAAGCTGACCAAGGCCGCCGGGCTGGACCTGGCGGCCGTCTACGACACCGAGCAACTGGCCCAGGCGCGACGCTGGCGCGCAGCGCGGGTGCGCATCGGCAACCGCGGATATGACCTCACCCTGGACGTCACCAAAAGCGTCAGCGTGCTGAACGGCCTGGGCGACCCGACGGTCTCCGCCGTCGTCGACGAGCTGTTCACCGCCTCGGTCCTCGAAACCGTCGGCGCGGTGCAGGGATGGGTCGCCTACGGCCAGCGCGGCCACCAGGGCGACGGCCGGCTCGCCGACCGCGCGCCCACCGGTGGCCTGCTGGGGCGGGTGATGTGGCACCAGACCGCCCGCCCCGTCGACGGCCAGGTCCCCGATCCGCACCTGCACGCCCACGTCCAGATCGCCAACCTGGTGCGCGGAGTCGACGGCAAATGGTCGGCCATCGCGGCCGGCGGTAAGGACCTGCACCGCCACGCCCACGCCGCCGACGCCTTCCTCAAAGCCCGCCTCCGGCGCCGGTCTACCGCCGACCTCGGGCTGCGCTGGGAACGCGACGCGCACACCGGCGCGTGGGAGGTCGTCGGCATCGACGAGGAGATGCGCACCCGCTTTTCCAAACGCGACGGCCAGATCAAGGAACTGCTCGCCGAGCACGGCCTCACCTA
This sequence comes from Streptosporangium sp. H16, assembly GCF_051918855.1. Taxonomy (NCBI): domain Bacteria; kingdom Bacillati; phylum Actinomycetota; class Actinomycetes; order Streptosporangiales; family Streptosporangiaceae; genus Streptosporangium; species Streptosporangium sp. H16. The sequence continues at coordinate 184,098 of NZ_JBPXMD010000019.1, forward strand.
CGACGAGACGCACCCGCACGCGCGCAAGGTGGCCGGCGCCACCAGCCGCCAGACCAAGCACCGGCTGCTGGACGGGGACCGGCGCGGTGACTGGCACGCCCAGTGCGCCGCCGACGGCATCGACGCCACCAGCACGCTGGCCCGGTGCGTCCACCCCGGCGAAGGCCTCCCGCCCCGGCCCAGCCCGCAGCAGATCGCGGAGTGGATCTGGCGCCCCGCCGGCGGGCTGACCGCGCACACCAAGGCCGTCAGCCACGCCGATGTCCTGGCCGCCGTCGCCGACGCCTGCCCCGATGGTGTCGCCGATCTGGCCGACCTGCGGGCGCTGACGGATGCGGTGCTGACCCACGAGCCCGTCGTGCGCCTGGCTGAGGCCGGGGCGCGACATCTGGTGAACTCCGCCCGCTACACCTCCCTCGACATCCTCGAAGCTGAGCAGCAGGTCCTGCACCTCACCCGGCAGCGCTACGACGAAGGCGCCGCCGTCCTGGACACCGCGGCGATCGCGTTGTCGCGAGAGGCCTTCGAGGTCGCCCACGACCTCACCTTCTCCGCCGCCCAGCGCGCCGCCCTGGATCGCCTGCTCGGCGACGGCCACGGCGTTGATGCGCTCATCGGCGTCCCGGGCGCGGGCAAGACCATGCTGATGGCCGCCGCGCGGGCTGGGTGGGAAAGCCGCGGCCTGGTGGTGGCCGACGCTGCGACCGTGGCGGTGGCGGCCGCGAACCTGACCGCCGAGTCCGGCATCGGCGCGCACACCCTCGCCACCTGGATGCAGCGCATCACCGACCCCGAGGGCCCCGGCGGCCGCGGCCTGGACGGCGTCGACGTCTTGGTCATCGACGAGGCCGCGATGGTCGACGACCGCGACCTGGCCGTGGTCTTGGGCGAGGCGCACCGTACCGGCACGAAGGTGGTGGCGATCGGCGACCCGTTGCAGCTGCGCGCGATCGGCGTCGGCGGCACCTTCGCCGCCCTCCACCGCCAAGTCGACGGCCTCCTCCTGGAGGAGAACCGGCGCCAGCGCGACCCGATCGAGCGCCAGGCCCTGGCCCAATGGCGCGACGGCGACCGCACCGAGGCGCTGCGAACGTGGAGCCGCGGCGGGCACGTGCACGCCGGACGCGACGCCACCGACACCCTCGGTGCACTGCTGGCCGACTGGGCCACGGTGCGCACCGGCTACCGCGACGACATCCACGACGAGCTCGCCGCCGTCCTGGTGCTCGCCGGAACGAACACCGAAGCCGAACGCCTCAACGCCGCCGCCCGCGCGATCCGCCGCGAAGCCGGGGAGCTGTCAGGGCCAGATGCCCGATACCGCGCGGCGCGCCCCCCTTGATTTCGCGTTTTCCCTGGTTAACCAGGGTGAAGGGAGGGCCGGATCGGATGAGGTAACCGGTCTGGAGCCTGCCCGTTTTGGGGGTCCCGGTAGTAATCGCGGAAAATCCAACGGATATGAGTCTGACCTGCACGGATGGGGCTTGGCCCGCCGTCCCGTGATCGTTTTTCTCAAGGAGTCTCCGCAGATCAACAGCAACATCGTTGGATTCGCGGCCGTTACTACCGAGACTCCTCTTCTTCTCGTGGGTGATGGTGTCGGAGCTTCGTTGACCTGGGCGGACTCAGCCGTCGAGCAGGATCCGCGTGGACCATGCGGGGATGGAGAGGGCGGCCCCGGCCTCGTGGGCGGTGCCGGCCACCGGGTCGGTGGTGGGCCGGAGGATCGTGACGGAGGTCTCGTCCCAGCTCCAGTTGAAGAGGAACCAGGCACGTCTGCCGTCCGGAAGGGTTCCCGACGAGATCGTGACGGGCAGTGCGCGCGACGGGGCGAGCTCGTCGGCGACCGCCGCCGGTAGCGCCCAGGCGATCACTGCCGCAGACAGGGTCGGGTCCGGGACGGTTCCGACCGTGGTGATGCGACCAGACCCGTGGGCTCGTGTCACTGCGGCAGGGAAGGCGCCGAAGCGCGGGTGGATGTATTCGGCGATCGGTTCGGCCTCCTCCGGGATGAGGCCGTCGATCCAGCAGGTGGCCGCCGCGGTCGCGGGGGAAGAAAAATCACCGCGGCCGGTGACCGGGATCGGCTCATCGATGTTGGAGAATTCCTCGTAGTGCACTCCGGCGGGCTCTCGCAGGACCGCGGGGGCGACATCGACGCGCGCGCGGGCCTCGTGGTCGCCGTAGCCGGTGCGGATGCCGATGATGAGGTGCCCGCCGGCTGCCGCATAGTCGCGCAGCAGTTCAAGCTCGCGGTCGGCCGCCACATAGAAGGCGGGTGCGATCAGCACCGGGTAACGCTTCGCCAGCTCGGCTGCGCCGAGTTCGACGGCCTGCTGGGCGTGCAGGATGCGCGCCTGCGCGCCCGCATCGATGACGCCGCGGTGGAAGGCGTCGAAGATGCGCTCGTAGGATGCCGGGTCGGGGCGGCCGGCCACGCTCAGCGGCGGGAAGAACTGGAATGCCCACCGCGTGTCGTTCGACCACAGCAATGCCACGTCACCGTCGGGCTCGAAACCGTCCAGAGCGTCGCCGATCTTCTCGAGCGCGGCACCGATGGCGGACACTTCCTGGTACACACGACCCGGCTGCAAGGAGTGCGGGAGCACACCACCCCAGTAGGTCTCCGCCCCGTAGGGAATGGTGTGCCAATGCCAGTATTCGATCATGGCGGCGCCGCGGCTGATGAGGGCGAAGGCCGCCTGCTGCAGCTGACCAGGCCACGGGGGCAGGTTGTTGGCGCTGCCGTCGATGCTCTGCGCGTTCGTCTCGGTGACCAGGAAGCGTTCCTGCCGCGAGGAGAATAGGCGGTCGGCCTGCCGGAACAAGCCGGCGACGCCCGTGGTGGTCCATTCCGTCTGCGGGGCCAGTTCCTTGGTCACATCCAGGTGGTCCTGCATGGAGTAGTAGGGGTTGCCGGCGGTCACGCTGAGCGCTGCGGAGAGCTTCAGGTCGTCGTGCGCCTTGCGCGGGTAGTTGATGCAGGTGGTCACGAACTGGTCCTCGTGCGCGTACTCACGCACAATGTCGGACTGCCACGAGATGAACTCGGTGGTCAGTTCCGACTGGTACCGCCGCCAGGCCAGGTCGTACTGCGGCAGGCTGTTGCCGTCGGGGCGCCACAGCTCGGACCAGTCGGCGATCCGGTGGGACCAGTACGTCAGGCCCCACTCCCGGTTGAGCGTGTCCACATCGCCGTACTGCACCTTCAGCCGGCGCACGAAGCGGATGAACGCCCCGCGGTTGTGAAACAGCTCCAGGCCCGGCTCATTGTCGACCTGGTAGCCGATGACGCTCGGGTGGTCGGCGTAGCGGCCCACCACCTTGCGGATCACTCGCTCCGCGTGGAACAGGAACGCCGGATGCGAGTAGTCGACCTCTTGACGGGCCCCCCAAGGAATCGAATTCCCTGTCGCTCGCTCGGCGGCGATCTCGGGGTAGGCCTGCTGAAGCCACGGCGGCACGGCGTAGGTGGGCGTGCCCAGGATGACCTTGATGCCGCGTTCATAGGCACTGTCCAGCACCGGTAGCAGCCACTCCAGCTCGAAGCGCCCTTCTTCCGGCTCCCAGCTCGACCAGACCGACTCGCCCACCCGGATCACTGTGAACCCGGCCTGCTTCATCAGGTCCAGGTCCTGCTTGACCCGGTCGCTGAGGTGGTACTCGGCGTAGTACGCGGCGCCGAAGAGAACACCGGTCGGCCGATAGGGCGGCACAAGACTCACGCAAGGACTCCGTTGTTTGTTGAAGAAGATGCCCGGCGGCACCTCTCACTGGCGGCTGACGGGCACGCTACCTCTAGCGCCGCGGCGGCGATCGTGGCCAGCGCCTCGTGCAGGCCCGGGACGTCTCGCGTCCCGTACCCGCCGCGCTCGTCCATAAGGATCAATCTAAACGCCCCGCTGCAGGCTTGCTGCCGACGCTCTCGCCGACGACGGAGACCGGCGGGGTGACATCCCGACCGGATCGCCATCGTGACACCCATGGGGGTTGCGATCCTCAAAGCGCAGACACCGCCGTACCCCATGTGACCTGCACGGGGACGTTAACTCTGGAATCGCTCATGATGTAGGCCGTCGCGGGGTCACCAGGCCTCGCCCGACGCTTGGGAACTCACATGCTCATCACTGTTCGGGTCGCTGTCATCCTCGGCTTCGCGTTCGTCGCCGCGGCGCTCATAGGAGTCTCGGTAGTAACGGCCGCGAATCCAACGATGTTGCTGTTGATCTGCGGAGACTCCTTGAGAAAAACGATCACGGGACGGCGGGCCAAGCCCCATCCGTGCAGGTCAGACTCATATCCGTTGGATTTTCCGCGATTACTACCGGGACCCCTTTTGGGCAGGGCGCTGCGCTGGGCCAAACGGGGGCTGTCGGCCACCTTCACCCGGGGTCTGGGGGTGGTCGTCGCGGCCCGAAGTATGGCGGTCGGCTCCGCGGCCCTCAAGGCCCCGGGGTTCTCGCTGCGCTCGCCCCGTGGCCTTGACCGCCGCAATCGCCGACCGCCTTACGGGCCACCACGACGACCACGCGGTCCGAAACGAGGATCCGACGGGGAGAGCCACCCTTGGGCGGCCGGTGTAGAGCCGGGTGCGACGTCGGTCGGCTCCCGGTGTTACCGGCCGCTCCCCGGTGTCATCCGCCGGTCAGGGCGCAGGATGTTGAGTCCAAGATCGCGTTGACGGTGGCGAAGATCGCCGCATCGAAGCGAGGTCGGCGCCTGGACAATCCGTTCCTGTGAGCAGGCTATGCGCTGCACTTCCCGAGCTGCTCCTCGCCGTAGAAGGGGCACCAGCGGTAGTAGCTGGTGTCGATGTTGCGGCTGCGGGGGGCTCGGCCGTGCTGGGGTTGCCATCCGCTCCAGTGGCGGGTGTTGCAGGGGTTGCACAGCGGCGCGCGGACGAACTCGTGGGTGTGGCAGTGGTCCCAGACGCGTGCTCGCGCGCTCATGCAGCCGGTGCACATGAACCGCGAGGCGAGGTGCGGGGAACGGATGCCCACAATCTGGTGCAGCCACCGCCGATCGTCTGTCATCGCGGGGATTTTCGCGATGACCTGTCCGTCTCGTGGGAGCCAGACCATCGCTACCGGCCCGATCCCGGGCGCGGTGACCACGCGTCCGTCAACGACGCGTACCTCCGGCACATCGCCCTGCATGCTTCCACGGTGACACGCAGGTCAGGCACGTTGTAGTTGCATTAATGCACACCTGCGGATCTGCCGCCCCCTCTCATCGCGACGGTGAAGGCCCCGAATCGCTCGCGAGTTCGCGCTCTGCCGGGGCTGCCACCAGAGATGCCGGTGAGGCTTTCCTCCTGTTTCGTATCATTTGACGAACTGTCGAAACCTTCACCACGATGGGTCGACAGCCGGAGATGATCACGGGAAACCGCCAAGCCCCAGGAGCGCAGGTGACCGAAGCAGACGAGCTCCTTCGTCGTCAGCTGGGTGCGTGCGCCGCGATCTACCACGATGATCCGCGTCTGAAGTATCCGATGAAGTACCACCTCATCCTCGAGTTCGGTCTCATCTGCACTCCAGCGGTCTACCCCAGCACGTGGGCTGCCGGTAGGCCGGGGATGTGTTACGCGAATGCCGCCACGCTGGCCAAGCGCCGCGATCTGACGTACGTGGAAGGGTTCGCCCTCCTTGCCAGCGGCATGCCCATCGATCACGCCTGGTGCGGTGACTTTTCCCCACGGGTCTGTCAATCAAACGGCTCTGTCTCTCTTTCGGCTCTGTCGCAGATTCGGTGGTGACGGAACGTCTCCTGCGTCACGGTGAGTCATGGGTGATGTCGACGAGCTGGTGAGTGTCGTGTTCTCGGGCTTATTGCCGCTGGTCGTGGAGTCTGTGGCAGATGAGGGGGAACATATCCGGGTGCGGGCGCGG
>NZ_JBPXMD010000020.1:0-185561 GCF_051918855.1 Streptosporangium sp. H16
CACTGTGCTCGATACCCGTTCTCGCCCTGCTCATGTCAGTTAAGGAACTTGATCCCTGTTTGTCTCACTTGAGCTTGGCACAGAGGGCTTTCCCGAGGAGTACGCCCTGGCGAATCGGGTCATGCACCCTCGCAATGTCTACATCCGAGAGGACGCGATCGTTCCGAAGCTTGATCACTGGTTGGGGAGGTTGTTCGCTCCTCACCGAGTCGATGAGACGCTTGGCCTTCTGGTCGAAGCCCAGCGGATCGAGCCGTCGGAGCATGAAAATCTCGCCGTGGCGCGGCGTCAACTGGCTGAATGCGATCGAAAGCTCGCCCAGCATCGCGCCGCGCCGGAGGCGGGTGCGGACCCTGCCGTGGTCGCCGGCTGGATCCGAGAGGAACAAGCCAAGAAGATCCGAGCCGAAGCACAGCTACGCCGTGAACCGAACCGTAGGCGGCAGCTCACCCGAGACGACCTTGCGAAGGTGATGAACACCATGGGTGACGCAGTACGGCTTCTGGGAAAGGCTGAGCCGGTCAGGAAGGCCCGGCTGTACGCCGGGCTCGGCGTTCGGCTGACCTATCGCCCCGGCAAAAGAAGAATCCTGGTCAGCTCTACGCCTGACCAGGACCTCATGGGCAAATCGAACGTGTCCGAGGGGGGACTTGAACCCCCATGCCCCGCAAAGGGCACTAGCACCTCAAGCTAGCGCGTCTGCCTATTCCGCCACCCGGACGTGGTGCCTGCACGTGGGACCGTCATCCCGCGTCGGCGGACTTAGGTTAGCAAACTCTTGAGCCGGCGTCATATCGGTAAGAGGGCGGGCAAGGGCGAGGTGCCGGGAAGGGGGGTCCGGCGGCAGGATGGGAGGTGGAAGCCGTACCGAACCCCAAGGAGTCCCACATGACGGCGATCAACGCTGAGGACGAGGTCGTCGGGCTGTGCCGCGACCTGATCCGGATCGACTCGACCAACGCGGGCGACAACTCGGGGCCCGGTGAGCGGGCCGCCGCCGAGTACGTGGCCGAGAAGCTGTCGGAGGTCGGGCTGGAGCCGAAGATCCTGGAGTCGGACAGCCGCCGGGCCAACGTGATCGCCCGCATCGCGGGGGAGGACTCCTCCCGCGACGCCCTGCTGCTCCACGGGCACCTGGACGTCGTCCCCTTCAACGCGGACGACTGGACCCAGCACCCGCTCAGCGGCGAGATCGCCGACGGCTGCGTCTGGGGGCGCGGCGCGGTCGACATGAAGAACATGGACGCGATGATCCTCGCGGTCGTACGGCAGAGGCTCAGCGAGGGCCGCCGCCCGCCGAGGGACGTGGTGCTGGCGTTCACCGCCGACGAGGAGGCGGGCGGCAAGTACGGCGCGCAGTGGCTGGCCGACGAGCACAAGGACCTGTTCGACGGGTGTTCCGAGGCGATCGGCGAGGTGGGCGGGTTCAGCGTCTCCATCGACGAGGCGCGCAGGCTCTACCTGATCGAGGCCGCCGAGAAGGGCATCGCCTGGATGCGCCTGACCGCCACGGGCAGGGCCGGGCACGGTTCCATGCTCAACGCCGAGAACGCGGTCACCGAGCTGGCCGAGGCGGTGGGCCGCATCGGCCGGTACGAGTGGCCGGTCCGGATGACGCGGACGGTCAGGACGTTCCTGGAGGAGACCTCCAGGGCCCTGGAGCTGGAACTCGACCTCGACGACGCCGAGAAGACCGTCGCCAAGCTGGGGCCGCTCGCCAGGATGATCGGCGCCACGCTGCGCAACACCGCCAACCCCACGATGCTGGAGGCCGGCTACAAGGCCAACGTGATCCCCCAGACCGCGACCGCGCACGTGGACGGCCGCTTCCTGCCGGGGCACGAGGACGAGTTCTTCGAGACGCTCGACGGACTGCTCGGCCCCAACGTGACCAGGGAGTTCGTCTACCACGACATCGCCATCGAGACCGGCTTCGACGGGCCGCTGGTGCGCGCGATGGCCGACGCCCTCGTCGCCGAGGACCCGGGCGCGCTGGCCGTGCCGTACACGCTGTCGGGGGGCACGGACCTCAAGGCGTTCAGCAGGCTGGGCATCCGGGGGTTCGGGTTCGCGCCGCTGAGGCTGCCCGCGGACCTGGACTTCTCCGGGATGTTCCATGGCATCGACGAGAGGGTGCCGGTGGATTCGCTCCGGTTCGGGGTCCGGGTCCTTGACCGTTTCCTGGACGGCTGCTGAGTCGTTCCCGGGAAATCCGTTGTGTTGACTCGATGTGGTGCTAGCGTAACTCTCCGTTGAGGGATGGCTCGTGTCCAAACGGGCCCGTCCAGGAGCTTTGGGGAGGTCACGTGGCACGTGTGCCGCACGGACAGTGGAGGGCGTCCTCGCCCGCTGTTCGACGCGCGCCCGTGGCCCTTCCCGTCGACGACACGATCCCCGACCGGGCTGACCGGATGGCGCGGTTCGCGGCCGGCACTCGGCGGGGCGTCAGGCAAGCCCTCGCTATCGGCGGTCTCCTGGCCGCCGCATGGCTGCTCGCGGTCGTCTTCGGGCTCCTCGGCGCCGCTCCCGCGATCGCGGACACCACCGCGGCGACAGGAGAGGCAGGCTCCCAGACCCCTCACACAGCCGCTTCCGGATCGGCTTCCAGAGCCGATGTCTTCCCCACGGTCAGCGGCGGGCTGTCGGCGACGCACAACGCCGAAGCCATGGCGGGGCGAGGTGTGGACGGGCTCACCAGCCAGTCCAAGCCGGGGTTCCCGGTCCCCGCCACCGTCGAACACGGCTCTGGCGCCAATGGATTCGTGCCCCAGAGCGGTGGTGGATCCGGCCTCCCCGGACCGGGTCCGGGGGATGTCGCGTGGTTCGCCTACGACCCGCGGCAGATGACGCGGCGTGTCCCGCCGGCGTTCGTGCTCCCCCCTGTCGTCCGCACAGCGGCGGACGATCCTTCTTTCTCTCCTGACTGATCTCGTCTCGCGGACCGGCCCATCCCCTCTCGGGTGATCCGCCGGTCGCGGAGCCTGCCTTCATCCTCCGTCCCCAGGAGAACCGCTCCGTTCGGTGAGCGACCAGCAGGCAGCAGAAAAGGCATTTCCCATTCCTCGTGACGGCCCGTCGGGGCCTCCGCTGTGCGGGCCTGTCCGGCCTTCGCATGGCTTCGCGCGCCCCCACGAGGGTCAGGTCCCCCCCGAAACTGCTAGGAGCTTCAATCATGCGTACGTGGGTTACGGGCACGGCCCCCGCGGCACTGCTCGCACTGGGCGTCATGGCCATGGGCGGCGGTACGGCCTTCGCCGACACCGACGGCGACCACTCGATCGGTGGAGGCAACCAGGTCAAACTCCCGATCACCCTGCCGATCGACATCAGCGGCAACGCCGTCGGTGTGGCCGGGCAGTCGGCCGCGTCCTCGGAGGGCGGCGCCTCCGTCGAGAACGGCGACGGCGACGCGGGCGCCGGTGGCAACACCACGTCCGGCCGGGGCAGCATCCTGGGCGGCAACCAGGTCGTCGCTCCCATCACCGCGCCCGTCAACGCCTGTGGCAACGCGGTGTCGGTGTTCGGCCGCTCCGAGGCGGGCTGCCGGGGCGGCGCCTCGGTGCGGAACCAGGGCGGAAGCGGCGGCGGAGCCGGCGGCAACCGCACGAACGGTGAGCACAGCATCGGCGGCGGCAACCAGGTGGTGGCGCCGATCACCGCGCCGATCAACGCCTGTGGCAACTCGTTCGCGATCTTCGGCGGCGCGACCGCCGGTTGCCGTGGCGGGGCCTCGGTGAGCAACCAGGGTGGGGCCGGTCGCGGTGCCGGTGGCAACACCACGTCCGGCCGGGGTTCGGTGCTGGGCGGTAACCAGGTGGTGGCGCCGATCACCGCGCCGATCAACATCTGCGGCAACTCGGTCGCCGTCGTCGGCGGGGCCTTCTCCGGTTGCGAGGGCGGTGCCGAGGTCGTCGGCGGCGGCACCCCGGGTGGTCCTGGGCACCCGGGCGGCCCCGGGCACCCGGGCGGTCCTGGGCACCCCGGTGGTCCTGGGCACCCGGGCGGTCCTGGGTGGCCCGGTAAGCCTGGAGAGCACGAGGGACCCGGCGGGCCCGGAGAGCACGGCAGGCCCGGCGGCAAGCCGGGCAAGCCCGGTTACGGTGACCACGGCGACCGCGGGAAGCAGTGGCCGCGTCCCGGTGGCGGCTGGGAGCACGGCCCGCGTCCGGGCGGCCCCGGTTCGGGCGGTCCCGGCGACGGCTGGAAGCACGGTCCCCGTCCCGGCGGTCCCGGCGGTCCCGGGGGTTACGGCCGGCCGGGCAACGACACCGACGGGCGCTTCGGCGCCGGCAGCGGCAACCAGGTGGTGGCGCCGATCACCGCGCCCGCCGAGGTCTGCGGCAACGCCGTCGGCAACGGCCAGGCGGGTTGCCCCGGAGGAGTGTCGGTGCCCGCGGGCCGGGGCGGCGGTGCGGGCGCCGGTGGCAACACCACGTCCGGCCGGGGTTCGGTGCTGGGTGGTAACCAGGTGGTGGCGCCGATCACCGCGCCGATCAACGTCTGCGGCAACGCGGTCGCCGTCCTGGGCGGCGCGTTCGCCGGTTGCCAGGGCGGTGCGTCCGTCGTGGGCGGCGCCGGCGGTGGCGGCGGCGCGGGTGGCAACACCACGTCCGGCCGGGGTTCGGTGCTGGGTGGTAACCAGGTGGTGGCGCCGATCACCGCGCCGATCAACGTCTGCGGCAACGCGGTGGGCGTGCTCGGCCAGGCCGCGGCCGCGTGCAGGGGCGGCGCCTCGGTCGCGGGCGGTGCGGGCGCGGGTACGGGTGCCGGTGGCAACCGCACCTCCGGCCAGGGTTCGGTGCTGGGGGGCAACCAGGTGGTGGCGCCGATCACTGCGCCGATCAACATCTGCGGCAACGCGGTCGCCGTCCTGGGCGACGCCGCCGCGGGCTGCCTCGGCGGCTCCCGCGCCGGCGGCCCGTCCGGGCGTCCGGGCGGTGGCCACGGCGGTCCCGGTGGTCACGACGGCGGCCAGTGGGGCGGTCCCGGTGGTCATGGCGGTCACGGTGGTCCCGGTGGTCCCGGCGGCTACGACAACGGTCACGGCGGGGATTCCAAGCCCGGCAGGCACCGGACCAGCGGTCTGCTGCCCGCCCTCCCGGCCGTCCCGGCTCTCGGCGGCGCGGCCGGTCAGGCGTCCGCCTCCGGCGTGTCGTCGATGCCCGCGGCCCAGGGCGCGGCGGACCAGGCGCGGTTCCCCGCCGCCGCGAGGCTGCCCGAGCTGCCCGAGCTTCCCGCTGTGCCTGCCGTGCCCGCCACTCCGGCGAGCGACCGGGCCGCGGCGGCCGGGAACGGCTCGCCGCTGGCTCCCGTCACCGACCTGGCCTCCTCGACTCCGGCGGGCTCCCTGCCGGTCGGTGACCTGGGTCTGATGAGCGCCGCCCAGCCTGTCGGGGTGACCGGGATGAACGTCGGTTCCCTGGTCACCCTACTGATCGGCGCGATGGCCGCGGTCGCCGCGACGGTCTTCGGCACCACCCGCCGGATCCGTTTCGGCAAGAAGTAAGGCGCAGAAAGTAAGGCATTAGTCACCCATTAGACACGCTTTCCCAGAGCCACTGAGGAAGGCGCGCAGACGCCTCGACGGCGGTGGGACAGGACGGCCGCGCCCCGGTGGCGCGGCGTCCGCCCGGCCGGCGAGGCATGGAAGCTTTGCCCGTTCCGGGGGCGCGGCCCGGAGCGGGCAAAGCCATGTCCGGGGATCACATCGTCCTGGTCACACGTATGATCTTCCGGCGCAGTCGGACGTCCCGGCGACCGTCGGGATACAGTCGCAGGCGGTCGAGCTCCCAGTCGCCGTATTCTGCATGTTCGGTCAGTATCCGCCGGGCTGCGTCCCGGGATGTGCCACGCGGAAGGTGGAGAACCAAGTAGGAGTAGTCGAGCACAGCGATTAGTCTCCGAGGGTGAGCTGGGGGACGTCGACACTCATAGGGCTTTATTCTGCGTCCTTGCGGCTTCTCTTGGGAGTGTCCCCGGCTGAGACCGGGTAACCCGAGGGGAAGAAAACGGGGAACGAATGCGAACAGCGAGGTAGGAAGCAGCGTGCCAGCCAAGAACGGCAACGCCGACGGAACCCGCCTGGTGATCGTCGAGTCGCCTTCCAAGGCGAAGACCATCGCCGGGTACCTCGGCCGCGGCTACGTCGTGGAGTCCAGCATCGGGCATATTCGCGACCTCCCCGAGAAGGCCGACGACATCCCCGAGAAGTACAAGGGGGAGTCCTGGGCACGCCTCGGCGTCAACGTGGATCACGAGTTCGAGCCGCTCTATGTCGTCAACCACGACAAGAAGGCACAGGTGAGCAAGCTCAAGCAGCTGCTCAAGGACGCCGACGAGCTCTATCTCGCCACTGACGAGGACCGCGAGGGCGAGGCGATCGCCTGGCACCTCCGTGAGGTGCTCAATCCCAAGGTCCCGGTCCACCGCATGGTGTTCCACGAGATCACGCCGCGGGCGATCCAGGAGGCGGTGGCCAACCCCCGCGCCCTGAACCTGAGGCTGGTCGACGCCCAGGAGACCAGGCGCATCCTCGACCGCCTCTACGGCTACGAGGTCAGCCCGGTCCTGTGGAAGAAGGTCAAGCCCAAGCTGTCCGCCGGGCGCGTGCAGTCCGTGGCGACCCGGCTGGTCGTGGAGCGCGAGCGCGAGCGCCTGGCGTTCACCAGCGCGAGTTACTGGGACCTGCAGGCGCTGCTCGACACCGGCCGCGACGAGGTCCCGCACGAGTTCACCGCCATGCTCACCGGCGTGGACGGCAAGCGCGTCGCCCAGGGCCGCGACTTCGCGAGTAACGGCACCCTCAAGAGCGCCGACGTGCTCCACCTCGACGAGCAGGCCGCCCGCGCCCTGGCCGGGCGCCTGGCCGGGGTGCCGTACAAGGTCAGGTCCGTCGAGCGCAAGCCGTACACCCGCAAGCCGTACGCGCCGTTCAGGACGACCACGCTGCAGCAGGAGGCCAGCCGCAAGCTGGGCTTCTCCGCGAAGTCGACCATGCAGGTCGCCCAGCGCCTGTACGAGAACGGCTTCATCACCTACATGCGAACCGACAGCATCACGTTGTCGGAGACCGCCGTCGCGGCGGCCCGCAGCCAGGCCATCAAGCTGTACGGCGCGGCGTACGTGCCCGACAAGCCGCGCGTCTACGCCAGCAAGGTCAAGAACGCGCAGGAGGCGCACGAGGCGATCCGTCCCTCGGGCGAGGAGTTCCGCACGCCGGGCGAGACCGGGCTGAGCGGCGACATGTTCCGCCTGTACGAGCTGATCTGGCAGCGGACCGTGGCCTCCCAGATGAAGGACGCGGTCGGCGAGTCGGTCACCGTCAAGGTGGACGGCACGTCCGGCTCCGGCGAGCGGGTCGAGTTCACCGCCTCCGGGCGGACCATCACCTTCCACGGCTTCCTGAAGGCCTATGTCGAGGGCGCGGACGACCCGTCCACCGACCGGGACGACTCCGAGAAGCGCCTGCCGAACCTGACCGAGAACGACCCGCTCACCGCGTCCGCCCTCAACGTGCTGGCGCACGCCACCAAGCCGCCCGCGCGGTACACCGAGGCGTCGCTGATCAAGGAGCTGGAAGACCGGGAGATCGGCCGCCCGTCGACGTACGCGTCGATCATCGGAACGATCCTCGACCGAGGGTACGTCTTCAAGAAGGGCACGGCCCTGGTGCCGTCCTTCCTGGCGTTCGCGGTGGTCAACCTGCTGGAGCAGCACTTCGGCCACCTCGTCGACTACGACTTCACCGCCGATATGGAGAAGGTCCTCGACGACATCGCCAACGACAGGGCGGAGCGGGTGCCGGAGCTGCGCCGGTTCTACTTCGGTGTGGACGGCGACGAGGGCCTGAAGGAGATGGTCACCGATCTCGACGAGATCGACGCCAAGGAGATCAGCTCGTTCTCGATCAGGGGCACCGACATCATGATCCGGGTGGGCCGCTACGGCCCGTACCTGGACCGCGACGGCGCCCGGGTGAACGTGCCGGAGGACCTGGCTCCCGACGAGCTCACCGCCGAGATGGCCGAGGAGCTGTTCTCCCGCCCGACGGGTGACCGGGAGCTGGGCAAGGACCCGGTGACCGGGCACGTGATCGTGGCCAAGGACGGTCGTTACGGCCCGTACGTCACCGAGATCCTGCCCGAGGAGGCGCCGCCGGCCGAGGGCGCCAAGAAGAGGACCAAGAAGGCCGACGTTCCCAAGCCGCGCACCGGGTCGCTGCTCAAGACGATGTCCCTGGACACCGTCACCCTGGAAGACGCCCTGAAGCTCCTGTCGCTGCCCCGGGTGCTCGGGGTGATCGACGACCAGGAGGTCACCGCCCAGAACGGCAGATTCGGGCCGTACGTCAAGAAGGGCACCGACTCACGCTCCCTGGCGTCGGAGGAGGAGCTGTTCACGGTCACCCTCGACCGGGCCAAGGAGCTGTTCGCCCAGCCCAAGGCCAGGGGGAGGCAGGCCGCCGCGGCGCCGCCGCTGCGCGAACTGGGTGAGGATCCCGTCTCCAAGAAGCCGATCGTGGTGAAGGAGGGGCGGTTCGGGCCCTACGTCACCGACGGGGAGACCAACGCCTCCCTGCGCAAGGGTGACGAGGTCGAGCAGATCACCACCGAGCGCGCCGCCGAGCTCCTCGCCGACCGCCGTGCCCGTGGCCCGGCGCCCAAGCGCCCCCGCACCACCCGGGCCAAGGCGAAGGCCTGACGCGCTGTTCCCGGGGCTCCGGTGACGCACGGGTTCCGGGGTTCCGGTAGCGGGGTGAAGGCCTGGCGCCCCGCTTTCCCGGATTTTCGGAACTTCCGGGGTTCTGGGAACGCATTCGCCGTCCCGGGCGTTCTTCGGAACGCGCCGGGAGCGGCCGGTGGGCGAACGGGAGAGGCGAGTGACGATCGTGGGCTTCGTGTCGCTGGTCGTCTTCGCGATCACGCTGGTCCACTGCTACCTGTGGCATCGCCTGATCCGCTCGACCACGCGGCCCGGACGGACCCGCCGGGTGCTGACGTGGATCCTCGTCGCCCTGGCCGTGCTCGCCCCGGTGACGTTGGTCGCCTCCCGTAGCGAGTGGGGTCACTTCCTGGCGTGGCCGGGGTTCTTCTGGATCGCGGTGATGTTCTACCTCTTCGTGTTCCTGGTGCTCCTGGAGATTCCCCGGGCCGTGGCCCTGACGGTCCTGCGCGTGGTGGAGCTGCGGGCGGAGCGCCGCCGGGTTCCGCCGGGAGTGGCTGCCCGCAGGGCGGCGAGTACCGCGCTCGTGGCCGCTCAGCCGGTACCAGCCGCCCAGCCGGTGTCCGCCGTTCGGTCCGATGCCGCCGGCCGGGATGAGCCCGAGACGGGTTCCGCGATCGGCGGTGTGATCGTCGTTCCGGGTGCCGGGGACGCGCGGCGCGGCGGAGGGGCCAGCGGCGGGGCGAACGATCCGGCCGGGATGAGCAGGAGGCTGTTCATCGCCCGTACGGCCGCGGTCGCCGCCGGGGCGGGGGCGCTGGGCACGGTCGGTTTCGGGGTCGGGACGGCTCTCGGCGACCCGGTGATCGAACCGGTCAGGGTCGTGCTGCCCAGGCTGGATCCGCGCCTGAGCGGCCTGCGGTTCGCGGTGGTCAGCGACATCCACCTGGGCCCGCTCACCGGCACGGAACACACCCGGCGCATCGTTCGCATGATCAACTCCTTGAAGGCCGACGTGGTCGCCGTCGTCGGAGACCTGGTCGACGGCACGGTGGCCGAACTCGGCCCGCTGGCCAGGCCGCTGGAGGACCTCGAATCCCGCTACGGCGCCTACTTCGTCACCGGCAACCACGAGTACTACACCGCCAACGGCCCGCAGGAGTGGATGGAGGAGCTGCGCGGGCTCGGCGTCCGCCCGCTCGGCAACGAGCGCGTCGAGATCGCCCACGGGGGAGCCGTGCTCGACCTCGCGGGGGTCAACGACCTCGGCGGCGTCGCCTCGGGGGACGGCCCCGACTTCGAGCGGGCGCTGGGCGGCGACCGCGACCGTTCCCGGTCCACCGTCCTACTCGCCCACCAGCCGGTCCAGGCCGTCCAGGCGGCCACGTACGGCGTGGACCTCCAGCTGTCCGGCCACACGCACGGTGGTCAGATGGTCCCCTTCAACCTGGTCGTCCCGATGCAGCAGCCGGTCGTCTCCGGCCTCGGCGAGGTGGACGGCACCCAGGTGTACGTGACGCGGGGCGCGGGCTTCTGGGGGCCGCCGGTCCGGGTGGGCGCTCCTCCCGAGATCACCCTGCTGGAAGTCCACCGCGAGCGCCTCTGACAATCCCGCCACGAGCACCTCTGGCCACCTCTGGCCACCTTTGGCCACCTTTGGCCACCTTTGGCCACCTCTGGTGTCCTCGCGGTGAGCGCCTTGGACAATCCCGCGGTGAGCACCGCCTGCACCCTCTCCACGAGCACCTCCGGCACCCTCTCCACGAGCACCTCTGGAAACAGCGGTCCCGGGCGCTTCTTTTCGCAGGGGTGACCTGCGAGGTACGGGGCGGACGTATTACCCTCATGCGACGGGCAGCCGGGCATTTCCGCCTGGCTGGTGTTTTCCCCAGCCCAGCGAGCATCTGGATACGCTGACACTATGACCACCCCTGGCCGGAGCACCGCGCGACGCAAGCCCCCCCACGTGCTGGCCAATGCCCCGTTCCGCAAGCTGTGGACGGCGATGTCGGTGTGCAGCCTGGGAGACTGGCTCAACCTCCTGGCGCTGACCGCCCTCGCGGGCAACCTCACCGCGGCGTCGGGCTACAAGGTCCAGAGCCTGGCCATCGGCGGTGTCTTCGTGGCGAAGATGCTCCCGGCCATCCTGCTGGGCCCGCTCGCGGGCGCGTTCGCCGACCGGTTCGACCGGCGGCTGACGATGTTCTTCTGCGACCTCCTGCGCTTCGCGCTGGTGCTGTCGATCCCGCTGATCGGCAGCTACCAGTGGGTGATCATCGCCACGTTCCTGGTCGAGTGCGTCAACCTCTTCTGGGTCCCGGCCAAGGACGCCACGGTGCCCAACCTGGTGCCCAAGGAGCGGCTGGAGGAGGCCAACCAGCTCAACCTCCTGGTCACGTACGGCACCGCGCCCATCGCGGCGCTGTTGTTCGCGCTGCTGTCGGTCGCCGACGACTTCCTGGGCAGGCTGGTGCCCTTCCTCGCCCAGCGCGAGACCTACCTGGCGCTGTTCATCAGCGCGCTCGCGTACCTGGTCTCGGCCGTCGTCATCTTCTCGCTCAAGGACATCCCGAGGAGCGGCGCGCGGGCCACCTCCACGCCGTCGGTGCTGCGGCAGATCTTCGAGGGCTGGCGGTTCGTCGGCGGCAACCGGCTGATCCGCGGTCTGATCATCGGCATGCTGGGCGCGTTCGCCGCCGGCGGCGCGGTGGTCGGGGTGGCCAAGATCTACGTGGACGCGCTGGGCGGCGGCGACGCGGCGTACGGCGTGGTCTTCGGCGCGGTCTTCGTCGGTATGGCGTCCGGCATGTTCTTCGGGCCCAGGCTGCTGAGGGAGCTGTCGCGGCGGAGGCTGTTCGGCCTGTCGATCGTGGTGGCCGGGCTGGTCCTCGTCGCGATCGCGCTCGTCCACAACCTGGTGATCGTCGTTCTGCTGACCGTGCTGCTCGGCGCCTGCGCCGGGATCGCCTGGATCATCGGCTACACCATGATCGGGCTGGAGGTGGACGACAGCCTGCGGGGCCGTACATTCTCCTTCCTGCAGTCGCTCGCCCGGGTGACCCTGCTGCTGGTGGTCGCGGTCGCGCCGACCCTGGCGGGCCTGTTCGGCGAGCACCAGATCAGGGTCGGCCAGGAGCCGGTCTACCGGTTCGACGGCTCCAACCTGGTGATGCTGGTCGGCGGGCTGCTCGCGACGATCGTCGGGATCGTCGCGCTGCGGCAGATGGACGACCGCAGGGGCGTCTCGATCGTCGCCGACCTGGTCGCCGCGGTGCGTGGCGAGCGGTTCGCCCCCGAGAGCGCCGAGCAGGGGCGCGGGATGTTCGTCGCGTTCGAGGGCGGCGAGGGGTCGGGGAAGACCACCCAGTCCAGGCTGCTGGCGATCTGGCTGCGTGACCAGGGCTTCGACGTCGTGCAGACCCGCGAGCCCGGCTCGACGAAGGTGGGGATGCGGCTGCGCGCGATCCTGCTCGACGCGGTGCACCAGGGGCTGTCCGCGAGGTCCGAGGCGCTGCTGTACGCGGCCGACCGGGCCGAGCACGTGGAGAAGGTCATCCGCCCGGCCCTGTACCGGGGTTCGATGGTGATCTCCGACCGCTACGTCGACTCGTCGCTCGCCTACCAGGGCGCGGGCCGGGCACTGGAGGCCGAGGACGTCACGAGGATCAACAGCTGGGCCACCGGCGGGCTCGTCCCGGACCTCACGGTGCTCATCGACACCCCACCGTCGGTGGGGCTGGCCCGGTTGGGCGGGGCCGCCGACCGCATCGAGTCGGAGCCCCTGGAGTTCCACGAGCGCGTCCGCCGCGAGTTCCGGGCGCTGGCCGCCGCCGAGCCCGACCGCTACCTGGTCGTCGACGGGACCCTGCCCCAGAACCAGATCTCCTCGATCATCCAGGACCGGGTCCGCGAGATCCTGCCCGACCCGGTGCCGCGGGAGTCGGAGGACGTCACCGGGACCATGCCCGCCATCCGTGACTGAGCCCGCGTGGCGGTGGCCGGTACGGGTGAGCTCGGGCCGTGCCGGGAGCGCGATCCGCGACTGAGCCCGTGTCCCCGGCGGTAGGTTGGGGGACGTGGGAGTCTTTGATGATCTTGTGGGGCAGGAGCGGGCCGCCACGACGCTCCGCCGGGCGGCGGCGGCCGGGGCCGACCTGCTGGCCGGGGGGCGCGGCGCCGGAATGACCCACGCGTGGCTGTTCACCGGGCCGCCCGGGTCCGGGCGCGAGGAGGCCGCGCGGGCGTTCACCGCCGCGCTGTTCTGCCCCGACCAGGGGTGCGGCCACTGCGACATGTGCCACCAGGTGGCGGTCGGCTCCCATCCCGACCTGGAGATCGTCCGCCCGCAGGGGCTCTCGTACGGCATCAAGGACACCCGGCGGCTCATCCTGCGCGCGGCCGGGGCGCCGACGCTGGGCCGCTGGCGGGTCGTGCTGTTCGAGGACGCCGACCGGGCGACCGAGGGGGCGTCCAACGCGCTGCTCAAGGCCATCGAGGAGCCGCCGCCGAAGACGGTGTGGCTGCTCTGCGCGCCCTCCCCGGACGACATGATGATCACCATCAGGTCCCGCTGCCGGCTCGTCACGCTCGTCACCCCGCCCACCGCGGCGGTCGCCCACGTGCTGGCCACGCGCGAGAACGTGCCGCCGGGGATAGCGGAGTTCGCCGCCAGGGCCGCCCAGGGGCACATCGACCGCGCCCGCAGGCTGGCGCTGGACGCGGAGGCGCGTGCGCGACGTGAGGCGGTGCTGTCCATCCCCCGGTCGCTGACCGGCGTCGGGGAGTGCGTGATGGCCGCCGAGCGGCTGGTGAAGACCGCCGAGGACGAGGCCGCCGCGGTCACCGCGGTGCTGAACGAGTCGGAGATCACCGAGTTGCGCCAGGTCTACGGCGAGGGCTCCACCGGCAAGGGGCTCAACAGGGGCCTGATCCGCGGCGGTGCCGGCGCGCTCAAGGATCTCGAGGACCGGCAGAAGTCCCGGGCGACCCGCACCAAGCGCGACGTCATCGACGCGTCCCTGCTCGACCTGGTGGCGTTCTACCGGGACGTGCTGGCGGTGCAGTTCGGCGCGCACGTGGAGCTGTCCGGCGAGGACCGCCGCGCCGACCTGGAGGATCTGGCCCGCGCCTCCACACCGGAGGACACCCTGCTCAGGATCGACGCGATCATGCGCTGCCGGAGGCGGCTGGCGTCCAACGTCAGCCCGCAGATGGCGGTCGAGTCGATGACCATCTCGTTGCACCGGCCCCGGCTGTGAGCCGGTCCGGTTCCGGGCCGTGCCGACCTCGACCCGGCTTCAGCGTGGAGCGGTCACGGGGCGAGGTCGCCGCCGACGAAGGTCCGCTCAGGAGGGGAGGCGAGGAGTTCGACCATGGTGCCCGGGCGGAGTTCCTCGCCGAGGACCGATGTGATCGCGTCGGTGAGGGCGGCGCCGAGGCGGGCGGTGATCTCGGCGGCGTCGGGGCGTTCGAACGCGCCTGACCGGACGCCCAACGTGACCGAGACGCTGGTGTCCACGGGCACGCCCCCCTGGGCGAAGCGGCCCGCGGGAACGCCGGACAGCCGGATGCTCACCAGCGGCCGCGCCCACTCGCCGTAGACGCTGACGATCGCTTCGGTCAGGGCGGTCACGAGCTCGGCTTCGTTGCCCGCTAGCCTGGCGTCTGGAAGATGGGCGGTCAGATGCGGCACGGTGAACCTCGTTTCCTTTGACCCTAAAGGCTTTAAGCTTAAAGGTATCGGTGAGGGGTTGCTGATGTCCACTGAACCGGGTGGTATCGCCGTCAACGAGGCCGTCCGCACCCTGCTGTTGCTCATGCCCCGGCTCGTCGGCCGCGCCAAACGTCTGCCGATTCCGCCGGAGCTGCGAGACCTCGACCTGGCGCCCCGGCACCTGGCCCTGCTGGCCCACCTGGAATATGACGGCCCCGCCGGCGTGAACGAGCTCGCCGATCGGCTGGAGGTGGCGCCGACGACCGTCAGCCTCATGGTCAGCGAACTGGTGCGGCCAGGTGTCCTGGAGCGGACCGCCGACCCCGCCGACCGTCGCCGCCGCATCATCGCCATCACCCCGGCCTACGCCGAACCGATCCGCGCCTGGCTGTCCGGCAGCGCCACCGCCTGGGAACACGTCATGAGCGGCCTGTCACCCGCCGAACGCGCGACCGTCGTCACCGCACTCCGCTCCTTCGAGGCCGCGCTGGAACGCCGCGACCCGCGACCGAACGACGAACCGCGAAGCTGACCGGCCACATCGGGGTGTCGGTGAGATCGGTGAGACTCGCGTACCCGATGACATGAGTCTTGCCGCTACCCCGTCTCGCGGGCACTTCTGGATGCCGCGGTTCGGGCGGGCATCTCCTGGTTCGCCGGGGGGCGGAGTTCGGGGAGATCGGGGAGATCGGCTCTGGCCGGTATCGGACGCTTCGGAATTTCTCCTGGATCGCCTCGGCGAATATCTGCTGGTGAGAAGGGGGTACTGGCCATCACCAAGCGGTCACTACCCGCCTGTTTACGATTAGATGGAACCATTCACCGCTAAGTCACCTCAAAGTACGAGTGTGGGTCGTTAGGATTAACAGGCAAAAATAAGCTATTTCGTTGTAAATCGGTGGACAGTGTCCTGCTCTACGGGGATGAGCAGAGAAGACCGGGGGACGCTTGGTGAGCATTGGGGCACGCCACGGAGTGATTCCGTCCGTGAGCGGGCGGGCCGTCACGAGCCGTGTGGGCAACGACGACACGCTGAGGATCGAATGGCCCGAGCCGGTCGACGGAAACGACGGGAATACCGGGAACACCGGGAATAGCGGGAATGGCGGAAACGGCGCGGAGATCGTCCTGCGGCACGTGGAGACCGGTGAGGAGTGCGGGGCCGCGGATCTGACGGCACTGTCCGCGGGTGTCTGGATGGCGTCGCGCGGCGGCGAGCCCATCTTCACCGATGATCCGGGGTTCTCGCTCGACGGGTTGTGGTCCTACGCCGAGACCCGCCGCAACCGGGAGATCAGGGCGTTCCGTACCTCCCTCGGCACGCTGGGCCTGCAGGTCCGCGAGGTCGAGCCGTACGTCGAGGTGATCCGCGTGACCGCGGAGGGCGGCGTGATCCAGGTGGAGGGCGCCATCGCGTACGGCGATCCGATCCGGGGGGCGGCCAGGCTCGTGGCGGTGGCCCGCCGGGGGCCGGAGCCCGTGAGCGGGCCCGCGAGCTTCCAGGGGCGGTGGTTCGAGGGAGGGGTGGAGATCGCGCCGATGGCCGAGACGCAGGTGCGGCGCCGGGTCTTCTGGGACCTCTACGCGGAGATCTCCGGAATGCGACTGCCGCTGGCGACCCGACTTGATGACATAACGGATAAGAAGGCCAAAGTTCGTTTTCCTGCCCAACGTGTCGGGCAGGTGAGGGTCCGGCCGTACTACACCGAGACCGACAGCCTCGCCGTCGCGCTCAGCATCGAGGAGGTGAGCTCGTGAAGATCTCCTTTCTCATCCTCAACGCCTACGGCATGGGCGGGACCATCCGTGCCACCTTCGACCTCGCCACCGCCCTGTCGGAGCGGCACGAGGTCGAGGTCGTCAGCGTCTTCCAGCACGTCGACAGCCCTTTCCTGCCGCTGGGCTCGCAGGTTCGTCTGCGCTCGCTGGTGGACCTGAGGGAGGGGGCCAGGGTCCGCTGGCCGTACACGAAGAAAGCCGAGCGGCTGGGCGCGCGGGAGAGCGCGCTGATCCACCCCGAGGAGCGCGCGTACGCCTCCTTCAGCGCCTGGAGTGACGAGGTTCTCGTCCGCGAGCTGCGCAGGCTCCGCAGCGACGTGCTGATCACCACCCGCGCGGGGCTCAACATCATGGCCGCGAGGTACGCCCGCAAGCGGGTCGTCACGATCGCCCAGGAGCACCTGCACTTCGAGGCCCACCAGCCCGGGATCTTCGAGGAGATCCGGACGTGGTACCCGAAGCTCGACGCCGTCGTGACCCTCACCGAGGCCGACGAGCACGACTACCGCAAGATGCTCAACGGGTCGTCCACCCGGGTGTTCACCATCGGCAACGGGCTGCCCGGCGGGCCGCGTCCGCGCTCCAGGCAGGAGAACCGGATCGTGCTGGCCGCGGGCAGGCTGGTGCCGGTCAAGGGGTACGACCGGCTGCTGAAGGCGTTCGTCCGGGTGGCCAGGGAACGCCCGGACTGGAAGCTGCGGATCTACGGTGAGGGCCGGGTCGGCGACAAGCTGGTCAGGCAGTCCGTCAAGCTGCGCCTGCACAACAACGTCACGTTCATGGGTCCCACCGGAGACATCGAGGGCGAGCTCGCCAAGGCCTCGATCCACGCGGTCAGCTCCCGGTTCGAGGGCTTCGGCATGACCATCATCGAGGCGTTCGCCTCCGGGGTGCCGGTGATCAGCTTCGACTGCCCCCGGGGCCCCCGCGAGATCATCACCTCCGGGGTGAACGGGCTGCTGGTCCCCGCCGACGACGTGGACGCCCTGGCCGGTGGGCTGATCCAGATGATCGACGACGAGGAGGGGCGCCGCCGGATGGCCGAGAACGCCCTCCGGACGGCCAGGAACTACGACCTCTCCATGATCGTCAATCGCTGGGAGAAGTCCTTCGCCGAACTCGGCCGCTGACCGGAGCGGCGGACGGCCCGGCAGGGCGTCTCCGTGACGTGACCCTGTCGTCTTCGGGAGGGACTCCCGATCCAGTGATCGAAATGCTCTCCCACGAAAAGCCCCTGGCCAGGGACCGCGCCGGCGCCGCGACGTCGACGGAGTCCCCGGCCAGGGGATGGGTTTCCAGGGAACGAGTGAGAGACGCGCAGGCCGGCCGGAGGGGCGTACGGGGCTCGTCGCAGTCGGCGGCGGGGGCTTTGGGCGGCTCTCCGCGTCCCTGGGTATGACGCGTAGGGTGAGCACGAGCCGTACCCCCAGGTTTGGAGCCATATGGGCATGATCATGGCGGTGAGTTTCACCCGCTACGGCAGGCTGTACTACCTCGATCCCGGTGAGCACAGTCCCAAGGTCGGAGACAAGGTGCTGGTTCCCACCGACGCCGGGCCCGAGGTCGCCGAGTGCGTCTGGGCGCCCCAGTGGACGAGCGAGGAGATCGGCGGGCTGCCGGTGTGCGCGGGCATCGCGAACGAGGAGCACCTGACCCGCGACGAGGGCAACAAGCGGCGGCGCGCCGAGGCCCGCAGCGTCTCCAAGCGCCTGATCAAGCGGCACACGCTGCCCATGAAGGTCGTCGGCGTCGACTACACGGACGCCGAGAACGTCTACACGGTCTATTTCTCGGCCCCCCAGCGGGTCGACTTCCGCGCTCTCGTCCGCGACCTGGCCCGCAACCTGCGCGCCCGGGTGGAACTGCGTCAGATCGGCCCCCGCGACGAGGCACGCCTGCAGGGCGGCATCGGCCCCTGCGGCCGTGACCTGTGCTGCGCCACCTTCCTCAAGGACTTCGAACCGGTCTCCGTCCGGATGGCCAAGGACCAGGACCTGCCGGTCAACCCGCTGCGCATCGCGGGAGCGTGCGGGCGGCTGATGTGCTGCCTGAAGTACGAGCACCCGCTCTATCTCGACGCGCACAGCAGGATGCCCCGCGTCGGGCTGAAGGTCGACACCCCCGAGGGGGCGGGAACCGTCGTGGGCCGCAACGTACCCTCCGACTCCGTCGTGGTCCGCCTGGAGGACGGCGGACGCCGCTGCGCGTGCCCGTCGGCGTCGGTGTGCTCGCCGCGCAAGCAGCACGACGCGGCGTACGGGGACGCGGTGAAGGTCGCCGACGGCGGACCGGAGGGGTGACCGGGGCTTTCCGAGGCCCGCCCGGGTCATGATCCCTTGGACGCCCGCGGGTCTTCGGTCTGGTGAACGACGTGGCACGGCCCCCCGGGGTCCGTGCCACGTGGCCGCTCGCGGCCCGCGTGTCCGCCTGGGCGATGCGCGGTCGCGGGGCCCGGCGCGGGCGTAGGATGCGAGCGGTCAGCCTCTCCGCGCGCGTCGGCTCCCCTCGCCGGACCCGCGTGCGATCCCGACCCACGGACTACGGAGCGGACAAGGCGTGAGATCCCAGGTGGTCGCCGTACTGGCGGCGGTGGTGACCCTGCTGGCGAGCGCGTGCACCGGAACCGACGCCAACGCCGGTTCCGGCAGTGGTACGGGCGGTGGCGAGGCGGGGAGAGCGTCGCTCGGCTGGGAGGAGTGCGGGGACGGTTTCGAGTGCGCGAAGCTCCCGGTTCCCCTCGATCATGCCAAGCCGGACGGTGAGAAGATCGAGCTCAGCGTGATCCGGCTGCCCGCCTCGGGCGACCGGATCGGCTCGATCCTTCTCAACCCCGGCGGACCCGGCGCCTCCGGGGTGAAGTACGCGCGAGGTGCCCGCACGGCGGTGAGCAAGGCCGTACGAGACCGCTTCGACATCGTGGGCTTCGACCCGCGCGGGGTCGGCGGGTCCGCGCCCGTCCGCTGCCTGTCGACGAGCGAGCTGGACACCTACGTCGGCCTCGACAGCTCGCCCGACTCGCCGGGGGAGGTCACCATGCTGGAGGAGGGCTCGCGGCGGTTCGCCTCCGGCTGCCAGGCCCGCTCGGGCAGGCTCCTGCCGCACGTCGGCACGATCGACGCCGCCCGGGACATGGACCTGCTGCGCGCCGCGGTCGGGGACTCCCGCCTCACCTACCTCGGCAAGTCGTATGGCACCCAGCTGGGCGCCGCCTACGCGGACCTCTTCCCCACCCGCGTACGCGCCCTCGTCCTGGACGGCGCCGTGGACCCCTCGCTCAGCCCGCTGGAGATGAACACCGCGCAGGCACGCGGTTTCGAGGTCGCCCTCGACGCGTTCCTCGGCGACTGCCTCACCGCCACCGACTGCCCCTTCCGCGGCTCCGTCGGCTCCGCCCGCGCGGAGATCGCCGCCCTGCTCCGCCGCGCGGACACGGCTCCCCTGACGAATGGGACGGGCGACGGCCGTACGGTGACCGAGGCCTGGACCACCCTCGGCCTGATCACCCCGCTCTACGACCGGCAGGCCTGGCCGGTTCTCCGCCAGGCACTCGGCCGGGCGCTGAAGGGCGACGGCACCACCCTGCTCCGCCTGGCCGACCTGCTGATCGACCGCGAGGCGAACGGCGAGTACACCAACCAGACCGAGTCCAACCTGGCCGTCAACTGCGTCGACGCCCCCTACCCCCGCGACTCCGCCGCCTACGCCACGGCGGCCCGGGAGTCGGCCAAGGACGCCCCGCTCTTCGGCGCGTACGTCATGTGGAGCTCGCTGCCCTGCGCGTACTGGCCGGCCAAGGGAGGCCCGCGGGCCAAGATCGACGCTCCCGGAGCCCCGCCCATCATGGTCGTCGGCACCGAACGCGACCCGGCCACGCCCTACCAGTGGTCCGAGGCTCTCGCCTCCCAGCTCTCCTCCGGTGTCCTCGTCGGTTTCGACGGTGACGGGCACACCGCCTACCTGACGGGCTCGGAATGTGTGGACCGCCTGGTGGACGACTACCTGATCGATCTGACCGTTCCCAAGGACGGAACCCGGTGCCCCAAGATCAGCTGATTCCAGGGCGCGGGAAGGCCCCGGGAGCCTGTAGACTGCCGTAGGCCGTGGTGAAACACGGCACGCCGCCTTAGCTCAGTCGGCCAGAGCACTTCACTCGTAATGAAGGGGTCTGGGGTTCGATTCCCCAAGGCGGCTCCCAAGCCAGAGGCCCTTCCGGTTCGTCCGGGAGGGCCTCTGTCGTGTCGCGTCCCGATCGTGCGTATGGGAAATATCGTTAACCTGCGCCGCCTCATGGCGCTCATTGATCGTTTGGGTCGAGAAACTCTAGAATGTCGTTCCATGCCCCCCGCGATCTTAGGTGGCCTCGCCGCCGCTCTTCTGCTGGCTTCCACCGCTCCCGCCATGGTCGCAGCCCCCGTTAAGCCCCTGACTTCGGCCCAGCTGCGCGCCGCCCTCATCACTCCTGAGGACCTGGGCGATGATTACACCCCCAACTCGAAGCGCAACCGCGAGGCGCTGGACTCTAAAACGGCCCGCACAAAAAAGTGCGTGAAGGTTATCAAGGCGCTGAAACCCCTCCTCGGAAGTAAGGCGGCGGTCTTCATCGACGAGGAGGGCAAGCCGTCGGGCGTCAAGCAGTTCGCCATAAGTGGCACCCCCGCCCAGGTGGCTCGTTGGCAGACGGTGGGCAAGGTCATGGTTCGTGACTGCGTCAGGGGCAACACGAGGGCCGATGGTGTTAGGGAGAGAATCACCAAGCTCTCCATCGGCAAACTCGGGGACTGGGTGTATGGGATCAGGTACAGCGAGACGGTCCCCGAGGCGAAGATCAGTCCGGTCCACGCGATGGACGTTGTGCTCATCAGGGTCAAGAACACCGTCACACTGCTGGTGAGCGACGGCTTTTTTGCGACGTTCGATCCCGGCCTCAGCAAGCGGGCCGCGAGGGTGGCAGTACCAAAGCTTCGGGACGCCCAGTAAACGGTCTCGAAGTCCATATGAAGAAGTCCCTAACCAACCTCGCCGTTCACACCGTCGATCAGCTCGCCCGCACGGTCAAGAACTGGCTCAAACGGATGCAGTACCGCCCCGCTCTCATTAGCGACGCACACCTCGTCAACTTTGCCGAACGATCTTGGTGTTCAGATCGTGCCGACCTAGGGAATCACGTCGCGCGCATGTATGTGATGTGAGCGTCGCGGCTTACTGTCACCGTGAAGGAGTCGAACCTGAATGACTGACCGGGCCGAGGCCATTCTCCTCGAACTGCTGGGCAGGCGATCCAGCTGTCTTCTACGCTCCGATCATGTCGGACATCTCGTATTTCGAGGCGTGGAGCATGTGGCTGGATGGCAAGTCCGCGCTGGGCAACGACCTGGCTGGTATGCCAATGATTTGGTGGGGGCGATTCGGGAAGATCGGCGCCTTCGTTGGCGGGATGACAGTGGTGCTCGACGTGATCGGGCCTGAGCGCATCCGAGAGTTCGGCGTCAGAATCAGGCACGCGGACCCTTTTGGCGAGCAGCCATACCTCTTCCCCGCGGGCCAAATCATCGCAGCGTTGGGGGCAGTGGCGTTCATCGTTGCCGTGCTCACCGGCGGCGGTTCAATGGACTTGCGAACCTGGCTGGTCATCATGGTGTGCTGGGCCTCCGCCTTGACTCTGGTGTTCCGACTTGATCGCATCGCCAAGCTTGTGGCCAGCGTCCTGGAGAACCCCTTGCCAGAGCGCATCATTCGATGGGTGGCGGTGCTGTTGCTCGTGGTCGGCTTCCACTTCGACTTGCTCGCCTCGTAACTATCATCAGCCCACGCCTAGATCCAAAGAAGAGCCTGCGAAGTTCAAGAGACCGAGGGACCTGGCCGGACCAGGAGCATGAGGCGGACCACGTCGTTACGGACGTGCTGCAGGCGATGGAGATCTTGCACGCGGTTCGGTAACCGGTTCGGAAGCGGGGGAGACATAAACGTCGATCTTGCTAACGCGGATGCTAACAACAGGTATGGACGGACCTGGACGACCGTGGACTGAGGGACCTCATGAAAGCTGCCCGAGCAGGTCCGGAAGACGGCTGTGGATGGTCCTGGACGATCGTGTTCTAACTCGTAATGAAGGGGTCTGGGGTTCGATTCCCCAAGGCGGCTCCAGGTCAGGGGCCCTCCGGGATCATTCCGGAGGGCCTTTTTCGTGTCCGTACAGCAGTGAGACACAGCAACGGAGTCAGCTGTTCTGGACCGATCTGGCCATGTTCTTGTCAGGAGTCTCGCCGATCAAGCCGTGCTCGTTCTGGACTGCACGGAGCTGTGCCAACTGTTCGCGACAGGTAGGGCTTCGTACAGGCCTCGGTGATCACGGGCAAGGGCTCCCTTGCTCCGGCGTAGCGATCTGGCTGTGGCCGGGAACGTTCACCGGAGGTGGCCCATGCCATCCGCCATGGCACCAGGACCTGTTTCTCGGAGTTCGTTCCCACGGCTCGCACAGCACTAGCATCGGGTTCCGTGATCGTATGGCTCAACGGCACCCACGGCGCAGGCAAGACGACGACCAGTGCACTCGTGCAGCGACTGATCCCGGATTCACGGGTGTTCGACGCAGAGAAGGTCGGCGAGACACTCATGGACATCACGCCAGGGCTGCCCGCGACGGACAACTTCCAGCACTGGCCGCCTTGGCGGCCACTCGTCGTCGAGACCGCCCGCCGCGTACTCGACTACACCGGCGGCACTCTGGTGATGCCCATGACCGTCCTGGTCGAGCAGTACTGGCGCGAGATCAGCACGGGCCTCGCCCACCATGCCATTCCGGTACGGCACTTCGTCCTCCACGCTGACCAAGACACCCTCCGCAGGCGCATCGAGGGGGACACTCTTCTTGGTCCGTCCCCCTTCCGTCTCAAATACCTTGAGCCTTACGCCGAGGCGGCCCGCACGTGGCTACACGGTGAGGCCGAGGTTGTCGACACCGCGCACCTCACGCCCGCCCAGGCCGCTCTGCAGATCGCAGAGGCCGTCAGAAGTTGAGGTTCGCCCCCACGCGAAAACGTGCACCCAACAGTGTCCGGGTTCCGGTGGGGGCCTTTTGCCAACACCCTCGCTAACAGCTCTCATGATCACATTGAGGTCTGAAGGTGGGTGAAGTGCTGCCGTCCATCCTCAAGGCGTACTTGATGCCGCGTGAGCGGGAAGCATACTCCCAGCCCATGCAAGGGCCTGAGCAACGAAGAGGCATGCCGGATCGTCGGTATCAATGACAAGACCGGCCGGCGATGGCGTAACGGCCGCGGGGAGGGCTGGTTTCGCAGGGCGCCACGCCGTACACTACGGAGTGTATTTGAAAATCTACACAGAGTCGCTTTTATCGTATTTGGCATGTTTCGTACATCGCCATCTCCCTGGGCCGTCTTGACCTCGCGTCCTTAAGGTGATGCATCAGGGAGACACCATGGGTTTGTTTCATCTGGCCGTCCGCCCCGTGCACGACTACCCCGACGACCACACCGTGGTCGAAGTCGGCGGGGAGGTGGACCTGGCCACCGCGCCCCGCCTGCACGCCTACCTCGCCCCGCTCATCAACGGCGCCACGGGCCCACTCGTCCTCGACCTCGGCGCCGTCACCTTCATGGACGCCCGCGGTCTGACCGCTCTCATCGCGATCAGAGCCCACGCGAACACCGCCATGGTCCCCCTCCGGCTTGCCGCGCTTCCGCCTCTCGTCCAGCGGCTTCTGCGCCTGACCCGCCTGGAGGCCTCCTTCACCATCGTGACCGGCCCGGACCACCAGCCGACCACCTCCTACACCCCCATCGCATGAGCGACCACCCCATCGCATGAGCGGCCGGCCCGGGAAGCGAGACCGCACTTGCCGGGCTGGCCAAGCCCGCGAACGCCCGGCAGGACAGGCCGCTGACGAGGAACAACCTGTCACATGAACGTCGCCGACTACGACGGGGCGGAGTTGAGCAGCTCGGCCACGACCGCGTCCTGGTCGATCACCTGGCGGGCCACGGCCGACAGTTGCCGGTTGTGGTTGCGGGCGTAGGCACGCATCAGGGCGAACGCCTCGACGATGGGAATCTGGCCGCGCTCGGCGAGCATGCCTTTGGCCTGTTCGATGACGATGCGGCTGTTGAGGGCGTGTTGCAGTTGCTCGGTGACGAGTTGATGCTGGCGCAGGGTCCGCTCATGGGTGATGCCGATGGTGGCCACGTCCGCCAGCGCCTGAGCCACCGAGGTGGCCTGGGGGGAGGGAAGGCCGGTGGTGGCGCTGAACAGGTTCATCGCTCCCAGCACCTGGTCGCGCAGCCGCAGCGGGAAGGCCTGGACCGCGGCGAAGCCCATCTGGTGGGCCGCTGTCGCGAAACGCGGCCACTGCTGTGGGTAGGCGGCCAGGTCCGAGCAGGTAACCCTCTGCCCGCTGTGGTAGCAGTCCAGGCAGGGGCCCTCCTCGTCCTGCAGCTGGAACAGCTCCAGCAGGCGGGCCTGTTCGGTGGAGGCCGCCACCAGGGTCAAGGATCCGCGTGGGTCGGCCAGCAGGATGCCGGCGGCGTCGACGTCGAGGAGGTCCACGCAGCGCTCGGCCAGCGTCTGCAGGAAATCGATGACATCGAAGCCGACCACCAGTGTGTCGGCCAGTTCCACGAATGTCTGCGCTGTCCGTCGGTCGAGCACTGTCTTCACCTTCGTCCCGTGATTCATGATCGTATCCGGCGGTTCATCATCTGTGGTCGCCTCACACCGAGTGTCGTTCGCATCAGTCCGGTTCGAATCGCAGCCGCCGCGCCACCACGTCGCGGGCCACCTCCAGCAGGCTGCGCTCATCGGCGAAGGCGCGGGCGCGCAACCGGACGAACGCGGCACTCAGGTCGGTGCCGGCCTGGACCGCGACCATGCCGGTGGCCTGGTGCACCTGCGCCCAGCGCTCGGCGCTCCCCCACCGCAGTTCCTTCACCTCTCCGACGGCCCCGTCAGGGGATGCCAGCTGCTGCACCTGCACCAGCAGCGCCGCATCGGCGAACACCAGCGCATCGGCCGCCTGGTGCGGAGTCAGCCACCCCTCCTCGGCACGGCTGATCTCCAGCACGCCGACCGAGATCGCCCCCAGCAGCAGCGGGAACGCGAAGATCGCCCGAGCACCTGCTCGTACGGCGGCCGGGGCGAACATCGGCCAGCGCCGCCGCGTATCGTCCTCGGACAGGTCGCCGACCAACACGGGCCGGTCCTGGCCGAGCGCGTCACGTCCCGGGCCCTCGCCCAGCGTGACGTGCAGATCCATCAGCCGGTAGGCGTTCGGACCGCTCGCGCACACCGGTTCGTAGCCCATGAGCCGGCCTCTGAGGGCCACGCCCACTCCTTGGGCGCGCAGCGTCCGCGCACCGATCAGGCACACAGCATCGATGGAGACCTGTCCGCCCTCAGCGCGAGCGTGGTCGTTGATCGCCGCCCACACCGCCGCCGAGCGTTGCTTGTCCATCAACCTCCGCCGTCTACGGCGCCGGTGTTCCTGGCGACCCGGAGCGGGCTGCCTTCGCCGATATCGAGCCGCACCTCGTTCAGGCTCGCGGGGGGTGTCTGATCCCCTCCGGGCGCTTGGCCCCATCCGGGCACCGCGTCCCAGCCGGTGAGCGCCAATATGCGGCGTACCGCCGCCGAGACCGCCACCACCCGGATCACACCCGTGCTGCCGCCACCCGCGACAAGACCGGCGCTGACCAGCACGCGCAGGCCGCTCACATCGATGAAACCCAGCCCGCTCAGATCGACGTGAAAGGAGCCATCGCCGCGGGCCGCCCGATGGGCCGTCGAAGCCAGCGCCGCCGTCACGGCGGGCACGCCGTTACGGTCCAGCTCTCCGTCCAGCCGTATTCCCAGCGGATGAATCGTCGATGTGATGCGTAATATCCCGTATGTCCTACTGTTGTGGACCGGTGCGTAGGAGATGCCGTCAATACCGTCCATGCCGCATCCTCCAAAGGCTCACCAAAAAGACAAGCCGCGAGGTCAAGACGGCACAACATCAGCGCAAGCAGGACGCCACAGGCTCAGGTGGCCCACCGGCGAAGGACATCGTGTCCTCAGGCTACTCTTCGGCGCGGTGCCTGACCATTGCCGCACCAGAACCCCTGACCGGGAAGCGGCTGCTTGCCGATGGCGCTGATGGGCGCCGTCCACCCCGGGGCAAGCACCTGCGCCCTTGTTGCCGTCGGCCTGGGCCGGGGCGTGTTCCTTGACATACGTATGACGACGGTTTGATCGGCGGCTGACGCCTCGGTGGATAGCGTAAAAAGTCGACGGTTGAGTTCGATGAGGCTCAGTTCGCCAAATAGGCGCTGAGGCATCTTCATCTCGATCCATCCAGGGGCGTTGGGCGGCCCCAACGCCAGTGAGGCGCGGCCCATGTCTGTTTTCTGGGACCTCAAGCACCGACTGTGCGAGGCGATCAACGCCCACGACCTACAGGGAGTGCTCGACTGCTACGCTCCGGACGCCGTCCATGTCGCGCCAACGGGCGTGGTGGAGGGCCATGAGCAGATCGCCTGGCTCTACGAGCAGTTGTTCGTCGGCTTCCCGGACCTGCACCTGACGCCGTGGTACGAGATCGGCGACCACGACAACCCGGCTGTCACGGAATGGACGATCACCGGGACGCATTCCGGACCTTTTCTCCTGCCGGATGGGCGCGAGATAGAAGGAACCGGCCGTCACATCACCGTCCGCTCCACATGCTCTGCTTTCGTCGAGAACGACAAGATAAAAACGCACCGGGAATACTACGACCAGTTGGAGCTGTACAGCCAGCTCGGCTACGGCTTGACGGAGCTCACATCCGTCTCCGCGTAGGCCGGACATCATCCAGGCCGGGGGAGGCGTCGAACCCCATCCGTGCGAGGCCGGGGCAGGGGGTCCGGTCCAGGTTGTCACCGCGGTTCACGGTTCGACCGGAGTTCGCGGCGGAGTGTCCGTGCAGTGCGAGCACCGGGCTGTTCCTCCCTGTTCCGCCGGAACCTGAAAGATCCGCGGCTATCGCCGTCCGACGCCGTTGAGCAGCGTGTCGACGACGAGATCGGCGGCCTGAGGGGGTTCGAGCAGGGGGAACCGGTGAGCGGCGGTGTCGACGAGGTGATCCAGCATGGCGCGGGCCCAGTCGGCGGGCACGTCGGTGCGTAGCAGGCCCTCGCCGGCCGCCCGCTGGACGAACCTGTCGAGCCGCGCGCTCTGTTCCTCCCTGCGGGCACTCGCGGCCGGATTCGCGCGCATCATCCGGCGCACGTCCACCGGCCACTCCCGGCTGACCGGGACTATGCCCTCCACGTACCGGTGCAGCGCCACCGCCACCTGGGCCTCGACGAGCCGGGCCTGGTCCAGCACCCGCTCGGAGGAGTCGAGTTTCGCCTGGAAGATGGCCGCGAGCAGGGCCTCCTTGGTGGGAAAGCGCCGGTAGACGGTCCGCCGGTCGACTCCGGCCTCGGCGGCGATCGTGCCGATGCTGGTCGACGGGTCCTCGGCCAGCAGGCGGGCACCCGTACGCAGGACCGCGGCGAGGTTGCGGGCGGCATCAGCTCTCATGATCCTTCCAGTGTACTGAGGTGTGACACCTGTCCGCTTGACATACACAAGCATGAGGCATTAACTCCTGTTAATGTCACATTGATGTGGCGGATAGACGGCACGCTGCCTGAAGGAGGCACAGTGATCAGGACCTGGCTCATCACCGGAAGTTCACGCGGCTTCGGACGCGAGCTCGCGGTGGCCGCGCTCGAGCGCGGAAACCGGGTGGTCGCCACCGCCCGCCGGCCGGAACAGCTCGACGAACTCGTACGGAAGTACGGCGACCACGTGCGTACGTTCGCCCTCGACGTCACCGACGCCGGGGCCGCACGCGCCGCCGTACGGCTGGCCGTCGACGAGTTCGGCGGGCTCGACGTGGTGGTGAACAACGCCGGCTACGCCAACTCCTCCCCGATCGAGGAGACCCCGGACGAGGACTTCCGCGCGCAGGTCGAGGCCAACTTCTTCGGCGTCGTCAATGTCACGAAGGCCGCCCTGCCGGTGCTGCGCGCCCAGCGTTCCGGGCACATCCTGCAGTTCTCCTCCATCGGCGGGCGCGTGGGCGGGTCCCCCGGCCTGGCCGCCTACCAGTCCGCGAAGTTCGCGGTCGAGGGCTTCTCGGAGGTGCTCAACAACGAGGTGAAGCCGCTGGGCGTCAAGGTCACCATCATCGAGCCCGGGGGGTTCCGCACCGACTGGGCGGGATCGTCCATGCGCATCCCGGCCGTGGGACCGGACTACGAGGAGACCGTCGGCGCGATGAACCGGCGGCGCGCGGGCTTCGACCGGATGGCACCGGGGGACCCGGTGCGAGCGGCGCGCGTCATTCTCGACACCGTGGACCTCGACGAGCCGCCGCTGCGTCTGCTGCTCGGATCGGACGCGGTGGACCTGGCCGAGAAGTCGTCCCGCGCCCGCGCCGCCGAGGCCGCGCGGTGGGCGGAGGTGAGCCGCTCCGCGGACTTCCCGCCCGGCGAGTGAGCCCTCCCCGCCAACCCGGCCAGGGCACGAGCCCACCGGCCCGGGTATGACGTTCGCACGTTCCCTGACCTGCCGCTCACGGCTTGACTTTGCCGTCGCGTCAACATCTACCGTCATGGACGAGCCGGAAGATCCGGCTCGGTGACGGTGGGAACGGGTGGCAGGCCATGGCGTGGTCGATCGCACAGGTGGCGCGAATGTCGGGAGTGACGTCAAGGACTTTGCGCCACTACGACGAGATCGGGCTGCTGGCACCCGCCTGGGTCGGCGCGAACGGCTACCGCCACTACGAGGAGGATCAGCTGCTGCGACTGCAGCAGATCCTGGTACTGCGGGAGCTCGGCCTCGGTCTCGCCGAGATCAAGGAGATCGTCGACCGGCACACCGACCCGGTGGCGGCACTGCGCGAGCACCATCGGCGGCTGCTGGGGGAGCGTGACCGGCTGGACGCGGTGGCCCGCGTAGTGGCTCGCACCATCACCGAACTTCAGGAGAGCGAAGGGAAGGGTGAGATGTCCAAAATCAGTAGGCCGGAGAATCTGTTCGAGGGGTTCGACGGGGCGCGGTACGGCGCGCAGGCCCGCGAGCGGTGGCCGGAGCACTGGGAGCGGTCCGGGCAGCAGGAACTCCTGGACGCCGTGACTCCGCAGGAGATCGACCGCATGGGGCGGGAGGCCACGGCGGGAATGATCCGGATGGCCGAGCTCATGGCCGCCGGCACGCCCGCCGACGACCCCGCGGTTCTCGCCGAGCTCGACGTCCACTACCGGCACATGACCCGGTTCTGGACGCCGACCGCGGCGGAGTACGCGCACCTGGGCCGGATGCAGGTCGACGACGAGCAGTTCAGGGCGAACTACGAACGGATCGCCGAGGGCCTGGCCGGATACATGAGCGACGCCATGGCCGCGTACGCGCACGCCCGGCTGAGCTGATCCTCGCCGGATGAGTCGAGGGAGCTGCAGATCCCTCGGCCATCGCCGGAGCCGCCGGGCCGCCGCGCCGCCCCGGAAGATGACCACGCATCGCGCATCGCGTGCGAGGAGCACCTTGAAAACCCCATAATCTATGGCTTATGGCTGAACGGGGTGAAGGACAGTCGGGGGTCGCGTCCAAGATCGGGCGGCTCGCCGCCATCGGAGCGGCCGCGGGCCTGCTGGTCGCGGGAATCGCGTTGCCGGCCGTGGGAGGCGCGGGTCTCGGCTTCGTGTCGGCGACCAACGAGCTGAATCTCAAACCCGAGGACCTCGTCGAACCTCCGCCCGCGGAGGTCTCGATCGTGCAGGACGCCGGGGGCAAGGAGATCGCGCGGTTCTACGAGGAGTACCGCGAGGTCGTCAACCTCGACCAGATCGCCGAGGTCATGAAGACGGCGATCATCTCGATCGAGGACTACCGGTTCTACCAGCACGGCGCGATCGACCTTGAGGGCACGATCCGCGCGTTCGCCAAGAACCTGCACGCGGGCGGGGTGAGCCAGGGCGGATCGAGCATCACCCAGCAGTACGTCAAGCAGGTCCTGCTCAACTCCGCCGACACCGACGAGGAGAAGAGCAAGGCGCTGGAGGCCAGCTACGCGCGCAAGCTCAACGAGCTGCGTCACGCGATGGCGGTGGAGGAGAAGTACACCAAGGACGAGATCCTGGGCAAGTACCTGAACATCGCCTACTTCGGCGCGAGCGCCTACGGGGTGGAGGCGGCGGCCAAGCGGTTCTTCGGTGTCGGGGCGGACGAGCTCACCCTGCCGCAGGCGGCGACGCTGGCGGGCGCCGTGCAGGACCCCAACGCCACCGACCCCAACCTGGGCAGGAAGCAGCGCGAGCGGTTGCTGCACCGGCGCAACGTCGTGCTGGACCGGATGGCCGAACTCGGCAAGATCACCCCCGCTGAGGCGGCCGAGGCGAAGGCCACCAAGCTCGGCTACAAGGGGACGAAGTTTCCCGGCGGCTGCGAGTCCAGCGACTACCCGTACTTCTGCATCTACGTCCGCAACGAGATCCTGCGCAACCCCGACTTCGGCAAGACGGCCAAGGCCCGCGAGGACTTCCTCAACCGAGGCGGCCTGACGATCAGGACCACGATCAACCCGACCATGCAGGCGGCGGCGGACAGGGCGATCAGGAAGTGGGTCCACCCCTCCGACAAGCCGGTGGCGGCCGAGGCCCTGGTCCAGCCGGGTACCGGAGCGATCAAGGCCATGGCGGCCAGCCGCCCGTACGGCCGGAGCAAGGCCAGGAACGAGATCTCCTACAACCTCGTCGCGGACGCCGCGCACGGCGGCGGCGTCGGCCTTCAGGCCGGCTCGACCTTCAAGACGTTCACGCTGCTCACCGCGCTGAAGCAGGGCATGAAGGTGAATGACGGGTTGTCGGCCGGGGCTGGCTTCCGCGCTTCGAGCCTCTCGGATTTCAAGAACTGCAAGGGCGAGAACATCGGTGACCTGAGCCACACCGTCACCAACGACGAGGGCAACCCCGGCTGGAAGACCCTGCAGACCGGCACCTGGGGCTCGGTGAACACGTTCTTCATGGCGCTGGAGAAGCGCGTCGGGCTCTGCGAGACCATCAAGACCGCCAGGTCACTGGGCATCCACCGCTCCGACGGGCTCAAGCTCCTGGAGTTCTCGACATTCACGCTCGGCACCAACGAGATGGACCCGGTGACCGTGGCCAACGCGTACGCCGCGATCGGCGCGCGCGGCAAGTACTGCGCGCCGATGGCGATCACCCGGATCACCGACAGGAACGGCAAGGTCACCGACTACAAGCCCAAGTGCCGCCAGGCGCTCGACCCCGAGGTCGCCGACGCGGCGGCCGACGTGCTGTCCGGTGTGTTCACCAAGGGCACGATGCGGGCCGTCGGCGGCATCGGCCGCGACGCGGCGGGCAAGACCGGCACCACCGACAGCTCCGCCACCGCGTGGTTCGCCGGGTTCACCCCGGACCTGGCCGGCGCGGTCAGCATCGGCGACCCGCGCGGCTCGCAGGACTACAAGCTGAACGGCGTCACGATCGGCGGCCGCTACTACGGCTCGGTCTTCGGCGCCAGCATCCCGGGTCCGATCTGGAAGGACACGATGCTGGCGGCGCTGAAGAACGTCGAGCCGACGTCGTTCACGCCCATCAACACGGAGCGGTTCGGCGGTTGCGGCCAGAGCTGCCAGCCCGCGCCGCCCCCGTCGGACGACGACGGGGACTCCATCGAGCTCAACGGCCCCGACGACCCCGGTGGTTTCGACAGGCCCGGCCGGAACGACGGTCCCGGCGGTCGCGGCAACGGTCGCGGCGGCCGGTAGAGCCCCTTTGGCGAGGGCGACGGCTGACTGGAAGGCGGGGCGGCGGCTGATTGGAGTCAGGGGCGACGTCAGCAGGCAGGGGTCCTTCGCTACAGCTCTGGCACATTGGCTTCGACGAATGCGGGAGCCAGCAGTCGGATGCGTCCTTCCTCCAGGTCGCCGGCCAGCGCGCGCACGGCCATCTGCACGCCGGCGGCACGTGAAGAGCCGAACTGGTCCCACAGGAGTTCGCAGCCTTCGGCTACGACGTCGCAGATCTGCTCCTCCTGGGACAGTCGTTTGAACGTCGGGCGCAGGTTGTCGCCAGTGGCCATCATCAGTCGCATGACGTCACCGGCGTCCTTGTCGGCCAGGCGGTGAGGTGGTGCAGTGCGCTCGTTGAGCCTGTCGCGAAGCTTGAAGGCTTTGGCGATGAGCAGCGAGGCCGGACCGGCTACCTCGATCGCGAGTTCTCGTGGGTCCCTCCCGGTTCGAGGCTTGGCACCTGCAACGGGGAGTGATCAAACAGCGTGGCCTCAAGCCCGAGGATACGCCGGGTGGCTTTCTCGTCGTGTGGGGGCAGGGACACCCTGCGGCGCTTCTTGTTGCCAGGGGCAAATGCCTCCGGCACGAGGAGGTCCACCTCAATGAGGTGGCTCTGGCCGCTGATCATTTCCGCGCGGAACCATTGTCCTGGGTTACCGGAGGCGGGCAGTTCGAATCCCGCACCGCGCATGGCCTCGTTGAGCAGAGGCTCGTCCAGGACGAGCTTGGGATTGAGGCTCAGATCAGCGTCGCTGGTATAGGGGGAACTGGCCAGCACGACGCCGGTTGTTCGCAGATGCACTGCCTGGGCGCCGACCAGGACGATGGCATTGGAGTGTTCGTGGAGTGCCTGTAAGGCGTCCAGGAGGACCCGACGGGCCACGACGGTGAGTTCATTAAGATCAACCCCCTCGGGGATACGCGCCATGTGAGGTTCCTCCAGCTCTTTAAAACCCCAGCTCATCCCTATGGCTGAGGTCAAGGCAGAGGGAACTCTACGCCGTCAAGGTCATCCAAGCGCCACGTTTTCTCGTGGTCGCGCATGTAGTTCAGCACCGCCTCCCCGGCGGTGGGCAGTCGACCAGACCCCGACAGGGAGTCCAGCACCAGTTGGCTCAACGCCACGTGGGGCAGACCGTTGACCTGGCGAATTCCGGAGAAAACGCTCGTATCGGGAGGTTGAAGCAGCAAGACGTCGGCCCCCTGGTTCACCGGGAGGAGACCCTGACCTTCCACCAGACGAGCGGTGGCCTCCTCGGTGGCATAGAGCATCGCCTGGCCGCCGATGGCCAGGGGGGCCACCGCCGCAGCTGCGAGCGGTCCGGTGAGGGCCATCGAGGTACGAAGCTTCTGGTGTTCAAGCAGCCTGCCGATGAAGGAGTCCAAGCCGTTGGGGGCGAGGAACCCGAGGAAGCGCCCTGGTCTCAGCAGGGACGTTTCAGAGGCGCGCAGGCGTAGGAGGGCCTCCCAATCAACCTTGACGACAATTCTGTTTCGGCGCCTGATAATCGCCTCCTCTTCTAATGCGTCCAGCAGACGCGAGACATAGGCGCCGCTCAGACCGGTCGCCTCCGCGAGCTCGATCGCCCGGTAGGGAGGGTGGACATCAGCCAGGACGCGGACCAGGCGTCCGGCGCGTGCGCCGCTCAACCCACGCTGAGCACCGGCTGTACGTGGTCGTGGATTCCGTGCGGCGCCCTGGGTTTCAAGCACTATGGCTGGTTGATTCATCCGGAAGGAGACGTTGCCGGTCAGGTCGATGTAGCCGCACTCCCAGCGAGACAGCAGGGTGCGCGTCTGCGGACTGATCCATGGAGCGATGACCAGTACAGCGGCGTCCTGACTGAGGCGGCGCATCAACGAAACCCGGGGCAGTAGCTCTCGCTCCAGGAGAACCGGGGTCCAACTCAGCTTGGCTTCTACCAGGACACGCCCGGTGAGGCTCCGGTCAGGGCTCGTGATGGTGACCAACGCGTCATGTCCGAGGTCCTCCGCCCGGAGGGAGTCGGCTTCCAGTGTCACTTGCCATTGCTGTCCCAGCATCTTGCGCAACCGGTCGATTCCCAGCTCCAGAAGTTGCTCTGGAGTACTGGGGAATCCACTGTCAGGGGTGCGCGTCATGACTCCAGGGTGACATGGCAAGCGTTGGGAATGCATGCCGAGTTGCCAGAGACGGCGAGTTGCCAAAAGTTGGCAACTCCCCGTCTCTGGCAACTTTGACCAATCGGGGTGGCCTTGGCGGCTGCAGGACAGTCGAGGGAAGCTCAGCGGGCGCTGGGGCGCGTTCAGTCCGGTGCTGATGTACGGGTTGGTGATGGCCTCGTCAAGGCAGGCCGTATCGTTGTTCGATCATTCTCTATATTCGGCATGCCGGAATTGCGATATATCCGAGAGGTGACGGATTGACCACAAAAGGTCACCATAGAGATTTTCAGGCGAAGATTTGCGCTTGCCGCACGGCTCCTGGGCGGCCTTGGCCGTTCGGCCCTTGCGTCTGGTCAGATTTCTCCGCTGCGGATGCCCGTCAGGAAGTCGTTCCAGGCTGTGGGGGAGAAGGTCAGCATCGGGCCGGACGGGTCCTTGCTGTCGCGGACAGCGACGAGGCCGGGCAGGTTGGTTGCGACCTCCACGCAGTCGTCTCCGTTGGGGCCGCTGTAGCTACTTTTGATCCAGGTGAGGTCGGGATGGATGGATTCCATGATGCTCGCCTCTACTTAAGGTGATCAATGAGTTTGGCCAGGTACGTGGCGGAAACCTCCGCACTGAGTGCCGACGCACGCGCATGGTCGAATATGAGCGTATAACTACGCAACTCTTCAGTGGTCTCCAAGTACAGGTCGCTTGTGGCCGTCTCCACGTAGACGATCGAGCCATCTCCTTCTTTGAAATCGAGAATCATGAACGAGCCCTCCATGGCGGCGTGTGCGCCAGCGGCATCAGGGAGGACCTGGACGGTGATGTGATCCCGTGCTGATAGCTCGATCACATGCTCCAACTGCCGCATCATGATCTCTGGGCTGCCGACCACCTTGCGCAACGCCGCCTCGTCGAGGATGACCCACAGGTTGGGCGGATTGTCCTGTCGGAGGATCTCCTGCCGGGCAAGACGTGCCTCAACGCGCCGGGCAATGAGGGTTTCGTCCATGACCCGGCCTCCTCGGAAGATGGCGGTCATGTAGTCCGGCACCTGCAACAGTCCGGGGATGAACAGGGCCTGGTAGGCGCGGATGTCGATGGCCGCCGCCTCGAACCCCGCGAGTGAACCCCTGAACACGTCGCTGTACTTCGACCACCAGCCTTTTTCGCGGGCTTGGCGGGCAAGGGTGAGCACGGCGTCATGCATGGCCTTGTCGGTAACGCCATAAAGGTCGAGCAAGGCACGAATGTTCGCCAGATCAGGCCTTACCCACCTATTTCCCTCCATGTAGGTCAATTTCCCTGGCGACCACGCCAAGTGCCGAACGACCTCTTCAGCGGTGAGACCAGCCGCTTTGCGTAATTTGATGAGTTCGGCGCTGAGTTGCCGTCGGCGCACCGTAGGACTGTTCTTCACACCGGACCTCCCTCAATCAAGTCTCCAGAGAGAAAATATTTTGAGGCAATAAACTTTGAGGCTTGAAAGTTGGCCGGGTCACGGTTCACTATGGACCCACCACCCCCTGACTCAGAGTGAGGACACCATGACAGTTGGAGGTCGACCCCCGCAACGGCTCTGCCTATTCGATGTGGTCGTGGTGGGGTCAGTCCTTCTCGTCGGCGGGTGTCCTCGCCGGGCTGACGAACGACCCGATCTGCGGGACGGTGTAGACCACCCCCTGGTCACGGAGGTAGGCGACCACCTTCCTGGCCGTGCCCCGGGCGATGCCGAACTCCTGCACCATCTGCACCTCGGAGGGGATCAGATGGCGCGGCGGGTACTGGCCGCTTTCGATCCTCGCTGTGAGGGTTTCCGCGACCTGGATCCATATCGGCCGATCGCGCTCGAACTCGATCATGGAGAGACGATAGACGGTCATGCTCATGGACGCTCATATGAGTACGAGCATGGACGAGCACATGTGGAAAAGGGCTGTGGAGGCTCGGAATCCGCTTCAAGACCAATAAAGCGGACCCGCCCGGTGCTGGAACACCGTGACGGGTCCTTGATCAGGAAGGCAGTCCTGACCCGTGAGCAACCCTAGTGCTCCCGTTCTCGACAGGCAGGCGGTCGGTGGTTGCGGCTGTTTCGCCGATACGCCGCCGATGCCGATGGGCTGTGCCACCTGCGGGCACGCCCCCTACGCGCACGGCTGTCCCGACCGGCCCGCCGACCACGAGTACGCCCAGCCGTCCGCCGCCCTGCTGGATGTCCGGTTGCGGGTCCGCCGGACCGGGGACCGCTCGCTGTCCTGTTTCGAGTCGCCCGCTCCCGTGGCCCCGGCCGGGACGATCCCGCCGGTGCCCGTCCAGCGCCGTCCCGATCAGGCCTCGCCTGCCCAGCGCCGTCCTGAGCAGGCCCCGCCGGTCGTGCCTGCCGTACCGGCGTCGTCATCCGGGCGGGGGCACTGCCGCCTGAGATCGGCCCGCCCGTCCAGACCCGCTCTCACAGACATGCCCCGGTCCGGCCCCACCGACCTGTCCCGGCTCGGCCACCGGCGCCATCTCGTGCCCCGTCCGAGACGAGCAACCACCTGCGCACCGAACCGAGTTTCGCTCACCCCGTCTCCGTACCGGCCTCCCGGGCGGTGCGGCGTACCCCTCCAGATCCTTCCCTGCTTCACAGAGCGGGCCCGTCCA
Organism: Streptosporangium sp. H16; assembly: GCF_051918855.1. Lineage (NCBI taxonomy): Bacteria > Bacillati > Actinomycetota > Actinomycetes > Streptosporangiales > Streptosporangiaceae > Streptosporangium > Streptosporangium sp. H16. The sequence goes on from NZ_JBPXMD010000020.1 coordinate 36,771, forward strand.
CCGCTACCGACGACCGGACGGGCCCTTGATCGGATGGAGGTCCAATCAATGAACGATGGTAGGCCCGCCCACCCGGAGCCGACCAGGCCCGAGACCACGATCCCCGGCTGGCGGCTGATTCTCAGCGACGCCGGCCGCCTCTGGGCCAGCCGGGAGGAGCCCTTCTCCCCGGCCGCCTGCGACGCCGGAGCCGAACGCACCGTCGACGGCGACAGCCTGGAGGCGCTGCGGGCCGAGGCCGACCGGCAGGAGGCCCTCGCCTTGGAAGCTCAGGAACGAGAGGCTCAGGACCGGGAGGTTCAGGACCGGGCGGCACGAGAGCAGGAGACTCTTGCCCCACAGGAACAGGCCCCACCGGAGCAGGCCCGACAGGAGCACGCCCCGCAGGAGCAGGCAGAGCAGGCCGAGCAGGTGATCATGTGATCCGCCGCTGCCTGAGCGCCGCGCGCGGGCGTCACCGCGACGGTCAGAGCATCACCCCGGTCCCGCGCTACACCTGGGACCACGACGCCCGCGCCGAGGCCGCGATGCTGGAGATCACCCGGCCGGGATGGGCGGTCCTGTACGGTACCGGCAGCCGGCTCTTCCACGCCATCGCCACCTGGCCCACCCCCGAGCCGCTGATCATCTGTGACCGGACCGTCGAGGGCCTGAAGGCGCAGATGCGGGAGGCTGAGACGAGCGCGCTGTACCGCTGGGCACTGACCTCAACCTCGGCCACCGTCGGCCACTTCTGAGCGGGCATGGCGACCCCATCCCTTCCCCGGTCCGGGGGCGCCGTGCCGTCGAAGCCGTATCGCGTAAGGATGAGGCGCGGTATGTGACGGGGGTGAGCCGGCGCTTGCTCGGGTTATGCGTCGAAGCGGCGGCGGGAGTCCTCGATGTGGCCGAGGTAGCGGCTGGTCCAGTCGCACATGCCGTCAACCGTCTTCCGTAGCGCCTGGCCCGACTCGAGGAGGGTGTACTCGACCCGTGGCGGCACGGTGGGGTGCACCTTCCGCTCGACCAGGCCGTTGCGCTCCAGCATGCGCAGGTTCTGGGTGAGCATCTTGTGGCTGATGCCCTCGATCTCGTTCCGCAACTCGCCGAAGCGCAGGGTGCGTTCCCCCAGGGTCTCGATGATCAGGAGCGCCCACTTGTTGGCGATGTCCGAGAAGATCTCCCGCGCCAACGAGTCCGCGCGTGTCAGGTCCGCTTCCCGGGGCGAGCCGCTGAACTGCTTGGTCACCATGAGGTTCCCCAGTCACTGAAAAGTGCGTTCTTCCATGTCAGTGGACACTCTCTTATGGTTTCCAAGTAACCACAAGAGACCGGGAGCGCCTTGGGTCGCTGGAAGCGGAGCCCGATGGCTCTCCCGACGAGGGAGCGGACAACATGGCCATCACCCTGGTGAACCCCGCCGGACTGCCGGAGATCGACGTCTACCGGCAGGTGTCGATCGCGACCGGGTCGAAACTGGTCTTCGTCGCCGGGCAGGTCGCCTGGGATGCCGACGGGGTCACGGTCGGCGAAGGTGACCTCGCGGCTCAGGTCGAGCGGTGCTACCTCAACGTCGGAACGGCCCTGGCCGAGGTCGGTGCCTCCTTCGACGACGTGGCGAAACTGACCGTCTATGTCGTCGACTGGACCCCCGACAAGATGCCGCTGTTCCTGGAGGGGCTCGCTCGGGCGGCCGCGAAGCTGGGGGTCACCCCGATGGCCCCGGGCACGCTGCTGGGCGTCGCGGCCCTGTCCGTGCCCGAGCACCTGGTCGAGGTCGAAGCTACCGCGATCATCGACTGAACAGATGCTTCTCCGTGTGAGTCGAGGGTCAGGTGCGGCGTGCGGCCCAGACGGTGCGTTCGGTGCGTACCGAGAGGTCGTCGCGGCGCAGGGTGCTGTCGGGACCGTCCGTGTCGAGCAGCCGGTCGAGCGCGGCCCCGTCGAACCACCCACGGCCACTGAGGCCAACTGAGAAGTGGTATCCAGGCCACGCTTCTCAGTCAGTTCTCAATGATGGCGGGCTCCTGCGGGCTCCTGCGGGCTCCAGCGGGGGTCACGTCCTGCCGGGGGTGATCCCGTACCGCCGGAGCCGTTCGGCCTCGCCGGCGCGGCCCAGCCGTCTCAGCAGGCCAATTGCCTGCCGCAGGGCGCCGGGGAGTCCCAGCTCGGCGGCGCGCAGGTAGGCGAGGACCGCCCTGTCCGGGTGGCCGGTCTCGCGCAGCAGGACGGCGGTCCAGGTCAGGGCGCCGATGTCGCCCGCCTCGGTGCGGGCGCTCAGCCAGGTGAGGGCCTCCTCCGCCCGGCCTGTCTCGTACATCAGGTCGACCGCGTGGTCCAGGGCGTCGGTGTCGCCGGTCTCGGCGCGGGCCCGGAGCCAGGTGATCGCCTCCTCGGAACGGCCCAGCTGGTACAGCAGGGCGGTGAGCCGCCCGAGGGCGCCGACGTCGCCGGTCTCGGCGCGGGCCCGCAGCCAGGTGACCGCCTCCTCGGCCCGCCCCGTCTCCTGGAGCAGCTCGACCGCCTTCCACAGGGAATCGGTGTCGCCGGTCTCGGCGCGGGCCCGCAGCCAGGTGATCGCCTCCGCGGTCCGGTCCGCCCGCTGGAGCAGCTCGACCATCCGCCAGCCGGCGTCGGCGTTCCCTGCGTCGGCGGCGTGCCGGTAGGCGGCGAGGGCCTCCTCGGTCCGGCCCGTCTCCTGGAGCAGCTCGACCATCCGCCGGCCGTCGCCGGTGTACCCGGCCTCGGTGGCGCGCCGGTACGCGGCCAGGGCCTCCTCCAGGTGACCCTCCCGGTGCAGCAGGGCGGCCATCGACCAGTGCGAACCGGCGTTTCCCGCCTCGGCGGCGCGCCGGTGGGCGGCGATCGCCTCCGTGGTCCGCCCCGCCCTCTCCAGGAGGTGTGGCAGCAGGTCGAGGGCGGGGCGGTCGCCGGTCTCCGCGCGGGCGTACAGCCAGGTGATCGCCTCCCCGAACCGGTTCGACTCCCGCAGCAGCTCGACCGCCTCTTCGAGGGCGAGGCGGTCGCCGGTCTCGGCGCGGGCGCTCAACCGGGTGATCGCCTCCTCGACCTGTCCCGTCCGCCGGAGGAGGCCGATCGATCGCCAGTAGGCGTAGGTGTCGCCGGTCTCGGCACGGGCGCTCAGCCAGGCGATCGCCTCCTCGGTCCGGCCCGTCTCCTGGAGCAGCTCGACCGTCTTCGAGATCGCGCGGTGGTCACCCTTCTCCGCGCGGGGTTCCAGCCAGGTGATCGCCTCCTCTGCCCGTTCCGACTCCCGCAGCAGCTCGACCGCCTCCCACAGGGCACCGGTGTCACCCGTCTCGGCGCGGATCCGCAGCCAGGTGATCGCCTCCTCGGTCCGTCCCATCTCCCGCAGCAGGGCGACGGCCTGCTTGAGGACGTGGCCGTCACCGGTTCTCGCGGCGCGACGGCAGGCGGCGATCGCCTCCTCCCTGCGGCCGGTCCTGTACAGCAGGGACGCCAGCCACTCCGGGGCGTCGACGTTCCCGGTCCTCGCGGCGCGCAGGTAGGCGGTGAGGGCCTCCTCGTGGTGTCCCGCCCTGTCGAGGAGCGCCGCGGTCCAGACGGGAAGGCCGGCGTCGCCGAACCAGTCGTGGGCCCACAGCCAGGTGAGCGCCTCCTTGACCCTTCCCCCGTCCACGAGCAGGGCGATCGCCTCCCTCGGAGCATCGGCGTCTCCCGCCTCCGCGGCGCGCAGGTAGGCGGCGATCGCCCTCTCGCGGTGTCCGGCCCGGAGAAGGACGGCGGCGCGCCGGCCGATGGCCTGGGCGTTGTCCGGCCCGCCGTGGATCCGCAGCCAGGTGAGCGCCTCCTCGGTACGTCCCGTCTCCCCGAGCAGGGCGATCGCCTGCCGAGGGGCGTCGGGGTCACCGGCCGTGGCGGCGGCCCCGTACAACAGGAGGGCGTGGTGGTAGAGACCTCGGGCCCGGGCCTGGGCGGCGAGGCGCGGCAGGTCCTCGGGGCCGGCGTGGAAGACCAGCGCGTCCCACAGGGCCACGGGAGCGGGACGCGTACGGCGCTCGGCGCGGCCGAGTTGCTCCAGGTGGTCCGCCAGCCGGTAGCGGGGGTACGCGGACGGCTCGTCGCGGCGGGGGCGGACGCGCGTGAGGGGACCGTGAACACCGCAGGCGTAGGCCAGGGCCCGTTCGAACCAGTCCCGGGGCAGGGAGCCGTACTCGTAGCCGGTCAGGTAGTCGAACGCGGCGGTCTTCAGGAGGGCGTGCGGAAGGGCGGGACCGTGCCCCACGCGCCTGGCGTCCATGGCGGCCTCGATCACGGCCTTGGCCGGGGCGGGCGCGTTGCGGTACCGCTCCACCATGCCGGGCACGCCGGTCAGGTACTGGACGATCCGGCCCTCGCGGGCCCCGGCGTACGCGCGCTCCAGACGCGGATCGCCGCCCGCCGCGTCGCGCACCGCCTCCAGAGGGGAGCCGGCGAAATGATCGGGGACGTGGATGGCCGCGCCGGTCACCAGCGCCCGCGCCTGGGTACGGGGGTCGGCGCCGCCGCTCGCGGGAGTCGCGGTGAGGGCGGCCCAGTATTCGGGCCAGAGGGTGCCCAGGAGCAGCACCGGGCCGCGCTCCGGGTCGCTCACCAGGGCCCGCAGCCCGGCGGCGACGCGCTCGCCCAGGCCGTCGGCCGGGGTGAGCAGGTAGGACTGCGCCTCGTCGAGCCACACGACGGTCCGCGGCGCGATGGAGCCCAGAGCCAGGACGGTCGTCTCGGGACGGCCGCGATCGCCCGAATGCCACACCCGCCACCCGCCGGGCAGCAGCCGCACGGCCTCCCAGCAGGCCCGGGTCTTGCCGGTCGACGAGTCGCCGACCAGCATCGCGACCGCGCTGTGCCCGGCCACCGCCCGCCGTACGGCGGCGGCCAGGCGGTCGTCGTGGGGGCGCGGCACGTAGGCGGGCAGGCCGGGCATCCCAGCGGCCTCCGCGCCCGCGTCGATCGCCCGGTGCACCCCCAGCGAGAACGGGTCGGCGAGCGAGCGGATCGGCAGCCCGGCCGCCGAGGCCAGGCGGGCCCTCCTCCACAGCTCGCGACCCCGGCCGGCGGCCTCGACGGGGTCTCGCCGGGCCAGACGGGCCAGCACGGTGATGACGGCCGTCAGGTCGGCCTGGCTGGGAGGCAGTTCCGCCGAGGCCAGCATCCGGCGGACGGTGTCGCCTCCGGGGGCATCGGGGCCGGGGAGGTCGCCGGTGATTCCCTCGGCGATGTCGTCGAGAGTGGGGGCTCCGGCTTCCAGGTACAGCTCGTGCAGCAGGTCCCCGAGGTCACGGAGCGGTCCCTGAGGGGGCTGCGAGCGGATGAACGGGAGCGGCCGCCGCCGTACGTCGCCGCCGTTCTCATCGCCGTTGTTCATTTCTTCTCGCCACTCATCGCAACATCATCGCTCTCGATGGAGCCTGCGAAAGGTGTAGATCGACAATAATATGGTGACAAATATGCTTCTTTTGTAAGCGAAGGTCGGTTTCCCGATGGCATGGTGCTCGTGGGACGTGCTTGGATCGGAGTCGTCGATGCGGAAAGGGACCTTTCCACTGCATGAACCGATAATGGGTATTTAGACGTTTTCAGTGCATGTTCAGGGGATATTTCCGGGCTTGGCGAGCGAATCCGAAGGCCCCACCGAACCCGCCGGACCTGTGGAACAGGCCGGACGTGCCGAATGGGTCGGTGCCGCCGCTGGAAAGCCCTGCCCGCCCTGTCCCCGCCCTGCTCCCCGCACCGCCCCGTGCCCACGCTGTTCCGCATTGTCCCGCGCCGCGATCACGGTGATCGCGGCGATCATCGCGTAATGAAGTGGCGCCGGTCCATGAGCCCCTGTTTGGATGCGGGTCATGATTGCCACTGAAGGCTCGGGGGCCCTGCTGGACCTGATCGAGCACTACTACGACGCGGTTCCGCGACGCGAGGCCAGGGTCGAGGACCACGGGCCGCTCACCCTGTTCGTACGGGAGGGCGCGGGGTGGCCCTTCTACGCGCGCCCGGCCTCCGGGTGGTCCGGCCCGGTGCGGGCCGACGACGTGGCCAGGGTCCGCGACCGGCAGCGCGAGCTCGGGATCCCGGAGAGCTTCGAGTGGGTCGCCGAGACCACGCCCGCGCTTCGCGCCGCGGTCGAGGAGGCGGGGCTCACGGTCCACGAGCACCCCCTGATGGTGCTCGGAACGGACGCCGCGCCGGTCGCGCCGGAGGCGGTGCCCGGGTCCCCGGCAGTGCGGGTCCTGGGGGCGGACGACCCGGCGCTGCCCTCCGCGCTGGTGGTTCCCCACCTCGCCTTCGCCGAGCCCGGCACCCGCGTCGGCGCGGCGGACACCGCGGATCTGGCGGAGGCGGTTCTCGCCCGCGCCGGCGACGGCTCCCTGGAAAGCGGCGCCGCACGGGTCAGGGCGGGGCTGACGGTGATCGCCGCGGCCGTCGAGGGCGGTACGGCGCTGTGCGCGGGCCAGCACAACCAGGTCGGGGAGGTGAGCGAGATCGTCGGGGTCGGCACCCTGCCCGCCGCCCGCCGTCGCGGTCTCGCGCTCGCGGTCACCGCGGCGTTGATCGCCGACGCCCGCTCCCGGGGAGTGAAGACCGTCTTCCTGTCGGCGGGGGACGAGGACGTCGCCCGGATCTACGGCAGGCTCGGTTTCCGCCGCGCCGGCACGGCACTGATCGCCGAGCCCGCCGGCTGACGTCCCCGCTCGCCGGCCGGCGTCCCCGCCTCCCGCGAACCCGCTCCCGCCGGCCTGTCGCGTCTGACCGGCCTGCCTCCCTGTCTCCCCGCCTCCCCGCGGGCCCGCGTCCATCGGCGGCGGGCCGCTGGGTGGAGGCCGGTCAGGCGAGTTCGTCCAACCGGGCGATGGCGTCCTCGGCGAGTCGCGGGCCGGCCGCGGTGCTACCGAAATGCGGGCCAGTGCTCCGGCCTTCAGGCCGGGGAGCGCGTCAACTGCGGTATCTCTCGAGCATCTGGCTGCCGACATCGACATATCCGGCGAACAGCCCGATCACATCTCGGAGCCGGTCCTGCGCGGGACCGGGATTCACCAGGGCCTCGCCGTCGCGCAGGGCGGCGATCAGGGTCCTGGCCCGCGTATGGCTCGCCTCCAGCAGCGACTCGATCCCTCCCGTGGCTTCGACCAGGAGCCTGCGGCTGCCGGGCTGCGGGATCACCTTGGCGAGTCCCCAGGAGTCCAGCTGCCGCACCGCGGTGCTCACCGCTCCCTTGCTCAGCTGGAGCTCGGTGGCGATCGCGTCGAGAGAGGTCGCCTCCTCCGTCACCAGCAGCAGCCCGTAGACGCGGCCGGTCGCGTGGGGGAGGTTCCATGAGGCCAGCAGGTCACCCACCGAGGTGATGAACGCGCGACGCCTGGTCGCGCTCACCGCTGTGCCTGCTTCGACGTCGAGATCCTCCGCAGGAACGCCTCGATCGCCGCATTCACCGCATGAGGGTTGTCCTGGTTGGAGATATGACCCGCGCCGGTGATGACGACCTCCTCGACGCCTTCGGCCGTGGCCCACCTGGGCATCGCCGAGGTGATGTTGCCGGTACGGTCTCGCTCACCGCGAATCAGGCACAGAGGCACCGGCGTGCGATAGCCGGGGTCCGGGTCGAGGAACTCCACGGTCGCCCGCCACACCTGGACGAACTCCTCCTTCGACAGCTGGGAGAACGCCCGTCGCGCGTCTGCCCGCGCGCCCTCCGTCACCGCGGAGGCCTCGGCCATCATGCCCGGAAGGCGCCTGGCCGAGATCATCGACAGACTCGGCGCGGCCGCCTTCACCAGCAGACGCTCCTTCCACGACAGCGGTGCGGTGTTCCAGGTCGAATCGATGACGATCAGCGCCCGGGCGAGGTCCGGACGCCGCCGGACAACGGTCTGGCTGAGATTGCCGCCGAGAGACTGTCCCACGAGCACGGGCCGGTCGAGCGCGAGGTGCTCGATGAGCGCGCACAGGTCCGCGATCGCCCGCTCGGCGGTGAACCGGACACCGGCCGGGCGAGACAGGCCGTGGCCGCGCATGTCCCAGGTGACGACCCGGTATCCCCGGGCACGCAGGTACTCGCTCTGGGCGTCGAACATCACGTGATCGGCTCCGGCGCCGTGCGAGAACACCAGGGGCACACCGTCGCCACCGCTGTCGGCGTAGTGGAGAGCACAACCGTGCAGTGGGAGCACCGACGATATATTCACCATCTACTAAATATAGTGAATATATATCCTCGACGCAGATCACCCCTTCAGGCTCGTGGAGGGTCATGGTGACGCCGGAAGGACTCCCGGTTCGAGCGGCCTCGATCACGCGGAGCCCGCGACGGAGACGAACCCGGAACCGGGCCGGTAGTGGGGAGACTGGTGCCGGAAGTAGGTGTTGTAGACCTGGCAGTAGTGACCACCGCGAGCCAGCAGCGTGGTGTGGTCGCCCTCCTCGACGATCCGGCCGTGATCGAGCACGATGATGCGGTCGACGTGCTCGATCGTGGACAGCCGGTGCGCGATGACGATGGAGGTGCGGTCGGCCAGCACCCGGTCCAGGCCCTCCTGGATCTGGGCCTCGGTCAGCGGGTCGACGCTGGCGGTGGCCTCGTCCAGGACCACGATCGCCGGATCCTGGATGAGCAGGCGGGCCAGCGCGACGAGCTGGCGCTGGCCCATGGACAGGGCGCGGCCGTGCTCGCCGACGTCGGTCCGCAGGCCGTCGGGCAGGGCGTCGATCCAGTCGCCCCCGCCGACCGCCGCGGCCGCGGCGAGCACCTCCTCGTCGCCCGCCTCCGGCCTCGGGTAGCGGATGTTGTCGGCGACGGTGCCGCTGAACAGGAACGGAACCTGCGGCACCGCGCCGATCTGCCGCCGGTATCCGGCCAGGTCCAGCGTGCGGACGTCGCGATCGTCGATCATCAACCGGCCGTCCTGGAACTCGTAGAACCGGGTGATCAGCTTGCTGAGCGTGGACTTTCCCGCACCGGTGTGGCCGACCAGCGCGACGCTCTCGCCCGCCTCGATGGTGAGGTCGAAGTCCCGCAGCACGGGGCTTCCGGCTTCGTAGCCGAACGTGACGCCGCGGAACTCGATGCGGCCCGCCAGCCTGCCGACCGGCTGGGGGTCGGTCTGCACGACCCGCGGCGGGGCGTCGATCAGGGCGAAGACCCGCTCCGACGCGGACAGGCCCTGCTGGAACTGGGACCAGAACGCGGCGATGGAGGTGAGCGGGAACCAGAAGAGCGAGACGCCCTGCAGGAAGAGGAACCAGTCGCCGCCGGACAGGCCGCCGCCGAGCACGGTGGTGCCGCCCAGCTGGACGAGCGCGACCGTGGCCAGCCCGGCGACGAGGAAGAGCACGGGGAAGATGCCGGAGAAGACGAACCCCTGCCTGAGCGTCACCTGGTAGCTCTGCCGGTTGATGGGGCGGAACTCCTCGTAGACCCGCTGCTCCTGGCGGAAGTTCTTGGCGACGGTGATGCCGCCCATGGTCTCCTGCAAGGTGGCGTTCACCCGGCTCAGCGAGCGTTGTGCCCTGCGGGTGCTGCTCCGGGCGACCCGCCGGAACAGCAGGGCGATGCCCGTCACGATCGGCACCACGAGCAGGGTCAGCAGAGCGAGCTCGACGCTGCGCAGGAAGAGCAGGACCGTGACGAAGCCGACCATCAGCACCTGGCTGATCAGGTCCATCGTCAGGGTGGAGACGGTGGCGAAGTCGTCGGTGTCGGAGGTGACCCGGCTGACGATCTTTCCCGACGGGGTCTCGTCGTAGAACGACAGGTCACGTTCGAGCACGGCGTCGAACGCGTCCTGGCGGAGGTGCAGGACGACGTCGCCGGTCACCTTCGCGCTGTGCCACTGGCGGACGAAGTTGAACAGCCAGCCGAGCACTCCGGCGAGCAGCAGGCCGGCGGTGAGCTGCCAGCCCACGTCGTCGATCGTGCCGTCCTCGATCCCGTCCACACCCCAGCTGACCAGCAACGGCATGGCCGCCTGGCTCAGTGAGAACAGCACGATCATGACCGCGACCAGGATCATCGATCCCAGCTTCGGCCGGAAGTAGGACATGATCCGGCGAAGGAGGTCACGGTCGCTGTAGGTGCGGTCGTAGTCCTCGGCGTCGAGGCCGTCCATGATGAAGCCCATCAGCCCTGCGCTCCCTGCTCGCCCGCGAGGACCACGGCCGGGTCGGTGGTGTTGCCGGACACGGTGCCGTCGGTGCTGTCGGCCACGTCGACCTCGTCGTAGTGGGCGAAGATCCGCCGGTAGAGGCGGCTCCGGGTGAGCAGTTCGTCGTGCGTGCCGTAGTCGACCAGCTCGCCGCGGCGGAGCAGCAGGACCTTGTCCGCCCAGCGGATCTGGGAGAGCCGGTGGGTGATCAGCAGGGTGGTGCGCCCGTCGAGAACGCGGCCGATGGCCTGCTGGATCCTGTCTTCGGTGGCGGAGTCGATCGCACTCGTCGAGTCGTCGAGCACGAGGATCGCCGGATCCGTCAGCAGGGCCCGTGCGATGGCCAGGCGCTGGCGCTGGCCGCCGGAGAGGGTGATGCCGCGCTCACCGATGACCGTGTCGTAGCCGTCGTCGAGTTCGCCGATGAACTCGGCGGCCTGGGCCTCCTCTGCCGCCCGGACAACGGCGTCCCGATCCGCCCGCTGGCCCAGTCCGAAGGCGATGTTCTCGGCCACCGACCGGGAGAACAGCACGATGTCCTGCTCGATGGTGGAGATCTGGGAGCGCAGCGAGTCGAGGTCCCACTCGCGGACGTCCACGCCGTCGACCAGGATCCGGCCCGCGGTGACGTCGTAGATCCGGGGGACCAGCTTCGCCAGGGTGCTCTTGCCGGAGCCGGTCTCGCCGACGATCGCCACGGTCTCGCCCGGCCGCACGGTGAACGTCACATCGCGCAGCACCGGGTCGTCCTCCCCGTAGCCGAACGTCACGTTCTCGAAGACGATCGCCCCGCCGATCGGCGCGGCGTGGCCGTCGGCGCGTTGCCCGAGCTCGGTCTCGGTGTTCATGACGCTCAGGATCCGGCGGGAGGACACGATGCCGATCTGGACCAGGGAGAAGGTGAAGATCGACATGCTGGTCGGGAAGCCCAGCATGGCCACCAGGCCCATGAAGGCGACCAGCTCGCCGATCGTGACGGCGCCCGCGGCGTGCAGGTGGAGGCCGTGCCAGAGCGAGCCGGCCATCGCGAAGGCGAAGAGCAGGGTCGGCAGGTAGCGGGCCTGGACCAGGCCGTTGTGGACGAAGGAGTCGCGATAGCGCCGCGCCCGGGTCCGGAACCGCCGCCGCTCCTGCTCCTCCTGAGCGGTCACCTTGATGACCTCGATGCCGCGGACGGCCTCGTTCAGCCCGGCGTTGAGATCGCCGAACTGCTCCCGCATGCGGGTCGCCACCGGGTTGAGCCGTCTCATGTAGTGCCAGAGCGCGACCACGAAGGCGACCGCGAAGACACCGGGCACCAGCAGCAGCCGCGGATCGATCGCGGCGATGAAGACCAGGGGCACGAGGCCGCTCAGGCCGGAGTCGACGATCAGGTCGACGCCCGGACTGATCATGGTGGAGAGCTGCCGGATGTCGTTGGCCGCCCGCGCCATCAGGTCGCCGACCCGCTGCCTGTTGTGGAAGGTCTGGCTCTTGCCGAGCAGGCTGACGTAGAGCTCGTCCCTGGCGTCCCGCTCCAGCCGCTTGGCCAGGACCTCGCTGGCCAGCCGCGCCACGAGGTCGAAGGCGCCGCGCGCCAGCACGACCGTGAGCAGTCCCAGCGAGATCGCGCCCAGTGCCCGTGCCCCGCCGCCGTCCTCGCCCAGCACGGCGTCGAAGGCCGCGCCGGTGAGCCCGGGGACCATGGCGTTGAGCACGACCATGATCAGTGACGCGCCGAGGAAACCGGTCAGCTGGAGCGGATGGCGGCGAAGATGGGACCAGAGCCAGCGCACCGGACCCCGCCTGTCGTGCGGGCGGCCGGATACGGAGAACTCCGAACTGCTGGTGACCACGAGCTCGCCCCCGAGCGGATCGATGATGGGATCGAACTTGTTTTCTATCACCGGGCACCGACCGTTTCCCATCGCATTTTCCGGCCCCGCCCCGCCTCCGCTCCGGCCTCGCCCGACCCGGCCTACCCCGCCCCACCCCATGTCCGAGAGACCGGTTGGCGGGCACCCTGCGCGGGGGAACTCTGCGTTCGATGTAGTCGGCCGCGGGTTCCCAATGATCGGCATGTCCCTCGGAGTGCAGTCGCGCTGGAGATCGGTTTGCGGACGGTCGACCCGACGCGGACGACTTCATCGCTGACATCGCCGCCCACCAGAACCTGCTCGGTCTCTTCCATGCCTTCACCTGCCTTGCTCCGATAGAGATACGGAGGATTATTCGGTCTTCTGGGGAGGAAGCCGACACGTTCACCCGGTAGCCGGGGCCTGTGAGCCGGCCGGTCCGATGCGCCCGGGCGCGGGTGTGGCGTCCGAAGTGTTGGTGGCGGCTCTTCGTGGTGGGCATGCCCCTCGCACTTAGCCTGGAGCGGAGCAGGCCGCGAAGGGGAGTGATGTGAGCGATCTCGTGCCGTCGGAGGGGGAGCTGCGGCTGGAACGGCACCGAAAGGAGCTGACCGGCTACTGCTACCGGATGCTGGGGTCGGTATTCGAGGCGGAGGACGCGGTCCAGGAGACTTTGCTTCGCGCCTGGCGCGGTTTCGACCGTTTCGACGAGCGCAGGGCATCGCTACGGACATGGCTTCATCACATCGCGACCAACGTCTGTCTCGACATGCTCAAGGGGGCGCAGCGGCGTGCCCGCGCCATGGACCTCGGCCCTGCCTCGTCCCCGGGGCCGGCGCTTGGAGTGCCCCTTCCCGAGCAGGCCTGGGTGCAGCCGATCCCGGACCGCCGTGTTCTGGCGGAGGACGGTGACCCTGCCGAGCTCGCCGTATCGCGGGAAACGGTCAGCCTGGCATTCGTCGCCGCCCTGCAGCACCTGCCGCCCCGCCAGCGAGCGGTGCTGATTCTGCGCGATGTGCTGTGCTGGCAGGCGGCCGAGGTGGCCGAACTTCTCGGCACCACCGTTCCCTCGGTCAACAGCGCCCTGCAACGGGCCCGCGCGACGCTCGGAAAGGCCGGGCCGCCCGCCGCCGAACCGTACCGGCCACTGGATGGCGAGCAGCGGGCACTGCTGGCCCGCTACGTCGACGCGTTCGAGCGTTACGACGTCGAGGCGCTCGTCTCGCTGCTCCACGAAGACGCCACGATGTCGATGCCGCCGTTCGAGTGGTGGCTTCGCGGCCGGAAGGACATCCGCCGCGTGCTGGTCGGCTCGGCCGGCCCCTGCAGGGGCTCGCGACTCGTCCCCACAGTGGCGAACGGCACGCCCGCGTTCGGGCACTACCTACCCGACGGCAAGGGAGGGCACCGGCCGTTCGCGCTCCAGGTCATCGAGATCTCCGGGGGCCGGCTCACCGGGCTGACCTCCTACCTCGACGATCCGCGCCTGTTCTCTCTCTTCGATCTGCCGCCGGCTCCGCGATGAGTTTCGGTTGTCCGCGTCGTATCACCTGTCGACAGTCGGACGACACGGAGAGGACATGATCACAGTGGCTGACTACGTCGAGGTCAACGGCGTGCGCACGTGGTACGACGAACACGGCCGGGGAGAGCCGCTGGTGCTGCTGCACGGCGGTTTCAGCGATGCGAGAGACTTCACGGGGAACCTCGACACGCTCGCCGACCACTTCAAGATCTTCACACCCGAGCGCCGCGGTCACGGCCACACCCCTGACGTGGAGGGTCCCATCACCCTCGACCTCATGGTCGATGACATGATCGCCTTCATCGACAAGGTCGTCGGCGAGCCCGTGCACCTGGCCGGATACAGCAGCGGCGCGATGGTCGCGCTGGTGATCGCCCTGCGCCGTCCTGACCTGGTCCGCAGGCTGGTGCTCATCAGCGGGGGCTTCCATCACAGCGGCTGGATCCTCACGCCGTCGGCCGGAGGCGAGATGCCCGAGCAGGTCGTCGCCGCGTACGCCGAGGTCTCACCGGATGGCCGCGATCACTTCCCGGTCGTGGTCGCCAAGATCGTCGAGGCCGCCGGCGACTCCTTCTCGCTGAGCGAGGAGGAGTTGTCCACTATCAGCAGCAGAACGCTGGTGATGGCCGGCGACGACGACATCATCCACCTCGAGCACACGCTGGCGCTCTACCGGGCCGTCCAGGACTCCGAACTGGCAGTCGTACCCGGTACCTCGCACGTGCTCCTGCACGAGAAGCCGGAGCTGTGCACGCGACTGGCCGCCGACTTCCTGACCAAGGATCCGGTGCCCACCTTCGTGCCGATCAGGCGAGCACCCTGACTCAGGTCTTGCCGTGGCAGGGACCTGGGGTGTCGGGCCGGGGAAACCCGTCGGGAGCAATCACGACAAGGCGCCCTGGTCTGCCCCAACCCAGATATCTCAGATAAAACCACATGTCAGCAGATGCTTCAGTACAAGGAGTGACTCGATGGGAACCGAAGGCGAAACCGATCTGCCCAAGCTGCCCGCTCCGGCGCGACGGGCACTCGCCGGAGCCGGTTACGTACGCCTGGAGCAACTCGCCGAGCTCAAAGAGGCCGAGGTCATGCAGCTGCACGGCATGGGGCCGAAAGCGATGAACACGCTCCGCGCGGCCCTCGAAGAGCGTGGACTGTCGTTCCGCGACGGCTGACCCGAGCGAGAAGCCGTGATCTGGCGGCGCTCCCCCGCGTCGCTGGATCGCCGCCCGGGCCGGCTGTCGCGGAACGCCCGCATGCCACAGAGGTGTTCACACTCGACACGAGAGACGTCCGGCCCAGGTCCCGGCGTTCCCCCTCCTGCCGGGACACCGAGCCGCGCCGTACCCGGCGGAAATCGGGATGCCGGTGAGTGAAAACGGCAGGTACGCTGCGCGAGGACCTTTGGAGAGGAATCGTCGTGGGGCACGTTGAGGTTGGCCATCTGACATACGTCCTGCCGGATGGGCGGCCGTTGCTGGACGACGTGTCCTTCCGGGTCGGCGAGGGGGTCAAGGCGGCGCTCGTCGGGCCCAACGGGGCGGGCAAGACGACCCTGATGCGGCTGATCGCGGGCGACCTGCAGCCGGTCGACGGGAGCGTCGCCAGCTCCGGTGGCCTGGGCATCATGCGGCAGTTCATCGGCAGCATCCGCGACGGCAGGACCGTGCACGACCTGCTGGTCAGCGTCGCCCCGGGCCGCGTGCGGGAGGCGGCCGAGCGGCTCGACGCCGCCGAGCTCGTGATGATGGAGCGCGAGGACGAGAAGGCGCAGATGCGCTACGCGCAGGCCATCACCGACTACACCGACGCGGGCGGCTACGACATCGAGGTGCTCTGGGACACCTGCACCATGGCCGCCCTCGGCATGCCGTACGACGACTGCAAGTACCGCGAGGTCAACACGCTGTCGGGCGGTGAGCAGAAGCGGCTGGTGCTGGAGGCGCTGCTGCGGGGGCCCGACCAGACGCTGCTGCTCGACGAGCCGGACAACTACCTGGACGTGCCGGGCAAGCTCTGGCTGGAGCGGGCGCTGCGCGAGACGGCCAAGACGGTGCTGCTGGTCAGCCACGACAGGGAGCTCCTGGCCAACGCGGCCGACCGGATCATCACCGTCGAGTCGGGCAACATCTGGGTCCACGGCGGGGGCTTCCGCTCGTACGCGCAGGCGCGCAGGGAGCGCAACGAGCGCCTCGACGAGCTGAAGAAGCGCTGGGACGAGGAGCACGCCAAGATCAAGCGCCTGGTCCTCATGCTGAAGCAGAAGGCCAAGTACATGGACACCATGGCCGCCGCCTACCACTCGGCCCAGACCCGGCTGCGCAGGTTCGAGGAGGCCGGGCCGCCGGAGGCGGCGCCCAAGGAGCAGTTCATCAGTATGCGGCTCAAGGGCGGACGGACCGCCAAGCGGGCGGTGATCTGCGAGAAGCTGGAGCTCACCGGCCTGATGAAGCCGTTCGACCTGGAGATCTGGTACGGCGAGCGGGTCGCGGTGCTGGGTTCCAACGGCTCGGGCAAGTCGCACTTCCTGCGCCTGATCGCCGGGGAGGAGGTCAGGCACACCGGCGTGGCCAGGCTCGGCGCCCGGGTCGTCCCCGGCCACTTCGCCCAGACGCACGCCCGCCCCGAGCTCATCGGCCGGACGCCCTGCGAGATCGTGATGACCGAGCACGCCCGGCTCAAGAACGAGGCGATGAAGGTGCTGTCCCGCTACGAGCTGGCCGGGACCATCGCCGAGCAGCGCTTCGAGACGCTGTCCGGAGGCCAGCAGGCCCGGTTGCAGATCCTGCTGCTCGAACTGTCGGGCACCACCCTGCTGCTGCTGGACGAGCCGACCGACAACCTCGACCTGGCCAGTGCCGAGGCTCTCCAGGAAGGGCTGGACGCCTTCGACGGGACAGTGGTCGCCGTCACCCACGACCGCTGGTTCGCCGATGACTTCGACCGGTATCTGGTCTTCGGCGCGGATGGGAAGGTCTACGAATCATCCGAACCGGTATGGGACGAGGCCAGGGTTGTCCGGCAGAGGTAAAGACTCGGGCCGTTCCCGGCGTGTCCAGGTGGGCGGGAGGCCGTCACCGGTTATCACGGCTAGGTGACGCACAGCACCCGAATCGTCGGCGCCCTCGCCCTCCTCCTCCTCGTCGGATGCGCCGGATGCACCGACGACGAGGAGGAGACGAAGCAGGCCGCCGCGCTCCAGCCGATCGCGGTCAGGGAGCAGGCCTCGTCCATCATCAAGGGCGATGATGGGTACGTGGTGAACTGGGCCGGAGTGCTCGCCAACACCAACCCGTGGCACTTCGGCGAGCACGTCGTGGCCACCGTGGTGGCCAAGAACTCCGAGGGCAAGGAGGTCGTCCGGCTGGAACAGCCGCTGGACGCCGTGCCCCCCGCGGGGACGCTCCCCTTCACCGGCCAGGTGGTGACCCAGGACAAGCCCGCCGCCGTGAGCATCGCGTACCGCCCGGCGCGCTGGCACCAGGCGGGCCGGATCGTCTCGGCCTTCCAGCCCTTCCCGGTCCGCGAGGTGCTGACCGACCGCACGGCCGACGGCGACTATCTCGTCACCGGCTACGTCGGCACCCCGTACGTGATACCGGCCCGCAGCCTGGCCGTCACCGCGCTCCTGCGCGACAAGCGGGGCAAGCTGCTCGGCGGCGGGAGCACGTTCGTAGACAACGTCCAGGCGGGCCAGAAGCGCCGGTTCATCCTGCAGATCAAGAGCGTCGAGGACACCCGCGACATCGCCTCCGCCGAGGTGACCGCGCGCACCTGGGGGTCGAGCAGCCGCCCCTTCGAACAACTCGCCCTCGGCGGTTCGCTGCCCCTGAACACGGTCAAGCCGAAGATGCCGCCGTTCGTCAAGGACCGGGGCAGGCAGGCGCCCCTCGCGGGCGCCGCTCGTCCGTGACCGCCTGTCCGTGCGTCGGTCCTGGGCCGTCCGTCCGTGACCGCTCGTCCGTGACCGTCCGCCCACGGCCGGCGGTCCTTCCTTGGCGTACCAATAGGCATGATTAGTTCGATTAAATGGCTATTCATCAATATTTATGATTGCTATTAGTGGCAGGTTTTTACTCGAATCGTTGACGTGGCGAAGACAGTCGGAGTCACCGTACGCGAATCGCTGGAATTTCCGGTTACCCGGCGTTTACCTTCGATTGCATGACTGACAGTGTCCTGGTCGCGGCGTTGTGCGCGAGGAGCCCCGGAGCCCTCGCCGATCTCTACGACTCATACGCGGAAAGCGTCTACCGATACTGCCGCTCAATGCTCGCCACCTCCGACGCCGCGGATTCGGCGCTCCTCGGCACCTTCATCGCCGCCGAGGTCCATATTCACGCGCTCGCCGACTCCCGTCGGCTGGAGGCGTGGCTGTACGCACTCGCTCGGGGGGAGTGCGTACGGCGTCATCTCGCCGGGGGGCGCGACTCGCCGGTCCTCGCCCCGGTGTTCGCCGCCGGAGGCGACGCGGACCTGCGGGTGATGGCGTGGAACGCCACCCGGAGCCTGTCGGCCGACGACCGTGAGGTCCTCGACCTGAGCTGCCGGCACGGCTTCGGGCCCATCGACCTCGCCGCGGTCCTGGGCGTCACCCCCAAGGTCGCCGGTGCGCTGTACGAGTCGGCGAGGGAGCGTCTGCGCGACGTCGTCACCGCGGAGGTCCTCGTCCGCAAGGGGCCCTACGACTGCGCGAGCCGGGCCCGCATGCTCACCGGCTTCACCGGTGAGCTCACGCCGGAGGCGCGCGAGCGGGTCATCCGCCACGTGAACCGCTGCGACACCTGCGCCCCGCACCGGGTCAGGCAGGTCTCCGCGGCCAAGGTCTTCGACCTGCTCCCCCTGGTCGCGCTCCCGCCCACGCTGCGCGCGTGGGTGATGAGCCACTTCACCGACCCCGAGCGGGTCCCCTACCGGCGCGACGTCGCCCGCCTGGCCGGCCCCCTCGACGGTGCCGGGTTTCCGGTCGGCAGGGGGCGCGGAAGTCGCCGGCCCCACGCGCTGGCCGGCGCGGCGGCCGCGGCCGCCGCGGTGGTGGCCCTGGCCCTGGTCCTCGCCCAGTCGGTGGTCGACCCTGGAGGCTCGGGTTCCGGCGTCGCCTCGGGTACGTTCCCGGCGGTGGCGGAGCCTCCGGACACCCGGATACCGGGGGAGTCCCGGCGGGGCGGCACGTCCGCGCCGCTGGACCCCGTCGGGGAGGGCGTGGCCGTCGAGCGGATCGGTTCGCTCGGGATGACGGCGCCGGTCAGTGCCACCGGGCCCGCCTTCGGGGATGACAAGAAGGGGATGCCGGACCTGACCGGCCCTTGGACGGAGGCCTCGCCCCGGCGGCCGGGTGACGGCTCGTCCGGCGACGGAGCGGCCGATCCCGCCCGTGAGGGACCTTCTGCCGACGGGCCGGCCGACCGGCCGGCCGCTCCGGCGGAGAGCCCGGCCCAGCCGTCCCTGCCCGTGTCACCCGTGCCGCCGGGATCTTCCGGGATCGGCACGCCGGACCGGCATCCCCCGTCCCGCGACCACCACGGACACTCCTCCCGCCGCTGCGGGATCACCCACCGACCGGCGGACCCGGCGCCCCCACGGGCGAATCCGGGCTCCCCACAGGCGGACCCGACACCTCCGCGGGCGAATCCGAGGCCACCGAGAGGGGAGCACAGGCCTCCGCGCGCGGTCCCTCGGCCGCCGCGGGCCGATCCGGAGCCGCCGCGGGCGAACCCCCGGCCGTCGCACGCCGATCCGCGACGCCCGCGGGCGAACCCCGGCCACCTGAGGTCCGGTCCGCGGCAGGTCCCCGACGATTCCCGACCGGCTCCCGCCGGTCCGGGGCGGACCTCGGACGGCGCGGGTCGCGGGGGGAGCCCGGGTGGCCGGAGCCCGGAACGGATCTCGAACGGCTCGGGCCATGAGCGGACCCCGGACGGCGCGAGCCGTGGGCGGACCCCGGACGGCGCGGGTCAGGGGCGGCCGTCAGGCGATCCAGGCCGGGGCCGGTCCTCGGGGGGCTCCCCGCCGGCCTCCACCGGTACGAATCCCGCCGCCCCGCCCTCGCGGCCGGAGTCTCCCGCCCCCTCCGGGACGGCTGCCATACCGGCCTGATCGATCTGACCGGCTTCACCGGTCTGCCGCCGCCTCCCCGTTCCCCGTTCCCCGTTACCCGGTCCCTGCCTCCCCTGTCCTCCCCCTGCTCTCCGCCCCTTGCCGTCCCCGTTCCCCGGCCTGTGCCTCCTCCGAACTCCGAACTCCGAACTCCGAACTCTGTTCTCCGTTCTCTGTTCTCCGTTCTCCGGCCCCTGCTCTCGGCCCGCCCCGGACCTTTGCCGGGCGGGCCGTACGGACGTCCGTGGAGAAAACCGCCGCGCACCCGCCGTACAGGAGATCGGGTGTGAGATACGGGAGCCGGGGCCCCTGCCGACGGGGGTATTGTGGCGGGCGGTGACTACGGGGTGTGAGTGAAATGTGTGCGGAGAGTGACGAGCGGGAATGTTGAGGTAGGCCGCCGCCTGGCACGCGGCGACGCGCCGCGTCGTGCGGCGGGACCGTGAAACGCGGTGGGACCGCGACACGCGGTATTCAAGGGGACTCCGGGGGAGACGCATGCATTCAGTCAGACGGCGCCGTCATGCCGCCGCGGTGGCGGGCCTCGCCTGTTGCCTGATCGCCGGGCCGGGGCTCCCCGCCGGCGCTGTTCCTGGCCGGCCGGGGCCGGGCGACGCCGCGCCGGGCGGTGTGTCGGGCCCGTCGGCCGACGAGGTGGCCGAAGCGCGGGCACTGGCCCGCGAGCGCGGGGAGAGGCTCGGCTCGACCACGGTCCTGGTCGCCGAGGCGCAGGCCAGGCTGGAGGAGCTGGTCGCCCAGGCGGAGCGGCTCGTCGAGTCGTACAACGGGGAGCTGGTCAAGACGGCTCGCGCCAAGAAGCTCGCCGAGCAGGCGGCCGAGCGGGCCAGGACGGCGGGCTCCGAGGTCGGGGAGGCCCGGGAGGCGGTGGCCGCGATCACCGCCCAGAACTACGGCGGGCTGGACATCGCCCAGCCCATGATGGCCATGATGACCGACAGCGGCGGCCCCACGGACGACGGCTACCTGCGCAGGGCCAGCATCCTCGCCCACATGGGCGGAGGGCAGGCGGAGACGCTCAAGCAGCTACGCGAGGCCCAGGAGGTCTTCGCCATCCTCCAGGCGCAGGCGGACGAGGCCTACGCCGTGCAACGGGAGGCGCAGGCGAGGGCCGAGGAGACGAAGCTCGCGGCACAGGAGGCCGTCGCCAGGCAGGTCGACGAGACCCGGCGGATCAAGGAGGAGCAGGCGCGGCTGGAGAAGCTGGCCGAAGAGGCGCGCGGCGCCGCCGACCTGCTCGCCAGGAAGCGTGAGGCGGCCCTGGAGCAGGCCAGGATCGCGAGGGAGAACGCCGAGCGCGCTCGGTATCAGGCGGCCGCCGTGCGCCGCGAGGCGGCGCGGATGGCGGTGGCCTCGGGAGAGCCCGCGTCACGCTGGGCGCTCAACGTGACGGCCGGTTCGGCCAGGGGCGACATCGCCGCCGACTGGGCGCTCACCCAGCTCGACAAGCCGTACGTGTGGGCGGCCGACGGGCCGGCCGCCTACGACTGCTCGGGGCTGACCATGCGGGCCTGGGAGCGGGTCGGGGTCGTCATGGACCACTGGACCGGCACCCAGTGGACCGCGGGCCCGCACGTGCGGCTCAGCGAGCTCCAGCGGGGCGACCTGCTCTTCTACGGGCAGATCACCCAGAACCCCGGCGACATCCACCACGTGGGGATCTACATCGGCCGGGGGCTGATGGTGCACGCCCCGCAGACGGGGGACGTGGTCAGGGTCGCGCCGATGTGGCGCAGCGACCTCGTCGGCGCGACCCGTCCAGCGTGATGACCGGCCAAGGACCGACCGGCCAAGGACCGACCGGCCAAGGACCGACCGGCCGATGGGCGACCGGTCAAAGGCCGGCCGTTCGACGAATGACCGGCTGAAAACCGATTGTCCGATGAACGACCGGTCAAAAGACGACCGTCCGGAAGACGACCGGCCAAGGGGCGGTCGGCCAAAGACCGGGTAATAATCCGGTCACGAATCAGTGCTTTCCGTGGACCTCGTCCTTGGCGCGCTTGATGGAGCGGACGATCTCCTCTTCGGCCTCCACCCTGCCGACCCAGTTGGCGCCCTCGACCGACTTGCCGGGCTCCAGGTCCTTGTAGACCTCGAAGAAGTGCTGGATCTCCAGGCGGTCGAACTCCGGCACATGGTGGATGTCGCGGATGTGTTCCATCCGGGGATCGGTGGCGGGGACGCACAGGACCTTGTCGTCGCCGCCCTTCTCGTCGGTCATGCGGAACATGCCGACCGCCCGGCACTTGATCAGACAGCCGGGAAAGGTCGGCTCCTGGAGCAGCACCAGGGCGTCGAGTGGATCACCGTCCTCGCCGAGCGTGTCTTCGATGAAGCCGTAGTCGGCGGGGTACTGCGTGGAGGTGAAGAGCATGCGGTCGAGCCTGATGCGGCCTGACTCGTGGTCCACCTCGTACTTGTTCCGTTGCCCCTTGGGAATCTCAACGAGAACGTCGAACTCCACCGCGGTTCCTCCACTCAGACCCCCGGGCACCCCCGGTTGGGCGTTAATGTCTCGTAGGCGATTTATGCCTTTTGGATACCGATGATGAGAGGACGGCGACGATAATGCGGCGTGAGCGGTGGGTGGCCTTGGTCACTCTCGTCCTGCTGCAGATCTTCGTCGTCGCGGCCGGGGCACACCTGCTCACCAGCGATGTGCTGGTCGAAGGTGAGCCCGAGACGATCGTCGCGTCGGCCGAGCCGCCCCCCGTCCCGGTCATCACCGCGGGTCCGGTGCTGGCCGCGGGGGGGAACGGCCCTCTCCCCGCCAAGGGTACTTTGGCGGAGCGGCTGACCGAGGCGTTGGGTGACCCCGCCCTGGGGAGAAGTGTCGGCGCCGCGGTCCTCGACGCGGAGACGGGCGCCCTGCTGTTCGGCAGCGGCGCGGCCACGGGCATCACCCCCGCCTCCACCACCAAGGTCGTCACCGCGGTCGCCTCGATGGCCTCGCTGGGACCCGACGCCAGGCTGAGCACCCGCGTGGTGCGGGGCTCCTCGCCCGGCTCGATCATCCTCGTCGGCGGCGGCGATCCCACCCTGGCGAGTCCCAGGACGGCGGGGAGCGCGGGAAACACGGTCTATCCCCGGCCCGCCTCGCTCGCCACCCTCGCCTCGCGTACCGCCAGGGCGCTCAAGGGGGCCGGCGTGTCCAAGGTGACGGTGGCCTACGACGACTCCCTCTACACCGGGTCGCGTACCGCCGCGACCTGGAAGCCCGGTTACGTCCCCGAGGGCAGCGTCGCCCCCGTCACGGCGCTCATGATCGACGAGGGCAGGGTCTCGCGGGGAAGCGACCAGCGGGTCTCCGACCCCTCCCGCACGGCGCACGCCGCGTTCGTGTCACTGCTGTCGAAGTACGGGGTCACGGTCTCCAAGTCCGCCAGGCGGTCCAAGGCCCCGGCCGGTGCGCAGGAGCTCGCCCGGGTCGACTCCGCTCCGGTCTACGCCCTGGTCGAGCGGGCCCTCACGCTCAGCGACAACGACCTGTCGGAGGCGCTGGCCAGGCACGTGGCGATCAAGGAGGGGGAGCCGGCCTCCTTCGACGGCGGCGCCGCGGCCGTCGGCAAGGTGCTGACCCGGCTCGGCGCGGCGCAGGGCGTTCGGGTGTTCGACGGCAGCGGGCTGTCGCCGAAGAACCGCATCGCCCCCGAGGCGCTCGCCCGCCTGGTCGCGGCGGCGGCCTCCCCGGCCAATCCCGGCCTGCACCCGATCATCAGCGGCATGCCGGTCGCCGGCTTCAGCGGCACCCTCGGGCACCGGTTCGACAAGCTCCACTCCGCCTACGGGCTGATCCGCGCCAAGACGGGCACCCTCGACGGGGTCAACACCCTGGCGGGCATGACCACCACGCGGGGCGGACGCATGGTGACCTTCGCCTTCATGGCGGACAGGGTCCCGCCGGGCTGGGGCAAGGCCGAGGCGGCCCTCGACAGGCTCGCCGCCGCGGTCGCCGCCAGCTGATCACGGGTTCCGGGTGCGCGAGTCGACGGGAGAGCACGTACGGTGGACGGTATGCAGGTGATCGACTGGGATCTTGCCGTAGCGACCGGAACGCGCCTGGTGCGCCCCGGGCCGCAAGTCAGCCGAGAGGAGGCCCGGCAGGCCGTCGCCGATTTACGGCGGCTCTCGCGTGAGGCCGAGGGGCATGTCCGCGAGTTCACCCGAATCGACACCGAGACCGCGCCGCAACCCGCGACCATCGTCGACAGGCCCGGCTGGATCAAGGCCAACGTCGACGGCTTCCGGGTGGTGCTGGAGCCGCTCACCGAGCGGATGGCCGCCCGGGGGAACCAGACACCGGCGATCGTGAGCGCGGTGGGCTCGCGCGTCACCGGGGTCGAGGTGGGCGCGGTGCTGGCCTTCCTCGCCTCCCGCGTCCTGGGGCAGTACGAGCTGTTCCTGCCGCCCGACCCGACCGGCCAGGCGCCCACGGGACGTCTCACCCTGGTCGCGCCCAACATCGTTCACGCCGAGCAGGAGCTCAACGTCAACCCGCGTGACTTCCGCCTCTGGGTCTGCCTGCATGAGGAGACCCACCGGGTGCAGTTCACCGGCGTCCCCTGGCTGCGCGAGTACGTCAGCACGCAGACGACCGACTTCCTGCTCGCCTCCGACATCGACCTGCCCGCGCTGCTGGAGCGGCTCCGCTCGGCCGCCGGCACGTTCACCGATGTCGTCAGGGGCGGGGAGGGCAACCTGATCGACGCGATCCAGACGCCCGAGCAGAAGGTGATCCTCGACCGGCTCACCGCGGTGATGACCCTGGTCGAGGGGCACGGCGACTACGTCATGGACGCGGTGGGCCCCTCGGTGGTCCCCTCGGTCGCCGACATCCGCGCCAAGTTCCACCACCGCCGCGAGGGCGGCTCCCGGCTCGACCGCACGATCCGCAGGCTGCTCGGCCTCGACCTCAAGATGAAGCAGTACGCCGAGGGATCGGCCTTCGTCCGCACGGTCGTGGGGCAGGTTGGCATCGGCGGCTTCAACAAGATCTGGACCTCGCCGGAGACGCTCCCCACCCAGGCGGAGATCGCCAAGCCGGAGCGCTGGATCGCCAGGGTGATCGGCACCCCGGCCATTCCCGAGGCCAGCGGCACCGTCGGCTGACCGGTCCGGCTTGGCGGCCCGATTCGATCGGGCCGCCAAGCCGACCGCACCGACCGCGCTCACTCCGTTGGCCCCGCCGGTCACGTCGGCCGTGAGCGGGGTGGTCGTGTCGCCGTCCCGTCCGGGGCCTGGACAATGGCGGGCATGGGTCCGCATCCCGCCGTCGCCGACATCCGGCGCGCCGTACGGCTCGCACTGGGCGACCTGGAGCCGGGCGTTCTGGTGCTGGCCGCGTGCAGCGGCGGCGCCGACTCCCTGGCCCTGGCCGCCGCGCTGGGCTTCACGGCGCCCCGCGCCGGGCTCCGCGCCGGCCTGCTCAGCGTCGACCACGGTCTGCAGGAGGGTTCGGGCGAGCGCGCGGGCGACGTCGTGCGGCTCGCGCCCGGCCTGGGGCTCGACCTCGCCGAGGCGCTGACCGTCTCCGTCGGCACCTCGGGAGGGCCGGAGGCGGCGGCCAGGCAGGCCAGGTACGCCGCCCTGTCCGAGGCGGCGGAGCGCCTGGGGGCGGTGGCCGTGCTGCTCGGGCACACCAGGGACGACCAGGCGGAGACCGTGCTGCTCGGGCTTGCCAGGGGGAGCGGCACCCGGTCGCTGGCCGGGATGCCCGCGCGGGCCGGAATCTACCGGCGGCCGCTGCTGGAGCTCGGCCGGGCGACGACCGTGGCGGCCTGCGCGGCGCTCGGCCTGACCCCGTGGGACGACCCGCACAACCTCGACCCCCGATACACCCGGGTCCGGGTCCGCGAGCGGCTGCTGCCCGCCCTGGAGGACGAGCTCGGCCCCGGCGTCGCCGAGGCGCTCGCCAGGACCGCGTCCCTGTGCCGCGACGACGCCGACGCGCTGGACGCCTGGGCCGGGGAGGTCTACGCCCGCGTCGCCGTACGGGATTGCGCTCTTAGCGATATCAGCACGGTGACGGTGGCCGTACGGGACCTGGAGGAGCTCCCGGCCGCCGTGCGGCGGAGGGTGTTGCGGAGGGCGGCGATCGACGCGGGATCGCCGCCGGGCACGCTGGCGGCCTCGCACGTCCTGCAGGTCGACCGTCTGGTCACGGCGTGGAAGGGGCAGCGGCGCGTAGAGGTGCCCGGGGGGGTGGGCGCGGTTCGGCGGTATGACACCCTGATACTCGCCAGACAGCCAGCCAGCCCCGTTTCGTAAGGAAAATCCCAGGTGGACGCAGCCGATATGGGCCGGGACCTCTCGAAGGTCCTCATTCCCGAGGAAGAGCTCCAAGCCAAGATCAAGGAGCTCGCGAGCCGGATCGACGAGGACTACGCGGGCGAGGACCTGCTGATCGTGGGCGTGCTCAAGGGCGCGGTCATGGTGATGGCGGACCTGGCGAGGGCCCTGCACCTGCCCGTGCAGATGGACTGGATGGCCGTCTCCTCCTACGGGGCGGGCACCAGGTCGTCGGGCGTCGTGCGCGTGCTCAAGGACCTCGACACCGACATCGCCGGACGCCACGTGCTGGTCGTCGAGGACATCATCGACTCCGGCCTGACCCTGTCGTGGCTGGTTCACAACCTGAAGTCGCGCAACCCCGCCTCGGTGGAGATCTGCGCCGCGCTGCGCAAGCCGGACGCGGTCAAGGTGCCGATCGACGTGAAGTACGTCGGTTTCGACATCCCCAACGAGTTCGTGATCGGTTACGGCCTCGACTACGCCGAGCGCTACCGCAACCTTCCCTTCATCGGAACTCTCGCCCCTCACGTATACGGAGCGGGCTGAAAAGTACGCCCTGCGCGAAGTGAGCCATCCACAAACGCGACATTGCCCATAGCGGCGGGGAACACGGACCTACCTGACGTACGTTGGTAGGGCAAAGCCGGTCTGTCCGCGCGGTGACCCCGCGCGCCACGCCGGTGTACCTTCGGACAACCGAAGAGGTGGCCTCCCGCCGTCTCTGGGTAGTCAGTTGGAGCGGTTAGGGATACCGCGAACCCCGGGTTCGCCCGGGGTTGCCAGGCTCTGGTCAGGAAGGGACGGGCCCGCCGGGGTTCCGCATCGGATGGATCTCAAGCGATTTACACGTGGGCCACTGCTGTGGATCCTGGGCATCGTCGTTCTGCTTCTTCTCGTCACCACCATGTGGGGCGGTGAGGGCAACTTCGAGAGACGCGACACCTCCCAGGTCATCAGCTGGATCGACGAGGGCAAGGTCTCCAACGCCAAGATCATCGACAAGGACCAGCGCATCGAGGTCACTCTGACCGACAAGAAGCGCTACTACTCCTCGTGGGTGACGGGCCAGGGCGTGCAGCTCGCCGACAGGCTCCAGACGGCCGAGGCCGCCAACAAGCTGCCCGGCGGATACAACGTCGACGTGCCCAAGGAGAACTTCCTTCTCGGGCTCCTGGTGAGCTTCCTGCCGATCGTTCTCATCGTGCTGTTCTTCCTGTTCATCATGAACCAGATGCAGGGCGGCGGCTCCCGGGTGATGAACTTCGGCAAGTCGAAGGCGAAACTCATCACCAAGGACACCCCGAAGACCACCTTCGCCGACGTCGCGGGTGCCGACGAGGCCATCGAGGAGCTCCAGGAGATCAAGGAGTTCCTGCAGGCCCCGGCGAAGTTCCAGGCGATCGGCGCCAAGATCCCCAAGGGCGTCCTGCTCTACGGCCCGCCCGGAACCGGCAAGACCCTGCTCGCCAGGGCCGTCGCCGGTGAGGCCGGGGTG
The DNA here is from genome assembly GCF_051918855.1 of Streptosporangium sp. H16. Lineage (NCBI taxonomy): Bacteria > Bacillati > Actinomycetota > Actinomycetes > Streptosporangiales > Streptosporangiaceae > Streptosporangium > Streptosporangium sp. H16. The sequence continues at coordinate 64,170 of NZ_JBPXMD010000020.1, forward strand.
CCGTTCTACTCCATCTCCGGCTCCGACTTCGTGGAGATGTTCGTCGGTGTCGGCGCCTCCCGGGTCCGCGACCTGTTCGAGCAGGCCAAGGCGAACGCTCCGGCGATCATCTTCATCGACGAGATCGACGCGGTGGGCCGCCACCGCGGCGCCGGTCTCGGCGGCGGCCACGACGAGCGCGAGCAGACGCTGAACCAGCTCCTCGTCGAGATGGACGGTTTCGACGTCAAGGGCGGCGTGATCCTGATCGCCGCGACCAACCGGCCCGACATCCTCGACCCGGCGCTGCTGCGTCCCGGCCGTTTCGACCGCCAGGTCACCGTCGACCGCCCCGACCTGGAGGGCCGCAAGGGCATCCTCAAGGTGCACGGCCGCGGCAAGCCCTTCGCCGAGGGCGTCGACCTCGACATCATCGCCCGCCGGACGCCCGGTTTCACCGGTGCCGACCTGGCCAACGTGATCAACGAGGCCGCGCTGCTCACCGCGCGGGCCGACGAGAAGCTGATCACGATGGAGCTGCTCGAGGAGTCCATCGACCGCGTGATGGCCGGCCCCGAGCGCAAGTCCCGCGTCATGTCGGACCAGGAAAAGAAGATCATCGCGTACCACGAGGGCGGGCACGCCCTGGTCGCGCACGCGCTGCCCAACTCCGACCCGGTCCACAAGATCACGATCCTGTCCCGCGGACGCGCCCTCGGTTACACGATGACGCTGCCGATGGAGGACAAGTTCCTCGCGACCCGCTCGGAGATGCTGGACCAGCTCGCGATGCTCCTCGGCGGCCGTACGGCGGAGGAGCTCGTCTTCCACGAGCCCACCACCGGCGCCTCCAACGACATCGAGAAGGCCACCTCCATCGCCCGCCGCATGGTCACCGAGTACGGCATGAGCGAGCAGCTCGGCGCCCGCAAGTTCGGCAGCGGCAACGGTGAGGTCTTCCTCGGCCGCGAGATGGGCCACGAGCGCGACTACTCCGAGAAGATCGCCTCCACGATCGACGAGGAGGTCCGCCGCCTCATCGAGTCCGGCCACGACCAGGCCTGGGAGATCCTCGTCGAATACCGCGACGTGCTCGACAACCTGGTGCTGGAGCTGATGGAGAAGGAGACCCTCTCCCGCGACCAGGTGCTGCAGATCTTTGCCCCGGTCGTCGTCAAGGAGAAGAGGCCCTCCTACTCCGGCTACGGCAAGCGGCTGCCCTCCAACCGTCCGCCGATCCTGTCCCGCAAGGAGCAGTCCGGCAACGGCGCGCTCCCCACGGGCGAGCAGGCGGCCGGTGGCAACGGCGCCCTTCCGGCGGGGACGGGTCACCCCGACGCCTCGCCCAAGGACGTGAACTGAACGTGGGGGGTGCCAAGCCGCTCCAGGTCGACGCGGCCCGGCTGGAGAGCGCGGTCCGGGAGATCCTCATCGCCATCGGTGAGGATCCCGACCGCGACGGGCTCCAGGACACCCCCGCCCGCGTCGCCCGCGCCTACGCGGAGCAGTTCGCCGGGCTGGGGCAGACCCCGGAGGACGTCCTGACCACGGTCTTCGACGTCGACCACGACGAGATGGTGCTCGTCCGCGACATCGAGGTCTACTCGACCTGCGAGCACCACCTCGTGCCGTTCCACGGCGTGGCCCACGTCGGCTACATCCCGAACGCGAAGGGGCAGGTCACAGGCCTGTCCAAGCTCGCCCGCCTCGTCGACGTGTACGCCAGGCGCCCCCAGGTGCAGGAGAGGATGACCTCCCAGATCGCCGACGCGCTCATGAACGTGCTGGAGCCGCGGGGGGTCATCGTCGTGATCGAGTGCGAGCACCTCTGCATGACCATGCGGGGGGTCCGCAAGCCAGGGGCCAAGACGATCACCTCGGCCGTGCGCGGGGACTTCCGCAACAGCGACAAGACCCGCGCCGAGGCGATGGCCCTCATCATCCGCTGATCGCCGTCCCGCGTGCCTTCGAGAGCCCGTAAGGACGTGACCCCGCCCGGACCGCCGATCGGCGTCCGGGCGGGGTTTCCGCGTTGTGGAGGGTCTGGAGGGGGTGTGGCGGGACCGGCGACCGGACGACGGCCGTGCCCGCGGCCGGACCCGTGGCCCGGCCGGCGGCCGGGAAGGGCTGTGGGGCGGGGAAAGTCCCCCAAGCCGACCTTGGTCGGGCTAATATCGCCACACCCGGCAGGGCCGGGCGCCCCGATCGGGTTCTCTCCGACTCTCGGATCGAGACGGCCACGCCCGAGGGTCTCGCGGAGCCGCCGACTCCGAGTGGAGGAGAACGCATGCCAGCCAGACGTCCCGGGCGGGACACCGGCCGAGGACCGTCCGCCCTGTGACGGGTGTGCGGATTCGTTATGGCGCAAGCCGGACCCACGAGACGGGCGTACAGGGCGCAACGCCTAGGCTTGTCGCCATGACTACGTGGAGTGTGCCCGGGCTGCCGGACGCGGGCCGGTGCCTCGTGATGGGCGTGGTCAACGTGACTCCCGACTCCTTCTCCGACGGCGGCAGGTGGTTCGACCCGGCGGTGGCCGTGCGTCACGGCCTGGAGCTGGTCGAGCAGGGCGCCGACATCGTCGACGTCGGCGGCGAGTCCACCAGGCCCGGCGCCGCGCGGGTGCCGCTGGAGGAGGAGCTGGCCAGGGTCGAGCCGGTCATCCGGGAGCTGAGCCGCGAGGGCGTCACCGTCAGCGTCGACACCATGCGGGCCGAGGTCGCCCAGATGGCCGTGCGGGCCGGGGCGAAACTGGTCAACGACGTCAGCGGAGGGCTGGCCGACCCGGCGATGCCGAGAGTAGTGGCCGCCTCGGGCGTACCGTACGTGGTGATGCACTGGCGGGGGCACAGTCACGCCATGGACCGCAGGGCCGTGTACGGCGACGTGGTGACCGAGGTGCGCGAGGAGCTCGCCAAGCGGGTCGCCTCCGTGCTGGCCGAGGGGGTGGCGGAGGAGCAGATCGTGCTCGACCCGGGGCTGGGCTTCTCCAAGAACCCCGAACACAACTGGGCGCTGATCGCGGGCATCGACAGGCTCGGAGAGCTGGGTTACCCGCTGCTCGTCGGGGCCTCGCGGAAACGCTTCCTGGGTCGCCTCCTGGCCGACCCGGAGGGCGTGCCGCGCCCTTTCAGTCGTAGTGACGATGCCACGCTCGCCGTGACCGCGCTCGCCGCGCAGGCGGGGGCCTGGTGTGTGCGCGTGCACGACGTCCGTCCGAACGCGGACGCCGTCCGTGTGGCTGCCGCAGTTCAGGGAGCGAGATCATGAGCGTCGACACCACCGCCGTCGAGACGGTCAACCAGGCGTTCTACACCGCCATCGAGGACGCCGACCTCGACCGGATGACCGAGATCTGGGCCGAGGACATCGAGGGCGAGCAGGTGAGCTGCGTCCACCCCGGCTGGCCGATCGTGAACGGCCGGCAGGAGGTGCTGCGCTCGTGGGCGCTCATCATGGCCAACACGCCCTACATCCAGTTCGTGCTGACCGACGTCCGCGTCATGGTCCTGGGCGACGTCGCCATCCTCACCTGTGAGGAGAACATCCTCACCGCGGGCGACGAAGGTGATTCCAGCTTCGCGGCGGGCAAGGTGGTCGCGAGCAACACCTTCGTGCGGACGTCGGCGGGGTGGCGGCTCTGGCTGCACCACGGCTCACCCGTGCTGCAGGGGGACGACGAGGACGAGGAAGAGGAAGCCGCGTGAGCGAGCGCACCGGTGAACGGTCCGGCGGGAGTGGCGGTCACCCGGTGGCCGGGGGTCGGCCCCTGCGGATCGACGACGGCGTCGACGACCTGATCGGAGATCCGGCCGACGAGCCGATCGGCGGTCCGATCGGCGGCCGGCCGCTGGATCCGCTGGAGAACCTGGCCCTGGGCTCGTCCGGGGCCGTGGCGTACGGCCTGCCCTCCGGCGGGTCCGGCAGGACGGCCGGCGACCGGATCAGCCTCAGAGGGCTGCGGGTGCGCGGGCGGCACGGCGTGCTGGCGGCGGAGCGGGAGCTCGGCCAGGAGTTCGTCGTCGACGTCACCCTGTTCCTCGACACGGCACCGGCGGCGGCCGGTGACGACCTCACCAGGACCGTCCACTACGGCGAGCTCGCCGAGGACCTGGCGCGGGTCGTGGGAGGCGAGCCGGTCGACCTGATCGAGACCCTCGCCCAGCGCCTGGCCGACGTCTGCCTGGCCCGCGAGCTCGTCCAGGCGGCGGAGGTGAGCGTGCACAAGCCCGCCGCGCCGATCCCGCTGCCGTTCGACGACGTGATCGTGACGATCACCCGGGGCCGGGCATGAGGGTCGTCCTGGCGCTCGGCAGCAATCTGGGCGACCGGTTCGGCACCCTGCGGGGCGCGCTCGACGCCCTGTTCGAGAAGCCGGAGCTCACGTTCGTCGCGGTCTCGCCGGTCTACGAGACCGACCCGGTCGGCGGTCCGGAACAGGGCGCCTATCTCAACGCGGTGGTGATCGCCGAGAGCGCGCTGGAACCTCGGGCGCTCCTCGATCGTGCTCAAGGTGTGGAGAACGCCTTCGGCAGGGTCCGGGTGGAGCGCTGGGGAGCGCGCACCCTGGACGTCGACCTGATCACCGTGGGGGACGTCGTCATGGACGACCCCGACCTCACCCTGCCGCACCCCAGGGCGCACGAGCGCGCGTTCGTACTGGTCCCCTGGGTGTGGGCCGACCCCGGCGCCGTCCTGTCCGGACGCCGGGTGGCCGACCTGCTGGCCGGTCTCGACCAGGGCTACGTACGGCCGCGCCCCGACCTGACCCTCCAGAGGCCCGTGTGAAGCCCACCCGCCCCGGTGTCCTCATCGGGATCTTCCTCGTGTTCGCGATCCTCACCTGGGCGCTCCTCAGACCGCTCTACTCGGATCTGCCGACCGTGCCGTGGACGGCGATCCCGACGGTGCTGCTGCTGGCGATCGGTGAGTTCTACAGCGGGTGGATGACGAAGGCCAGGATCGAGCGCAAGCCCGACACCAAGCCCGTCGAGCCCCTGGCCGTGGCCCGCCTGGCCGCCCTGGCCAAGGCCTCCGCGTACGGCGGGGCGATCTTCGGCGGGATCTTCGCCGGGTTCACCCTCTACACGGTGGAGCTGCTGGAGCAGGAGGTCCCCCGCCGCGACTTCTTCATCACCGGCGGGTCGATGCTGGTGTGCGTGCTGCTGATCTGCTCGGCCCTGTACCTGGAGCACTGCTGCAAGGTGCCCAAGGACTCCGCGGACGACGATCGCTGAGGCGCCGGCCCCGGCGTAGGCCCCGCCCCGGCCGTCCGCCGCCCTGGCGCGACGCCGGCCTCGTTCCCGCGGGGCCACGCTAGCGTCGTCTCGCCGTCCACTTGCGTCCGAAGAGCATGATGACCGGGAGCGTGCAGACCAGCGCCCCGGCGACGGCCAGGGGGCGCTCCAACCACCAGAACAGGTCCGGCCGCACCCCGACGCCGGGCCCGCCGCCCGCCAGCCACCAGGTCAGCGCCACCCAGATCGCCATGCCGGTCGTGTGGAACAGGAACAGCGGGAGCGCGAACCGGTTGACCGTCTCGTTCACGCGCTGCCACCTGGGACGTTCGAGCAGGCGTTCCATGGACGGCCTCAGCACCTCCACCAGGCCGATCTGGAAGATCAGGAGCGCCACGATGACGAAGGTGGGCGGCGCCATGTTGGAGAGCTTGTCGCCGGGAACACCCACCATCGAACCCGGGTAGATGCCCGAGTAGACCAGGCCGAAGAGGGCGAACAAACCGGTCCACAGGATGGCGACGTCGAAGCGGCGGGGAAGCTCCACCACCCTGTCGTAGAAGAAACCCGCCTGGTGGGCCAGCCCCCAGACGATGATCATGTTGAGCCAGCCCGCGGCCTCGTACCCGTAGCGCAGCCGTAGCACGTCGACGACGAGCGCCGCCCCCGCCAGCCAGATCAGGGCCAGCACGTCGTAGTGCCGGTGCAGCCAGAGCGAGATCGGGAGCAGGGCGATCAGCACGAGGTAGACGCCGATGAACCAGAGGGGGCTGATGACGAGCAGGACCACGCGGTCCATCCACTCGATCCCGAACGCCCACGCCACGAGTGCGCCGAACACGATCCAGGTTCCGGCCAGCGCCAGCGCGGGGATCGCGAGGCTCCGGATGCGCCGCGACACGAAGGTGCCGATGCCCACCCCGCGCTCGCAGGCCCGGTTCCACGACAGCAGGTGGACGTATCCACCCACGTAGAAGAAGAGCGGCAGCACCTGCAGCAGCCACGTCAGGATCCACAGCCCCGAGGTGAAGCCCAGCGGGCTCGTCGGGGAGGGGCCGTCGGGGCCCCACTGCAGGATCGTGAACGCCCAGTGCCAGACGACCACGACGATCAGGCTGAACGCGCGTAGCCAGTCGACGTACCGGTCCCGCCGTGGCCCGCCCTCGACAGGAGGGACCTCGGGCGGCACGGGCCCCGTGGTCGCGGTGGTCGCGGTGGCGGGAGTTCCGGCGGTTCCGGTCGAGGCGGGCCCGGAGGCTCCCGGAACGGGAGCGGCGGGGGACGCCGGGGGTGTGGGGAGCGCCGAGGGGGCAGGGGGAGTCGCCCTCTCCTGATCCTCACCGGGTTCGGTCATGCGGTTCCAACCGTGCCTTACTCGTCACTCGTCACTCGTCACTTGTCGATGTCGCCGACGACGAAGAACATCGAGCCCAGGATGGCCACCATGTCCGCGACCAGGTGGCCGGGGAGCATCTCGCGCAGCACCTGGACGTTGTTGAAGGAGGCCGAGCGGAGCTTCATCCGCCACGGCGTCTTCTCGCCGCGCGAGACCAGGTAGTAGCCGTTCAGGCCGAGCGGGCTCTCCGTCCAGGCGTAGGTGTGGCCCTCGGGAACCTTCAGCACCTTGGGCAGGCGCTGGTTGACCGGCCCCGGGGGCAGGTCAAGAAGCCGTTCCACGCAGGCGTCGGCCAGGTCGAGGGAGACCTTCACCTGTTCCAGCAGCACCTCGAAGCGGGCGTGGCAGTCTCCCGCCGACCGGGTGACGACCTTCACCGGCAGCTCGCCGTAGGCGAGGTACGGCTCGTCCCTGCGCAGGTCGACGTCGACGCCGGAGGCGCGGGCGATGGGGCCGCTCACGCCGTACTGCATGATCGTCTCGCGGTCGAGGACGCCGACCCCGCGCGTGCGGGCGAGGAAGATCTCGTTCCCGACGATCAGGTTCTCGATGTCGGGCAGCCGTCGCCGCACGTCGGCCACGGCCTGGGCGACCCGGCCCGTCCACCCCTCGGGGATCTCCTCCTTCAGGCCGCCGACCCGGTTGAACATGTAGTGCATGCGCCCGCCGGAGATCTCCTCCATCACGGCCTGGAGGGTCTCGCGCTCCCGGAACGCGTAGAAGACCGGAGTGATCGCGCCGAGCTCCAGCGGGTAGGAGCCGAGGAACATCAGGTGGCTGAGCACCCGGTTGAGCTCGGCCATCAGCGTGCGCGTCCAGACCGCCCTGACCGGCACCTCCATGCCGAGCATCCGTTCCACCGCGAGCACGACGCCCAGCTCGTTGGCGAACGCCGACAGCCAGTCGTGCCGGTTGGCCAGCACGATGATCTGCCGGTAGTCGCGCACCTCGAAGAGCTTCTCCGCGCCCCGGTGCATGTAGCCCACGATCGGCTCGGCCGAGCTGATCCGTTCCCCGTCCAGGGTGAGCCGCAGCCGCAGCACGCCGTGCGTGGACGGGTGCTGCGGGCCGATGTTGAGGATCATGTCCTCGGTCGCGAGCTCCTTGCCGTGCGCCCCCCGCACGGCCTCGGCCCCCGCCCCCATTCCCACGCTCAGCTCGCGGGGCGCGCCTTCAGTCATAGGGCCATGCTGTCACGTCAGCCGCGCGAGGCAAGATCCCGCAGGGCGTCGATCAACCGGTCGACGTGCTCGGAGGTGGTACCGATGCCGATGGAGGCGCGGACGGCGGAGGCGGTGACGTCGTCGCAGCCGCCGTCCTTGGCGCCCAGCAGGTGCCGTACGAAGGGGTGGGCGCAGAACTTGCCGTCGCGGACGCCGATGCCGTGGTCGCCGGACAGGACCTCGGCGACCTCGCGGGCGGTGAAGCCGTCCACCACGAAGGAGACGATGCCGACGCGCGGGTGGTCCGGGCCCCACAGGGACAGCTCGTGCACGCCGGGGACGGAGGCGAGACCCGCGCGCAGGCGCTCCAGGAGGCGCTCCTCCTCGCGGACCAGCGGGGTCCAGCCGGTGGCGATCAGGGCGTCGCAGGCCGCGGCGAGCGCGACGGCGCCCAGCACGTTCGGGGTCCCCGCCTCGTGCCGGGCCTCGGGGTCGTCGTGCCACTCGGTGCCGTCGTCGTTCACGGCCTTCACCGCGCCGCCGCCCCGCAGGTACGGCTCGGCCTCGGCCAGCCAGTCGGAACGGCCGATCAGCGCGCCGGTGCCGAACGGCGCGTAGAGCTTGTGGCCGGAGAAGACCACGTAGTCCAGGTCGAGCGCCGTCAGGTTGAGGCGGCGGTGCGGGACGAGCTGCGCGGCGTCGACGAGGACGCGGGCCCCGTGGCGGTGGGCGATGTGGGCCAGCGCGGCGATCGGCCAGAGCTCCCCGGTGACGTTGGAGGCGGCGGTCACGACCAGCAGCTTGGGGCCGTCGATCGAGGCGAGGGCGTCGTCGGCGGCGCGGACGGCCTCGCCGGGGAAGGCGGGGGCCGCCAGCCGCACGACCCGCTCCCAGGGCAGCAGCGAGGCGTGGTGCTCGGTGTCGAAGACCACGGCGGTGGTGCCCTCGGGCAGGCTGCGGGCCAGCAGGTTGGTCGCGTCCGTGGTGTTGCGGGTGAAGATCACCGAGTCGTCGGGACGGGCGCCGACGAAGGCGCGCACCGTATGCCTGGCCTGCTCGTAGCGGGCCGTGGTCAGCTGGGACGCGTACCCGGCGCCGCGGTGGACGCTGGAGTAGGCCGGGAGCGCGGCGGCGACGGCGGCGCTGACCGGCTCCAGACAGGGGGCGCTCGCGGCGTAGTCGAGGTTGGCGTAGCGGACGAGCCTGCCGCCCCTGACCGGGACCTCCAGGTCCGAGCCGAGCACGGCCGGGATCGGGCGGTCACCGGACGCGTAGGTCTCGGGGACGGTCACAGGAGCGGCGGTGGTGGCCGGGACGACGGGGGCGGGGCTCGCGGGGTTTGCGAGGCTCGCGGGGGTGAAGATCGTCAGGGTGGACATGCCAGGGCTCCTTCGAGGTCATCGGACCCCAACCCATGACACAGGTGCCTGGAGCCCGCGCTTGCCCGGCACACCTCGTGCCGGACCAGGTCCTCACCCGGGGCACCCCGCCGCGGACGCGAGGGTTGCCGGCCAGCGAGCCGGGGCTTGTCACTGGCACTCATGACCTACGGGGGAACTATAACCGACACCTCGCGGTGCCCCGCAAGTCCGAAACGTGATCAACCCGATATCGGAGCCGGAGCGGGCGTCCTCGGGAACGCCCGGCGGATTTGCCAGCGAAGCGTGATGAGGGGGAAGGAACTCCCTGCGTCCCCCGGTCGTCCAGGCAGTCAGTCGAAGAAGCACTCGGGCAGCTGGGCCGGCGGTGCGTTCGGGCGCCGGCCGACGAAGGAGGAAGCAATGGACTGGGTGACCAGCCCGGAGATATGGATAGGGTTCTTCACCCTTGTCGCCCTGGAGATCGTCCTGGGAATCGACAACATCATCTTCATCTCGATCCTGGTGGGCAAGCTCCCGCCCGAGCAGCGCGACAAGGCCCGCAAGCTCGGCCTCGCCGTCGCCCTGCTCAGCCGCCTCCTGTTGCTGCTGGCGTTGTCGTGGGTGGTGAGGCTCACCGAACCGATGTTCGAGGTCTTCGGGCAGGGGATATCGGGGCGCGACCTGATCCTGATACTCGGCGGCCTGTTCCTGCTGGGCAAGAGCGTCCACGAGATGCACGGCAGCCTGGAGGGAGAGTCCCACCACTCCGAGGGCAAGGTCGCCTCCTCCTTCACCTCGGTGATCATCCAGATCATGATCCTCGACGTCGTCTTCTCGCTCGACTCGGTGATCACCGCGGTCGGCATGGTCGACGAGCTGGGCGTCATGATCGCGGCCGTCATCGTCTCGGTCATCGTGATGCTGGTCGCCTCCGGGCCGATCAGCCGCTTCGTGGACCGGCACCCGAGCATCAAGATGCTCGCCCTGTCCTTCCTGGTGCTGATCGGCGTCGTGCTCATCGCCGAGGGGTTCGAGCAGCACATCTCGAAGGGCTACATCTACTTCGCGATGGCGTTCTCGCTGCTGGTGGAGCTGCTGAACATCCGGATGCGCGGCAAGGCGGGGCGGAAGCCGGTCGAGCTGCGTTCCCGCTACGAGACCGAGGGCGAGGCCGGCCCGGAGACGCCAAAGGGCACGGAGGCCCCGGTGGGCGCGGAGACCCCGGCGGGCCGGGCGGACGAGCCGGTCGAGAGAGGGAAGCCGGACGAGCAGACCTGATCCTGGACCGGGGATTACGATGCTTACGTGCGCTTTGATCCCTGGAATCCGGAATTCGTCGCCCACCCCTATGACGTCTACGACGAGCTGAGGCGGGAGCGGCCGGTCAGCTTCTTCGAACCGACCGGCCAGTGGCTGGTGGCCAGGTACGCCGACGTCAACGCGCTGCTGCGAGACCGCAGGCTCGGCCGCTCCTACCTGCACGTGGCCTCGCACCAGGAGTTCGGCAGGCCGGACGACCCCGAGTTCCAGGACCCGTTCTGGCGGGTGATCAGGGCGGGAATGCTCGATGTCGAGCCGCCGGTGCACACCAGGCTCCGGCGGCTGGTGTCGAAGGCGTTCACCCCCCGCATGGTCGAGGCGCTCCGTCCCAAGGTCGCCCGGATGGCCGGGGAACTGGTGGACGACTTCGTCGAGCGCGGCGGCGGAGACCTGATCGCCGAGGTCGCCGAGCCGCTCCCGGTCACCGTGATCGCCGAGATGCTGGGCGTCCCCGAGGCCGACCGGCACCTGCTGCGGCCCTGGTCGGCCGACATCTGCGGCATGTACGAGCTCCAGCCGTCGGTCGAGGCCCAGCACACGGCCGTGCGGGCGGCCGAGGAGTTCTCCGCCTATCTCGTCGAGCTGGCCCGCGCCCGCAGGGCCGACCCCGGCGACGACCTGATCAGCGCGCTCGCCCTGGTGGCCGACGAGGGTGACAGGCTCACCGAGGAGGAGCTGGTCGGCACCTGCGTGCTGCTGCTCAATGCCGGGCACGAGGCCACCGTCAACGTCACCGGCAACGGCTGGTGGTCGTTGTTCCGCAACCCGGCCGAGCTGGACCGGCTCCGCGCCGACCACACCCTGCTGCCCACGGCGGTCGAGGAGCTGATGCGCTGGGACACCCCGCTGCAGATGTTCGAGCGCTGGGTGCTGGAGGACATCTCGGTGGGCGGGGTCGACATCCCGCGCGGCACCGAGGTGGCGCTGCTGTTCGGCTCGGCCAACCGCGATCCCGAGGTCTTCGCCGACCCCGCCCGCCTGGACGTGGGCCGGGCCGACAACCCGCACATCTCCTTCGGCGCAGGGATTCACTTCTGCCTCGGGGCACCGCTGGCCAGGGTCGAGCTGATCGAGTCCTTCGGCGCCCTGCTGCGCAGGGCCCCGAAGATGGAACTCGCCGCCGAGCCCGTCTGGGGGCCGGGCTACGTCATCCGCGGTCTCACCTCCCTGGACGTGCGGGTCTGAACCGGCCTCGAACCTGGACGTGCGGGTCTGAACCGGCCTCGAACCTGGACGTGCGGGTTTGAACCGGCCTCGGACGAAGCGGCCGGAGCGGGCGACGCGGACGGGCCACGGGTGTGCCCGGCCCGTGTCGTCCGTGGACGAGGGCACGGCGGCCGGGCGCCCCACCGGCTCCCTGTCGGCTCCGCCGCCCGCACCGTGGCCCCGCGGGAACGACGTCGGTCCGGCGGGTCAGTGACGGCTCTGCGACAGCCAGCCGAACCCGCCGAGGCCGCCCGCGGCGATGAGCTCCGCCTCCTCCGAGGCCCTCGCGAGGGCCTGCAGGTAGCCGCGCGGGTCGTTCCTGGCCTGCTCGACCGGCGGGCGGCCTCCGGTGATCCCGAGGGCGCGCAACGCCTCGCGCTGCGTGGTCAGCGCCGTCGTGACGGCTCCGGCGCTCTCGCCGGAGGCCGCGCAGGCGTCGAGCGCCACATGGGCGGTGATGTCGCACGAGCCGTCGGGCACGGGCGCGACCATCGCCCCGTCCCGGTAGCCGGCCAGCGTGCCGTACGGCGGCCGGTCGTCCAGGGCGTGGGAGTAGTCGATCGCGATCGCCCCGCCGCGCGCCAGCCGTACGATCACCGACGCCCAGGCCCTGTCGCGCGGCCTGCCGATCTCGGCCCGCTCCCCGACGGCCCGCATCGGCCACCATCGGTCCAGCCAGGCGAGATCCGCCTCCGAGGGCATGCCGCCGAGGCGTTCCTCACCGTCGGTGACGTTGACCATGACCAGCCGGGGCCCGTCGGCCGTCTGCTCCGCGATGTCGACCGGCACGTTGTCGAGCCACTCGTTGGCGATCACCAGCCCGTGGATCCCGTCCGGCGCGGCCCTCGACCAGACGATCTCCTCGGGCAGCGCCGGCGGCCGGGGCGCCAGGTCGACCGCGGTCACCCGCAGTCTCGACCGGAGCGCGGGCGGTGCCGCGGCGAGCACACCCGCCGCCAGCTCGCCCTCACCGGCGCCGATGTCGACCAGGTCGAGCACGTCGGGGCCGCCGAGCGCCTCGTCGATCGCGGCCAGCTCGCGCAGCACGGCCTCGGCGAAGACGGGGGAGGCGCCGACCGATGTCCGGAAATGGCTGGAGGGGCGCTCCCGGAGATAGAAGCCGCTTTCGCCGTAGAGCGCATGCTCCATCGCGGCACGCCAGGTGAGCCACACGCTCTCAGACGCTACCCGCCGGGGCGGGGGAACGAGATCGGCTCGCGCTGACGCTTCGAGTGAATGCATGACTACATTCTGTCACCGGTTTGCGCGATCGTTGTCGACGCCACGTCGGCGCGCCGCGGGCTGGATCGCCGTGTGAGCCGGGCCTGCGGGCTCTCCAGCGGGCCCGGTACGCTCCCGGTTCGCCCGGCCGGGCCCCCTCGGGGAGGGCCTCGCCTCCGTTACCGACCGCTACGAACCCGCGTCTTGCCACGGTTGCGACGGCATGGCCCGTTACGCTGGTCAATCGGGCACGGAGCCCCACATGGTCGAAGGACGGGACGTCATGGACGCAGTCGATCGCCCGGCACGGCTGGCCGTCGGAGTGGTTGGAGCGGGCAGGGTCGGTTCGGCGCTCGGCGCCGCGCTCGTCAGGGCGGGGCACCGGGTGGTCGCGGCGAGCGGTGTCTCCGACGCCTCGAGGGAGCGGGCGGTCGAGCGGCTCGGGCTCGTTCCCACCCGGCCGGAGGACGTGGTGGCCGGCGCGGACCTCGTCCTGCTGACGGTCCCCGACGACGTGCTGCCCGGCCTGGTCTCCGGCCTGGTCGAGACCGGCACCGATCTGCGCGGCAAGCTGGTGGCCCACACCAGCGGCGCGTACGGCCTGGCCGTGCTGAACCCGGCGATCAAGGCGGGGGCGCTGCCGCTGGCGCTGCATCCCGTGATGACCTTCACCGGCCGCGACGACGACCTGCGCCGCCTCACCGGGATCTCGTACGGGGTGACCGCTCCCGACCCGCTCCGCCCGGTGGCCGAGGCCCTCGTCATCGAGATGGAGGGCGAGCCGGTCTGGATCGCCGACGAGGACCGGCCGCTCTACCACGCGGCCCTGGCCCAGGCGGCCAACCACATGGTGACGCTCATCGCGGAGTCCTCGGAGCTGCTGGAGAAGATCGGCGTGGAGCAGCCGGGCCGGATGCTCGGCCCGCTGCTCGGCGCGGCCCTGGAGAACGTGCTGAGGCTCGGCATCGCCGGGCTCACCGGCCCGGTGGTGCGCGGCGACGCCGGAACCGTCCGCAGGCACGTGGACGCGCTGATCCTCGCCGCCCCCGAGGCGGCGGACGCCTACGTGGCGCTCGCCAGGCTCACCGCCGACCGGGCACTGGCGGCCGGGCTGCTCAAGCCCGAGGCCGCCGAGCGCCTTCTGGACGCCCTGGGCGGCAACATATGGACCTGAGGGACATGACGAGTCACGACCGGCGGCGACCGGTGACGGTTCCTGGGCGGCAACATATGGACCTGAGGGACCCGAAGGCGTACGAGATCGCCCTGGGAGGCGCCGTACGGCCCTGAGGGGCCGGGGCGTACCGGATCGGCCTGGGGAGGCGAGTGCGGTCCTGAGGGACCCGGGTGCGTACGAAGTCGGCATGGGCGACGCGCGGCCCCGAGAGGTTCCGTGCCGACCCGGTGCCCGCCCCGGTGACCCGATCGGGTTAGCTGATCCGGTGAGCCGAATCCGCCCGGCGAAGGGAACCGGCGGATTCCGACGACCGTCATTCCTCTCCGGCCCGGGAGCCGGAGCACCCCCGGGAGGTTCCAGTGATCGTGGCGGACGACCGCGCAGGGCTGCTCAAGGCCCGCGAGGCACTGGGGATCGGCGCGGGCGCCTCCCCCGGCTCCGGCGGGGGGAGCGCGCTGGCGCTCGTGCCGACCATGGGCGCGCTGCACGAGGGGCACCGCTCGCTCATCCGGCTGGCCCGTGAGAGGGCCGCGCACGTGGCGGTGAGCATCTTCGTGAACCCGCTCCAGTTCGGGCCCACCGAGGACTTCTCCCGCTATCCCCGCACGTTCGACGCCGACCTCGAGGTCTGTGAGGCCGAGGGGGTGAGCGTGGTGTTCGCCCCCTCGGCCGAGGACATGTACCTGCCGGACAGGCAGGTCGGGGTCTCCGCGGGCGGGATGGGCTCGGTCGTCGAGGGGGAGTTCAGGCCCGGCCACCTCGACGGCGTGCTGACCGTGGTGCTGAAGCTGTTCAACCTGGTCCAGCCGGACGTGGCGGTGTTCGGGCAGAAGGACGCCCAGCAGCTCGCGGTGATCCGCAGGATGGTCGCCGACCTGAACCTGCCGGTCTCGATCGTCGGCGGGCCCACGGTCCGCGAGCCGGACGGCCTGGCGCTGTCCAGCCGCAACCGCTACCTGTCACCGGACGACCGGGTGACGGCCCTGGCCCTGTCGCGTGCCCTGACGGCGGGGGCCGGGCGGCGCGCGCCCGCGGAGATCCGCCGGGCCGCGCTCGCCGTCCTGGAGGCCGAGCCTTCGCTGGCGCTCGACTACCTGGTCCTGGTCGACCCCGCGACCTTCGCGGAGGTCGGCGACGGCCACGCGGGTGAGGCGATCCTCGCGGTGGCCGCCAGGGTGGGGTCCACCAGGCTGATCGACAACGTCACGCTCGACATCCGCTGACCCCCGGCCGCTCGCCGGCAGGAGTCGGCGGGCGGTGGCCGGTGGCCGATGACTGGCGGGCGGTGATCGACGAGCGGCCGGCGGTGGTGGACGACCGGTGAGCGGCCGGTGACGAGAGGTAACCGGTGAGTGGCCGGTGGCGAGCCGCCGTGTGCGTCCCCGAGCTGCGGTGATTTCAAGGTTCGGGCGAAATGTCCCACCCCGGGGAACAGCCGCCGCGAAGCTCGCGTTATCGTCACACTGACGAAATCAACGGCCTCTAATGAACCCCGCGAGGAGGCGGCTATGAGCATCCCGGCCATTCCCCAGAGGTTGACCGCCCCGCCTCCGGGCTGGACGGTCCGGGCGGACGTGGTCGTGGTGGGCTCCGGCGTCGCCGGCCTCACCCTGGCGCTGCGGTACGTCGCCCTCGACCCCGGGGCGAAGGTCCTGGTCGTCACCAAGGACGTCCTGTCGTCCGGCTCGACCCGCTGGGCACAGGGCGGCATCGCCGCCGTGCTCGACCCGCGGGACACCCCCGAGGAACACCTGTCGGACACGCTCGTCGCCGGAGTCGGACTCTGCGACGAGGAGGCCGTCCGGACCCTGGTGACCGAGGGGCCCGGCGCGCTGCGCGGCCTGATCGCGGTGGGCGCCCGGTTTGACACCGACGCCTCGGGGGCGCTCCAGCTCACCAGGGAGGGCGGCCACCGGCGCGACCGCATCGTGCACGCGGGCGGCGACGCCACCGGGGCCGAGGTGCAGCGGGCACTCGTCCAGGCCGTCGCGGAGTCGGGGATCGAGGTGATCGAGCACGCGCTCGTCCTCGACCTCCTCAAGGACGCCGAGGGCCGTACCGCGGGAGTGACCCTGCACGTCATGGGCGAGGGCGAGCGCGACGGGGTGGGCGCGGTCACGGCGGGGGCCGTGGTGCTGGCCACCGGCGGCATGGGACAGGTCTACGCCGCCACCACCAACCCCGTCGTCTCCACCGGCGACGGGGTGGCGCTCGCGCTGCGCGCGGGCGCCGTCGTCAGGGACCTGGAGTTCGTCCAGTTCCACCCGACCGTCCTCTGGCTCGGCGAGCACTCCACCGGCCAGCAGCCGCTGATCTCCGAGGCGGTCAGGGGCGAGGGAGCCGTACTGGTCGACGCGGACGGCACCCGGTTCATGGAGGGCGTCCACGAGCTCGCCGACCTCGCCCCCCGCGACGTCGTGGCCAAGGCGATCATGCGGCGGATGCGCGCCACCGGCGCCGACCACGTCTATCTCGACGCCCGCCACTTCGGCGAGGAGAAGTGGCGCACCCGCTTCCCGACGATCCACGCGGTCTGCCTGGAGCACGGCATCGACCCGGTCACCCAGCTCGTCCCCGTCGCGCCCGCCGCCCACTACGCCAGCGGCGGCGTCCGCGCCGACCTGCGCGGCCGTACCAGCGTGCCCGGCCTGTACGCGTGCGGCGAGGTCGCGTGCACCGGCGTGCACGGCGCCAACCGGCTGGCCTCCAACTCCCTGCTCGAAGGCCTGGTCTTCGCCGGGCGCATCGCCGCCGACATCCACGCGGTACGGGCCGCCCGCGGCAAGAGCGCGACGCTGCCGGTCGCGGGCGAGCCGGCCCCCGACGACCGGCCCACCGGCCTGATCGACCCCAGGGCCCGGACCAGGATCCAGGGGCACATGAGCCGGGGGGCGAGCGTGCTGCGCGGCGAGGAGTCCCTGGGCGAGGTCGCCAGGGCCCTGCTGAACCTCAGGTGGACCCCGGTGGCGGTGGAGCCGTGCACCGAGTCCTGGGAGACCACCAACCTGCTGACGGTCGCCTCCGCGCTCGTGGCGGCCGCCCGCGAACGCCGGGAGACCCGGGGCTCGCACTGGCGTGAGGACTTTCCCGAGCGCGACGACGACTGGTGGCTGGGCCACCTCGACACCACCCTGACCGCGGAGGGACCCGCCATGACATACGTACCGCACGGGCGGCGCGCGACCGCCCTGCCGTCCCAGGTGGAGAACGACCTGGTCGAGGCGGGCCTGGACCCGGCGGTGGTGGCCGCGATCCTGGAGGCCGCCGCGGCCGAGGACCTGCAGGAGGCGGGCGACGTCACCAGCCTCGCCACCATCCCCGCCGACCAGACCGCCACCGCCGACGTGGTGGCCCGCGAGGACGGCGTGGTCGCGGGGCTGGTCGTGGCCGAGGGTGCGTTCGCCCACCTCGGCCAGGGCCGGCTGGTGGCCGAGCGCAAGGTCAAGGACGGCGAGCGTGTCGCCAGGGGCGACGTGCTGATGACCGTCACCGGTCCCACCCGGGACCTGCTGACCGCCGAGCGCACCGCGCTCAACCTGCTCACCCACCTGTCCGGCATCGCGACCCTCACCGGCCGCTGGGTCCTGGCCGTCGAGGGGACCGGGGCCCGGATCAGGGACAGCCGCAAGACGCTGCCCGGACTGCGCGCCCTGGAGAAGTACGCCGTCCGGTGCGGCGGCGGAACCAATCACCGGATGTCGCTTTCGGACGCCGCGCTGATCAAGGACAATCACGTGGTGGCCTCGGGCGGGGTCGCCGAGGCGTTCCGTGCGGTCCGCGACGCCTACCCCGGTCTGCCGATCGAGGTCGAGGTCGACCGGATCGACCAGATCGAGCCGGTGCTGGCCGAGGGAGCGGAGGAGATCCTGTTGGACAATTTCACCGTCGAGGAGCTGGCGCGGGCCGTACGGCTGGTCGCCGGCAGGGCACGGCTGGAGTCCAGCGGGGGACTGACCCTCCAGGTCGCTCGTGACGTGGCCGAAACAGGTGTTGACTACCTTGCCGTGGGCGCGCTCACGCACTCGGCGCCGGCGCTGGACATCGCCTTGGACCTTCGGGGGAATTGATGCTGCTTGCCATCGACGTCGGCAACACTCACACCGTTCTCGGGCTCTTCGAGGGCGAGGACGTCATCGAGCACTGGCGGATCGCCACGGACGCCCGGCGCACGGCGGACGAGATCGCCGTCGTGCTCCAGGGGCTGCTCGGGCAGTCGCCGCTGCTCAAGGGCGCCGACGTCAACGGCATCGTGATCTGCTCCACCGTCCCCTCGGTGCTCAACGAGATGCGCGAGATGTGCCGCCGCTACTACGGCGACGTGAACGCGGTGATCGTCGAGCCCGGCGTCCGCACCGGGGTGCCGGTCCGGATGGACAACCCGAAGGAGGTCGGCAGCGACCGCATCGTCAACGCGCTGGCGGCCATCCAGTTGTACGGCGGGCCGTGCGTCATCGTCGACTTCGGGACCGCCACCTCCTTCGACGCCGTCTCCGCCAAGGGGGAGTACGTCGGCGCGGTGACCGCCCCCGGGATCGAGATCTCGGTGGACGCGCTCGCCGCGGCCGGGGCGCAGCTGCACAAGGTGGAGCTGATCCGCCCCCGCTCGGTGATCGCGAAGAACACCGTCGAGGCGCTCCAGGCCGGCATCATCTACGGCTTCGCCGGTCAGGTCGACGGGATCGTCGAGCGGATGGCGGCCGAGCTCGCCGTCGACCCCGACGACGTCACCGTGGTCGCCACCGGCAGCGCGGCGCCGCTCGTGGTCAGCGAGGCGCGCTCGATCGACATGCACGAACCCTGGCTCACGCTGATCGGCCTGCGGCTGATCTACCATCGCAACGCCCCCTGAGGGCGCCGCGGCACGGAGGAGGCGTCCCTCCCCCGTGCCGCGCGACCGGTTCCCGCGCCGCGCGACGGGCTTCCGCACCGTGTGACGGGCTTCCGCGCCGCAGGATGGGCTTCCGCGCCGCACGACCGGCGAACTCATGAGGTTCGCCACATCGGTACCCTTTGGAACTGTGACCGATGACGTGACGAATCCCGCCGAGGATCTGCCCGAGCAGATGCGCGTGCGCCGGGAGAAGCTCGACCGCCTCCGTTCCGAGAACGTCGACCCCTACCCGGTGAACTTCCCGCGCACCGCGACCAACGCCGAGATCCGCCAGAAATACGCTGATCTCTCCGCTGACACCGCGACGGGCGACAAAGTGGGCGTCACCGGCCGGGTGATGCTGTCCAGGACCGGCGGCAAGCTCTGCTTCGCCACCCTCCGCGACGGCTCAGGCGACCTCCAGGTCATGGTCTCCCTGGACAGGGTGGGCGAGGAGTCCCTGGCCGCGTGGAAGCGCGACGTCGACCTCGGCGACCACGTGGGCATCGAGGGCGAGGTCATCACCTCCCGCAGGGGCGAGCTGTCCATCCTCGCCGACCGCTGGGCGATCACGTCGAAGTGCCTGCGCCCGCTGCCGGAGAAGCACGCCGGGCTCACCGACCCCGAGGCGCGGGTCCGCCAGCGCTACGTCGACCTCATCGTCAACGACGAGGCCAGGAAGATGGCCCGCACCCGCAGCGCCGTGGTCCGGGCCGTCCGCGACTTCTGGCACGAGGAGGGCTACCTGGAGGTCGAGACGCCGATGCTCCAGCCGATCCACGGCGGAGCCACGGCCAGGCCCTTCAAGACCCACATCAACGCGTACGACATGGAGCTCTACCTCCGCATCGCGATCGAGCTCTACCTCAAGCGGCTGGTGGTCGGCGGCCTGGAGAAGGTCTTCGAGATCAACCGCAACTTCCGCAACGAGGGCGCGGACTCCACCCACAACCCCGAGTTCACGATGCTGGAGGCGTACGGCACGTATCTCGACTACAACGACATCGCCGACCTGACCCAGCGGATGATCCAGAGGGCCGTGCTGGCCGCACTCGGCCACTCCGTGGTCGTCCACCAGGGCCAGGAGATCGACCTCGGTCTGGCGAAGTGGCCGCGGATCACCCTGTACGGGTCGGTCTCCGAGGCGCTGGGCGAGGAGGTCACCACCGAGACGCCCCTGGAGCGCGTCCGCAAGCTCGCGGACGCGCGGGAGATCCACTGGGACGCCAAGTGGGGTCAGGGCAAACTCGTCCAGGAGATCTTCGAGGCCCTCGTCGAGCACACGCTCGTCCAGCCCACGTTCGTCATGGACTACCCGCTGGAGACCTCCCCGCTGGCCCGCACCCACCGGGACAACCCGCTCCTCACCGAGAAGTGGGACCTGATCGGCTTCGGCACCGAGCTGGGCACCGGCTACTCGGAGCTGGTCGACCCGGTCGAGCAGCGCCGCCGCCTCACCGAGCAGTCCCTGCTCGCCGCGGGCGGCGACGTCGAGGCCATGCAGCTTGACGAGGACTTCCTCACGGCCCTGGAATATGCGATGCCGCCCACCGGCGGCATGGGGCTCGGCATCGACCGCCTCGTCATGGCCTTCACCGGTAAGAACATCCGCGAGACCATCCTGTTCCCGCTGGTCAAGCCGACCGGCTGAACCCGGCGGGCGGCGGGTGAGGACGTTCTCCCCGTACGGTGCACCGGGCCGGGCACCGCGGCCCGGTGCCACCGCCACGAGGGGCGGTGTCGCCTCCTGACGACGGCGAGCGGCGGCGGAGGGTTCCCGGGCGGCGACGGCGGGCTCCCGGCCGTGCGCGGCCGGTTCCCGGCCGTGCGCGCGCCGGGGACGAGGCCGGACGGCGGCCCCGGTCACCGCTCGGGACAGGGGCGGGATCCGGCCGGGATCGCGTGGGGAGCCGGGCTCGGAAAGGGCCTGAGAGCCTGGTCGGCCGCGCCGGGCGGCGCCGTCACCGTCCCCTCCGCCGACCGGCGTCCCGGGCCGTCACGCGCCGGTGGACGCGAGCCGGAGCAGGAGCC
The DNA here is from genome assembly GCF_051918855.1 of Streptosporangium sp. H16. NCBI lineage: Bacteria > Bacillati > Actinomycetota > Actinomycetes > Streptosporangiales > Streptosporangiaceae > Streptosporangium > Streptosporangium sp. H16. The sequence continues at coordinate 85,131 of NZ_JBPXMD010000020.1, forward strand.
GCGCGGCCGGGGCGCGGCGGAGCGGTTCCCCGATCGTCTCCGGCCCGTTCCCCGCGCGAGCGCCCCGAGGCGCCGGGGCGAAGCGCCCGCATAGATCCTCACGGACCCTCACGGACCTTCACGGATCAGGGCGGTTCCCCGCGGAGGCGGCCGAGGCCCCCCGGGCGAACCCGGCCGGTGGAAACGGCCGTTGGGCCCATGGCCCCGCGCAATATTGGACGCATTTCCGTATGGTGCAGAAATCCATTTCCAGTAGGTCCAATATCGCCCGGATGTTCCGTCGTCACCACGTGGCACTTCGCGAATGCCGCAAAGCTCCGCTCTTGACCCTCATATTTCCGTGTTATCCGTGGTGTGCCGTCAAGGTGGTGAGGACATGCTCGTCGGGAAGAGATCAATTTTTTCCGAGAAATGCGGACGGGCCGGATCCCCGAGCGGACGGCTTCGAGGTGCCCGGCGGGGCGGCGGTTCCGGCGAAATCTTGTTCTGCCAGGACCTCGGTCGCCGCAGCCAGGGATGCCTGCCGGCTCGTGCCTGGGCTCGATCATGACATAGCCGCAAAGGCACTGACATATCATGAGTACTTCACGTAGCGCCTGCTATGTCAATACTGGACGCACGCTATGAAGAGTGGAACTTGACGACCTTTGAACAAGGCGTTTACCGTTCCTGGCGGACGGTATTCATTTCCGGCGTCTCGCACCCGGTTTCCAGAGTGGGGGGAGTGACTCTTGATGGCATATCCAGAAGTGGATTCTCGCCATGGCGACAGCCCCCTGGGCATGAGCGATATCGGTCTCAGCGACGACGACCTTGTGCTGCTGGCCGAGCTCGCCAAGGGTGTCACGGTCGATCGGGTGGGGCGTCGCCTCGACATCAGCGGCCGGACGGTCAGGCGCAGGCTCAGGGGCATCTGCGACCGCATCGGCGTCGCCACGGCGATCGAGGCCGTGGCCTGGGCGGCCCGCCGCCGTCTGATCTGACGCACCGCCGCGTGTCCGGCAGGTCGGGCCGGACACGCGTGCGGGCCGGACACGCCCGCGGACCCCTGCACGGTATCCGGGGTACGCCCGGGACCCGGTTCGGCCGTGCGCGGCCCCGGTCGTCGACGCCGGTTCAGGCGGCGATGCGGACGCCTCCGGCGAAGGGCCGGTTGTCGATCGTGGCGATGTGGACGACGTCACCCGTCCGGGGGGCGTGGACCATCAGGCCCGCGCCGATGTAGATCCCGACGTGGTGCAGGTCGCTGTAGAAGAAGACCAGGTCGCCGGGGCGCAGCTCTTTCCTGGAGACGTGGGTGCCCGCGGTCCACTGGTCGCCGGTGTAGTGCGGCAGGCTGATGCCGACCTTCTGGTAGGCCCACATGACCAGGCCGGAGCAGTCGAAGGAGTTGGGCCCCTCGGCGCCCCAGACGTACGGCTTCAGCTGCTGGGTGAGGGCCCAGCGGGTGGCCTCCGCGGCCTTGCCGCTGCCGACGATGGGCACGTTCGTCTTCACCCGGGCGCCCCTGTTGCTGACGGCCCTGGTGCGCACCTCGCTGAACAGGTCGCTCTCGACCCGGTCGACCAACCGCTCGATCTTGGTCCGGTTGCCGTCGATCTCCGCCAGGATCTTCTTGACCTCCGCCGTCCTGGCCTTGGCACTGGCCTGGGCCCGCTCGGCGGCCTCGATCGCCCGGCTCACCTGGGCGACCTCCTCGCTCTGCTGCTGCTGGAGCGCGTAGTTGGTGGTGGCCTGGTCGAGGAAGGTGTCGGGGTCGGTGGCCTGGGTGAAGGCGAGCCCGGAGTTCAGGCCGCCCGACATGTAGGTGCTCTGTGCCAGGAGGGTGGCCTTGGTGCGACGGGCCGCCAGCTCGGACTCGCTCGACGCGAGGGTCTTCTTGGCACTCTCGGCGGCCCGCTGGGCCTGCTTGAGCTTGACCCGCTCGCCGTTGTAGCGCTCCGCGAGGATGCCGATCTCCTCGTGCAGCTTCTCGGCCTGCTTGGCCAGCTGCTGGAGGCTGGGCTCGGGGTCCGCGGTGGCCGCCACGAGCGGGGTGCCGAGGGTCAGGGTGGCGAATGCCAGGCCGACGACCGCCATGCGACGGCGCAGCCCTCGCGGCGCGCGTTCTCGGCAGCGGGTCTCGTGGCCCGCGTGCTTTCCTCCGCGGTCGCGCGTGCGCTTCACCAACGGGCTCCTCTCTCGGCCGCCTACCGGGTTAGCTGACGGGTTCGGGCCGGAGGCAGCCCTACCGGGTGCGCCGGTGGCACTCGGATTCACCCCGGAGGACGTGGTGGGTCCCCGGTTCCCCTGTGAGGGATTCGGCGGGTCAGGCTTTTTACGTCTCTGACATCGAGCACGGAGATTAGTGCACCTGTGGTTCCTGCTCAACCAGAACTGCGAATTCAGTAGAGGTTTCGCAACTGAGGTGTCACGAAAAGATCACACCTCAAAATGATCAACATGGCCATTACGCTGCCTTTGCTTCCCGTGCGACGGGTGTGGCCGAGGTCTTCCCAGCTCCGGGACCGTGCCAAAGGTGAGTTGTGGCACACGAGAGGTGCCGCACACCGAGAGTGGTAATGCGATCGCCAAGGGTCATGTGTGGTCTGCGAGCTGCGAGTTAAGGATGAGCCGTAATTGAAGACCCGTGAGGACGTACGCTGAACGGTCATGGAGCAGCTTGCTGAGCATTCTCCCGTGCCGGCCATTCGCGCCTCCGGCGACGGGGAGCGGCGCGCCGAATCCGCGGGGGCGGAGCGGGGTTCGCCCGGCCCGGGGACGGGCCCCGAGGTCTCCGAGGTCTCCGAGGTCGCTGTCCGCCGCGCCCGCACCCCGGACGTGCGGGCCATCAGGCGGCTCGTCGACACCTACGGCGGTGTCGGCCCGCGCCTGCTGGAGAAGGCCACCGTCACCCTGTACGAGGACGTCCAGGAGTTCTGGGTCGCCACCGACGGGGAGGGGGAGGTGATCGGCTGCGGGGCACTCCACGTCCTCTGGGAGGATCTGGCCGAGATCCGCACCGTCGCCGTCGATCCGACCCGCAGGGGGATGGGAATCGGCCACCGGATCGTCTCCGCGCTCATTCGCACGGCCGCCGAGCTGGGCCTGCGCCGGGTCTTCTGCCTGACCTTCGAGGTCGACTTCTTCGGCCGGCACGGATTCCGGGAAATCCAGGGCACGCCCGTCGCCCCGGAGGTCTACGCCGAACTTCTCGCCTCCTATGACGAGGGTGTGGCGGAGTTCCTCGATCTGGAACACGTCAAGCCCAACACCTTGGGAAACACCCGGATGCTGCTGCACCTGACACGTGAGCCCGACTCTGGTGACTTTGGAGCTGACTGATCGGAAAGGTGACTGTTGATACCTATGTCGATACCTTGTGCAGCAGCATGCATGTGCGTCTGACATTTGCCACATGCGCAGTCTAAGTGAGGTGACGCGGTGAGCACCGGACAGCCGCCGTATCCACAGGATGATCCCGACCGCGATCGCACACCGTCGGGGCAGCCGGATTACGGACAGCACAACGCGGGTCGAGCCCCTGGCGAACTCGACCCCGACGTGACAGTCGTGGGGTATCGGTCGGAGGCCTCACAGCCGAACACCGGCCCAGGGCAGAGCCAGCCCGGATACGGTCAGCAGGGCTACGGGCAGCAGGGGTACGGCCAGCAGCCCGGCTACGGCCAGCAGCAGGGTTATGGTCAGCAGCCCGACTACGGGCAGCAGGGCTACGGCCAGCAGCAGGGGTACGGCCAGCAGGGCGGGACCGGCGCGTACGGGCAGCAGCCAGGCTACGGCCAGCAGTCCTCCCACGAGCAGCAGGGCTACGGTCAGCAGCAGGGGTACGGCCAGCAGGGCGGGACCGGCGCGTACGGGCAGCAGCCCGGCTACGGCCAGCAGCCGCCCCAGCCCGGTTACGGCCAGCAGCCCGACTACGGGCAACAGCAGCAGTACGGCCAGCAGGGCGGGACCGGCGCGTACGGGCAGCAGCCCGGCTACGGCCAGCAGCCGCCCCAGCCCGGTTACGGCCAGCAGCCCGACTACGGGCAACAGCAGCAGTACGGCCAGCAGCCCGGTTACGGCCAGCAGCCCGACTACGGGCAGCAGGGCTACGGCCACCAGCAGCCCGCGTACGGGCAGCAGGGCTACGGCCAGCCGTACGGCGGTCCTCCCGGGGCCCCCGCCCCGCTCGCCGAGTGGTGGCAGCGCCTGGTGGCGAGGATCGTCGACGGGGTCATCCTGGCGATCCCGACGTTCATCATCAGCGCGGTGCTGACCGGCCTGCTCGTGACGTTCCCCAGTTTCAACAGCGAGACGGGCGAGGTCACGGAGGCGAGCGGCCTGTTCCTCTCGACCCTCCTCATCTCGCTGGTCACCTCGGGGATCTACTTCGCCTACGAGTTCTTCATGATCAGCAGGGGCGGGCAGACCGTTGGCAAGATGGTCATGGGCATCAAGGTCGTGCCGGTCGGCAGCGCACTGCCGCCCGGCGGGCTCAGCTCCGACGTCGCGCTCAAGCGCGCCGGCGTGCTTTACGGTCCGCAGTTCCTGACCTGGGTGCCGTTCCTGAACTACGTCGTCTACATCTTCAGTCTCGTGAACGTGTTGTGGCTGCTGTGGGACAAGCCCCTGCAGCAGGCACTGCACGACAAGGTGGCCGAGACGGTCGTCGTCAAGATCAAGTAGTTCTCCGAATAACGGGGCCGGCGGTTGAACCGCCGGCCCCGTTTTCACGTACAGGCGAGAAAACGAGGGGTCTTAGGGACCTCGTATGGGTCTCGGGGTCCGGGTCACGGAAGGGCAAAACCATTTGCCGCGCCCTGAGCAACGCGGGGGAACTTATGACCGAGTCTCGCCCCGCTCGTCGGAATATTCGCGTACGGTGCCCACAACGGGCTCACCGGCGCCCGTGGGTCTCCTATGAGGCGTCAATGCCGGATCCGCCGCCGTCGGGGGTTCGCGCACTACTCACCGAATGGTCGATCCGTCGTGCCTCCGGCATCCTCGGCGATCCCGTGCCGGATTCTCTTCTTCGCCTTCCGCGGCGCGTTCGGGACAGCCGGTGAAGGCCTTCTTACGGATCCGGATCAGGGACGCGTGGTGTTGGCGGGGTTGTCCGAGGGGCCCATCGTGTTTGGTGGTTATACGGTCTACGACTATGTACTCCGTGCCGGAGCGGGTCGTACTCTTGGCGAGAAAGTGTTGAAGATCCGTCTTGTTCCATACGCTTGCGTCACATCGGCTCACACCGGGGTGATGAAGCGAGCGGCTCTCCGTCCTGGCGTTCCACCGACGGCGGGCATTCCCGTGATGAACACGCTCGAGGCGATCTCCGGCTCCATGGCATGGTGTCGTTCGTCCCGGCGGGCCGGCCCTCTCAGCAGGGGTTTCGGCGCGAGGAGGTCGACGGCGCGGCGGCCGGGAACCCGGCGGGCATTGGTATTACGGAGACGGTGATGATCACCTGATCGCCCTGTCGGTTTTTCCTCACGGCTTTACGACCGCAACCGGTAAGGCGGCTGGAGAGAAGCATTAGGCTGGAGAGAGACGGACATGGTCGCCCCTGCTGACGCGTGTCGCCGGCCGGTGGCGCTATGGTCATCTGTGGGCGGTTCCAGACCGATCGGGCGTGCCTGCACGGCCCGGGAGTCGTCGCCACATTTCCATGGTCCCCAGAAAGCCACCACGGTGCGGAGCGAGGACGAATGTACGACGTATTGTCCGCGTTGATACCCCCGGCGATCGTCGGCGGGGCCTTCATCTTCGGAGTCGTCAAGCTACTTCGGAGTGAAGCCGCCGGTCGGCGTCCGGCAAAACGACCCGGCCCGGAGTCGCAGAAGAGCTGATCCACGGGAGGCTCGACTGCGAGTCTCGGTAGCCTGTGAGAATCGCCGGGCTCCTGGAATTGCCGCTCTTCGATCGCGGGTATATGTTTAGCTTGCGAATGAAACAATACCCGCGAAAGGATTGTGTAGATGGCCAAGCAGATCCAGGAGATTCTCATCGACGACCTCGATGGGGGCGAGGCCAATGAGACTGTCGCCTTCGCGATTGACGGCACCAGCTATGAGATTGACCTGAGTGACGTTAACGCGAAGAAGCTCCGTGACTCCCTGTCGCCTTTCGTGCAGAGCGCCCGTCGGTCCGGCGCCCTGGCTCCCCGTCGCCGCCGTGCAGGCGGAGCGCGGGCGCTCACGCGAGAGAAGAGCGCCGACATCCGGGCGTGGGCGAAGTCTCACGGCCTCAATGTCAGCGAGCGCGGTCGAATCGCCTCCAAGATCGTCGAGCAGTACGAAGCGGCTCACTAGATCGGTTCAGCGGATCGAGTGAATCATGCGGTTATGGCGGTCACGGTGGGGTCCGGTGGCGGCCATGACCGCATGATGCGTTTCGCCGACAGACAAACGTCGTTCGCTTGCGGCGTAGCGGGAACATCCCACCCCTCGTAAGTAGTTGGATGGAGGGTGAACGCCCTGCTCTCGGGGAACGTCTTCTGCATAGAGCGGTCGCCGGGTCGGGGCTACCATGCGGGATGACAGGGCTCGGATATCCCGGACCTGCCTGACCGCTCTGTGAGGAGCGACGAGATGTTCGAGAGGTTCACCGACCGCGCACGGCGGGTTGTCGTCCTGGCCCAAGAAGAGGCCCGGATGCTCAACCACAACTACATCGGTACGGAGCACATTCTTCTTGGCTTGATCCATGAAGGTGAAGGCGTTGCCGCCAAGGCTCTGGAGAGCCTCGGCATCAGTCTTGAAGGTGTGCGTCAGCAGGTCGAGGAGATCATCGGCCAGGGTCAGTCTGCGCCGTCGGGGCACATTCCGTTCACCCCGCGTGCCAAGAAGGTCCTTGAGCTGTCGCTCCGCGAAGCCCTGCAACTAGGACACAACTACATCGGCACCGAGCACATTTTGCTCGGCCTCATCCGTGAGGGCGAGGGCGTCGCCGCCCAGGTGCTGGTGAAGCTGGGAGCCGACCTCAATCGGGTTCGGCAGCAGGTCATCCAGTTGCTCCACGGCTACCAGGGCAAGGAGCCGGCCGCCGCGGGCGGTCCGACCGAGGCCGCACCGTCGACCTCCCTTGTGCTGGACCAGTTCGGTCGCAACCTGACCCAGGCCGCCCGCGAGGGCAAGCTTGACCCGGTCATCGGCCGGGAGAAGGAAATCGAGCGGGTCATGCAGGTCCTGTCCCGCCGGACCAAGAACAACCCGGTCCTGGTGGGCGAGCCCGGCGTCGGCAAGACCGCCGTCGTGGAGGGCCTGTCCCAGAAGATCGTCAAGGGCGAGGTGCCGGAGACGCTCAAGGACAAGCAGCTCTACACCCTCGACCTGGGCGCCCTGGTGGCGGGTTCCCGCTACCGCGGTGACTTCGAGGAGCGGCTGAAGAAGGTCCTCAAGGAGATCCGCACCCGAGGCGACATCATCCTGTTCATCGACGAGCTCCACACGCTCGTCGGCGCGGGTGCCGCAGAGGGCGCGATCGACGCCGCCAGCATCCTGAAGCCGATGCTGGCCCGAGGCGAGCTGCAGACCATCGGAGCCACCACCCTCGACGAGTACCGCAAGCACCTGGAGAAGGACGCGGCGCTCGAGCGGCGCTTCCAGCCGATCCAGGTGGCCGAGCCCAGCCTCAGCCACACGATCGAGATCCTCAAGGGCCTGCGCGACCGTTACGAGGCACACCACCGCGTCTCCATCACGGACGGCGCCCTGGTGGCCGCGGCCCAGCTGGCCGACCGCTACATCAGCGACCGGTTCCTGCCCGACAAGGCGATCGACCTCATCGACGAGGCCGGCTCGCGCATGCGCATCCGCCGCATGACCGCGCCGCCGGACCTCCGCGAGTACGACGAGAAGATCGCCAACGTGCGGCGCGACAAGGAGTCCGCGATAGACGCGCAGGACTTCGAGAAGGCCGCCGCGCTGCGTGACCAGGAGAAGCAGCTCCAGCTCAAGCGCGAGCGCCGCGAGAAGGAGTGGAAGGCCGGCGACATGGACGTCGTCGCCGAGGTCACCGAGGAGCTCATCGCCGAGGTCCTGGCGACCGCCACCGGCATCCCGGTCTTCAAGCTCACCGAGGAGGAGTCCCAGCGACTGCTCCGCATGGAGGACGAGCTGCACAAGCGGATCATCGGTCAGGACGACGCCATCAAGGGTCTGTCCCGCTCGATCCGCCGTACGCGCGCCGGTCTGAAGGACCCGCGCCGTCCGGGTGGCTCGTTCATCTTCGCCGGCCCGTCCGGTGTCGGTAAGACCGAGCTGTCCAAGGCGCTGGCCGAGTTCCTGTTCGGGGACGAGGACGCGCTGATCATGCTGGACATGTCGGAGTTCATGGAGAAGCACACCGTCTCCCGCCTGTTCGGCTCGCCTCCCGGCTACGTCGGGTACGAGGAGGGCGGGCAGCTGACGGAGAAGGTGCGGCGCAAGCCGTTCTCGGTCGTCCTGTTCGACGAGATCGAGAAGGCCCACCCCGACATCTTCAACTCGCTGCTGCAGATCCTGGAAGACGGTCGCCTGACCGACGCCCAGGGCCGGGTGGTCGACTTCAAGAACACCGTCATCATCATGACGACGAACCTCGGCACCCGCGACATCTCCAAGGGTCAGGGCGTCGGCTTCGCGAAGAACAACGACGCCGAGTCCAACTACGACCGGATGAAGTCCAAGGTCCAGGAGGAGCTCAAGCAGCACTTCCGGCCGGAGTTCCTCAACCGTGTCGACGACATCGTGGTCTTCCACCAGCTCACGCCGAAGGAGATCATCCGCATCGTCGACCTGATGCTGGCCCAGGTGGGCCTGCGTCTGAAGGACCGCGACATGGGGATGGAGCTCACGCAGGAGGCCAAGCAGCTGCTGGCCGACCGTGGCTACGACCCGGTGATGGGCGCCCGCCCGCTCCGCCGTACGATCCAGCGCGAGCTGGAGGACACCCTGTCCGAGAAGATCCTGTACGGCGAGCTCCGTCCCGGCCAGATCGTGAAGATCGGCATCGAGGGCGAGGGTGAGAACGCGAAGTTCACCTTCATCGGTGAGAACGCGCCGGTCGACCAGGTTCCCGACTCGGCCGCCGCCATCGCGGAGCCGATCCAGAACTAGGACCGGCCGGGCATGGCCTGATCAAGCAGGGAGCAGACCCCGCAGTGAGGAGACTCACTGCGGGGTCTGCTTATTTGTTACCGAAGACGGTATCTCGCCACGACAGGTAGTACTACACTCTGTAGAGCGAGTTTGGTCGATCCCACCCAGATGGTCTCAACGTTGTACGGACTGCGTTGGGAGCGGTATCGAGGTCAGCCCAGCGACGTACCGAGAAATCAGCTCCGGGAGTGACGCGGAGGTCGGTGCCCGCGCGGGATGCTTCGGACCACCGGGTCGAGTTCCCGGCAGGCGTCGACGACCGGCGCGGGGCCACCGGGACGCTTACACGGAAAGCACGCCTTGGAGGCACGCATGCGTTTACGGCACGAGGACGGGACGCTCGTTCACCTGGCCTACAACGCGGGTGTGCACCCCGCCGAGGATCTGGAGAACCTCATCGCGCACCTGACGCGGTACGCGGTGCCGGTGCGCAAGCGCCTCGGGGTGGAGCGCATGGGGGTCGGCCTCTGGCTCTCCCCGAGCGTCGCCGACCATCTCACCGCCGACAGGATCGAGCTGGTGCGCCTGCGCCGCTCCCTCGAGGAGCGCGGCCTGGAGGTCGTCAGCCTCAACGGCACCGGCGGCAGGAACCAGGAGGTCCCCGGCCCCGACTGGGCCAAGCCCGAGCGTTACCGCTACACGATGGCCCTGGCCAAGATCCTGGCCTTCCTGCTCCCGCAGGACGTCCGTTTCGGGAGCATCTCCACCATCCCCATCGGCTGGCGCCGCGACTGGCCGGCCGACCTGCACTCGATCGCCTCGCGACGGCTGGAGCGCCTCGCCCGCGAGCTGCGCGGGCTGCACAGCGTCACCGGCAAGACGATCAGGGTCGGCTTCGAGCCGTGGCCCGGATGCGTGCTGGAGACCACCAAGCAGGCCCTCGACCGGGTGGGAGGCATCGACTCCGAGCATCTGGGGATCTGCCTGGACGCCTGTTACCTCGCGGGCGGCTCTGAGGAGCCCGGAGCGGCCCTGCGGGGCCTGGCCGACACCGGAGCCCCGGTGGTGAAGCTCGGCCACGTGCACAACCACATGGCCGCCGCCTGCCAGGAGCTGCCCAGCACCCGTCCGGTGCTGGAGGACACCCTCACCGCGATGCTCTCCGGCGCGGTGAACGGCACCGCGCACATCGAGGTGGAGACCCACGATCTGGCCGTGCCCCTGAGGACCAGGGGCCCCGGCGCCCTGGTCAACATGATCGCCGAGGAGCTCGACTGGGCCCGCACCAGCCTCACCGCCCTCGGCCTGCGCCTCGCCGCCTGACCTCCCGCGCTCGCCGGGCCCGGTCAGGAATCTCGCCGAGCCCGGTCAGGAGACTCGCCGGGTCCGGCAGGAGAGGGCCGCGCCGCTTCAGCCGGGGAGGCGGTAGGCGCCGTCGTCGAGGACCTCCGCCAGGCCGTCCGCCACCAGGCCGTCGAGGGCGCGCTCGCGCTGCGGGGCGTCGTCCCAGACCACGTCGAGAGCCTCCTTGGGTACGGCGCCGTGGGCCTGGCGCAGCACCGCGAGGAGGCGGCCACGGCACTGGCGGTCCGTGCCCGCATACGTCTGGCCCTTGCGCGCCGGACCGTCGTAGGCCGGTTTGCCCGCCAGGCGCCAGGCGCACAGGTCGCTGATCGGGCAGTCGGCACAGCGGGCGGCGCGGGCGGTGCAGACCAGGGCGCCCAGCTCCATGACGGCGACCGCCCAGACGGGGGCGCGGCCGGCGTCGGGGAGCAGCGAGGCGGCGAGCCGGCGCTCGGCGGGCGTGGTGGCCTTCGGCGGATACTCCTGGCCGCTGACGGCCCGCGCCAGGACCCGCCGCACGTTGGTGTCGAGAACCGCGTGACGGCCCTGGAAGGCGAAGCTGGCGACCGCGGCGGCGGTGTACTCGCCGACGCCGGGAAGCGCCAGCAGCGCGTCGTGGTCGGTGGGGACCTCGCCGCCGTGCCGGTCGGTGATCGCGCGGGCGCACGCGTGCAGGTTCAGTGCCCGTCGGGGGTAGCCGAGGCGGCCCCAGTGGCGTACAGCCTCGCCGGGGGACTCGCGGGCGAGCGAGGCGGGCGTGGGCCAGCGTTCCATCCACTCGGTCCAGACGGGCAGCACCCTGACCACCGGCGTCTGCTGCAGCATGATCTCGCTGACCAGGATCGACCAGGGGGAGGCGCCGGGCGTCCGCCAGGGAAGGTCGCGGGCGTTGCCGGCGTACCAGCCGAGGACGGGTTCGAGTAAGCGGTTCGACTCGGGCACCTTTCGACGATAGTGCGGCCTCGGGCACCCTTGGCCCGTCTTCACCTGCCTTCACCCGTCCCCGCCTCGTGCCCGGCGGCCGAAACAGGCCGGAAGCGGCGGGTCGCCTGCTGTGGCCCGCGAGGACTAACCATACTGAGCGTATGGATCCCGACACGTTCCGTAGCGACATCGGAGTCGACATCTACTGGCGGCGCCGGATGGCCGCGCTCGTCGGTGTGCTCGTGGTGGTCGCCGTCGTGGCGTGGGCCTGCTCGTCGACGAGCGGGCCGGACGACGTCAGGGAGCGGAACTCGGCCGCCCGGCAGGAGACACCTGACCCGCTGCTGGCCGTCCTGCCGACCGTGACGGTCATCCCCACGCCGTCCGCGAGCCCGACGCCCTCGCCGGGGGTGGCCAAGGCGTCCGCCAGGCCCAGGCGGCCCGGCGAGACCTGCGTCTCCCCGCAGCTCGTGCTGAGCATGGAGGGCCAGGGGACGGTCTACCCGGCGGGCATCCGGCCCCGGTTCGTCCTCACCCTCGTCAACGTCGGCAAGGTGATGTGCACCGCCGACGTCGGGCCGCGCGCCATGGAGGTGCGCATCACCTCCGGCGACGACCGCGTGTGGTCGTCCTCCGACTGCGTCAGCGGCGAGGCCACCAGGGTCCGCGAGCTCGAACGTGGCATCCCGTACGTCAAGGAGCTGGTGTGGGACCGTCGCCGCTCCGGTGACGACTGCGCCGCCGACCGCGCGGCCGCCCTGCCCGGCACCTACGTCGCGGTGGTCCACGCCCCGGGCCTGAGGAGCCGCAAGGCCGTCTTCCACCTCCGATAGCCGCCCGAGAGGGTCCCCGCCGGAGCGGGGACCTCAGACGTAGCGTTCCAGGATGGACGACTCCGCCAGGCGGGACAGGCCCTCGCGGATGTGGCGGGCCCTGGCCTCACCCACCCCGCCCACCTCCTGGAGCTCGCCGATGCTGGCCGCCAGGAGCTTCTGCAGGCTGCCGAACTGGTCGACGAGGCGGTCGACCACCGTGTTCGGCAGGCGCGGGACCTTGGCCAGCAGGCGGTAACCCCGGGGACTCACCGGGGTCTCCAGGGCGTCGTTGCCCGAGTGGCCGAGGATCTGGGCGACGACCGAGAGATCGAGCAGCTCGGCGGAGGAGAGCTGGTCGAGCTCGTGCAGCGCCTCGGCGAACTTGCGCGGACGGCGGCCCGCCACGGGCAGGTAGTCGCGCACGATCAGCTCGCGGTCGCTCTCCGTGCCGGCCACGAGCTCGTCCAGCTGCAGGGAGAGCAGCCGGCCGTCAGTGCCGAGCTCGACCACGTAACCGGCGATCTCCTCGGAGATGCGCCTGACCATCTCCAGCCGCTGGGCGACCACCGCGATGTCACGGACCGTCACCAGATCCTCGATCTCCAGCGCCGAGAGCGTGCCGGAGACCTCGTCCAGGCGGAGCTTGTAGCGCTCCAGCGTGGCCAGGGCCTGGTTGGACTTGGACAGGATGACCGCCGACTCCTCCACCACGTAGCGGATGCCGTCGAGGTAGAGGGCGATGATCCGCATGGACTTGCTGAGGGAGATGACCGGCAGCGACGTCTGCAGGGCCACGCGCTGGGCGGTGCGGTGCCGGGTGCCGGACTCGTCGGTGGGGATGGACGGATCGGGCATCAGGTGCACGGCCGCCCGCACGATCCGCAGGTCGCCGGAGTTGAGGACGATGGCGCCGTCCATCTTGGCCAGCTCTCGCAGCCGCGTCGCGGAGAACTCGACGTCAAGCTCGAAGCCGCCGCTGCATATCTCCTCGACCGTGCCGTCGTATCCCAGCACGATCAGGCCACCGGTGTGCCCGCGGAGAATGCGCTCCAGCCCGTCGCGCAGAGCGGTGCCCGGTGCGACCGCGGCCAGGACGGCTCTGCGGCGTTCGTCGAGTCCTTTGTAGGTTGCTGCCACATGACCCCCGTGGTCTGCGTATAACGGTCAGCTTACCGGCGAAGGCTCCGCGCGGCCCGGAATCGGCGGATGCCACGCGCCGTGCGGCTCCCGTGACGCGCCGCACCGCCGCGGGGCCGCAGGCCGCGGCTCCGGTGGCCCGCGCGGTGCCCGTGAGGCGTACCGGCGCGGGTCTGCGGCCCATGCGCCGTACGGCGCCTGTGACGGCCACGGGGGCGGGGCGCGGCTCAGGTGACGGGTGCTCAGGTGACGTGGGTGAGGGCATCCCAGACGTTCTCCGCCTCGACGACGTCGAATCCGGGCGCGAAGGGCGCGCCGCGTCCGGCCATGGGGACCAGGGAGTGGTCGCCGTTGCGCTTCTTGCCCGTGTCGAGGGAGCCCGCGGGGACCAGCGCCCGGGTGAAGCCCAGCCGGGCGGCCTCCGACAGGCGGCGCCGCACGTCGCGCACCGGGCGCAGCTCTCCGGCCAGGCCCACCTCGCCGAGCACCACCAGGCCGGAGGGCAGCGCCTTGTCGCCGGCCGCGCTGGCGACCGCCAGCATCACCGACAGGTCGACCGCGGGATCGCTGAGCTTGATCCCCCCGACGGTGGCGGTGAAGACGTCGCACCCGCCCAGCTTGGCGTTGAGCCGCCGCTCCAGCACGGCCAGGACCATCGTCACCCGGTAGGTGTCGAGCCCCGAGGAGGAGCGGCGCGGCTGCTGTGCCTCGGTCCTGGCGACCAGCGCCTGGACCTCGGCCGGCAGCGGCCGGGTGCCCTCCAGGGTGACCGTGACGCACGTGCCGGGCACCGGGTCGGTGCGGTGGGAGACGAACAGGCCGCTGGCGTCGGCGATGCCCTCGATGCCGCTCTCGTGAAGATCGAAGCAGCCGACCTCGTCGACCGGGCCGTACCGGTTCTTGATCGCGCGGACCAGGCGGAGCCGGGAGTGCCGGTCGCCCTCGAAGTGGAGCACGACGTCGACCAGGTGCTCCAGGGTCCGGGGGCCGGCGATCGAGCCCTCCTTGGTGACGTGGCCGACCAGCACGGTGGCCATGCCGCGCTCCTTGGCCAGCCGCACCAGGTTTCCCGCGACCTCCCTGACCTGGGTCACCCCGCCCGGCACGCCGGTCGCCTGGGTGGAGCCGATCGTCTGCACCGAGTCGACGATGAGCAGGTCGGGCCGGACCTTCTCGACGTGCGAGACCAGCGCGCCCAGGTCGGTCTCGGCGGCCAGGTAGAGGCGGTCCTGGATCGCGCCGATCCGGTCGGCCCTGATCCGCACCTGGGCGGCCGACTCCTCGCCCGTGATGTAGAGGACCGTCTGCTGCCGGGCGATCTTGGCCGCCGCCTCCAGCAGGAGGGTCGACTTGCCGATGCCGGGCTCGCCGGCGAGCAGCACCACGGCCCCGGGGACGAGGCCGCCGCCGAGGACCCGGTCGAGCTCGGGCACCCCGGTGCCGCGCGCGTGCGCCACCTCGGCCTTGACCTGGCCGATCGGCACCGCCGGCGCCGACACCGCCCCGGCGGAGGCCACGCGCGCGCCCGCGGGCGCCGTCTCCTCCTCGACCGTGCCCCAGGCCTGGCACTCGCCGCAGCGCCCCACCCACTTGGCCGTCTGCCACCCGCACTCGGCACAGCGGTAGCCACCAGCCTTCTTCGCCATGGCCGCACGTTACCGGCAGGGCCCGACAACTTTCACCCGGTACGGCATGCCGTACCGGGTGAAAGTCGCAGGGAGGGACGGCGCGCGCCCGGTCAGATGTGGCCTTCGAGGTCGGCCAGGAGCAGGCGCTTGGGCTTGGCGCCCTTGATCTGCTGCACGACCTCGCCGTCCTTGTAGAGGTTGAGCGTCGGCAGGCCGAGGACGCCGTACCTCGCCGTGATCTCGGGGTAGTCGTCGGCGTTGAGCTTGGCGATCGTGACGCGGTCGCCGTACTCGGCCTCGATCTCCGCCAGGACCGGCGCGATCATCTTGCACGGCCCGCACCACTCGGCCCAGAAGTCGACCAGGACGGGCTTGTCGCTCCGCAGCACCTGCTCGTCGAAGTTCTCCGCGGTCAATGTGATCATGATTTTCCCACTTTCCTCAGTACGCATCCTGGGCAGGCCGTGGTCAGTTGCGCCGCCACCTCTGCCCTCCGGGTGAGGAGCGCGCGGATCTCGTCGTCGATCTCCGCCAGCTTGCGCTGGTAGACGGCCACGGACTCCGGGCACGACCCCCCGGATTCGTGACCGGCCCGCAGGCAGTCCACGAACGGGCGGGCGTCGTCCAGGGTGAAGCCGACGGCGAGCAGCGAACGGATCTCGGAGACGAGCCTGAGATCCGTCTCCCCGTACTCCCGGTAGCCGTTGGCCGAGCGCCGCGCCGTGATCAGCCCCTGTTGCTCGTAGTAGCGCAGCGCCCGGGTGCTGACACCCGCCCGCCGCGCCAGCTCACCGATCCGCATCCGGCCCTCCCATGACACGACGATAAACCTTGACATCAACGTCAAGGTCAAGCGCCCGTCCCGTTGTTCCCGGCCGGTCCGCGGAGGTCACCGCCCGTACGACCGTGTCGCGGGAGGCCGGGGGAGGTTCAGAACAGCTTCCAGCGCAGCAGGTTGGGGTAGGCGATCTCCAGGCCGGGGGTCTCGGCGATGGCCCGGTCGGCGACCGCGGGGGTGAACTCGATGCGGAGCACCGCCTCCAGGTCGGCGCGGCGCTCGAAGGACATGCGCAGGTCGAGCTTGTTCGTCTGCCAGCCCTGGCGGTTCCAGAAGTTCTCGACGGACCTGGCCGAGTACGCGGGGATGGACTGGCCGAACCAGCGGCCGAAGGCGCCGCGGGTGGTGTCGATGTCGATCACGAAGGCCGCGCCGCCGCGCCGCATCACCCGGGAGAGCTCGGCCAGGCCGGGCTCGCACCCGGGACCGAAGAAGTACGCCCAGCGGGCGATGGCCACGTCCACGGAGGCGTCGGGCAGCGGGAGGGCCTGGGCGGTGGCGGCGTGGATCTCGACGTTGCGCAGGGTACGGCAGCGGCGCCTGGCCAGCTGGACGAGGTCCTCGTGCGGTTCCGCGCCGATCACGCGGGCGGCGGTGGCGGCGAGGGCGGGCAGGTGGTAACCGGTGCCGCAGCCGATGTCGAGGACCGTCGCCCCGGTCCACGACCGGATGGCCGACATCGCGGCCTCGGCGCGCCCCTCGGGGTCCACCGCCCGGTTCTCCAGCTCGTAGGTCTGTGGGGTGTTCCAGATGTTGGGGCTGGGGATGGCGCCCCTCAAGAACCTCGGCATGCCTTCACCGTAATGGTGTGATCTCGGCCGCGTCGGTGGTGGCGGACAGCACCGCTCTCCGTACCCGCTTAGGCTGGCAAAGGTGAGCGACTTGAGCGAGGGGGCCGGTCGGCCCGGCGGTGTTCGCGAGTGTGCGCTCCGAGCCGGAGACGAGGAAGCGGTATGAGCGTCCGTGTATCCAGCGCGAAGATCGCGCTGTCCACAGCGTCGGTGTATCCCGAACGCACTCCCGACGCCTTCGAGCTGGCCGCGCGCCTGGGGTACGACGGTGTGGAGATCATGGTGGGCGCCGACCCCGTGAGCCAGGACGTCGACGTCCTGGAGCGGTTGTCGGACCACTACCAGCTGCCGATCCTGGCCATCCACGCGCCGTGCCTGCTGGTGACGCAGCGCGTGTGGGGCAAGGACCCGTGGGCCAAGCTCCAGCGCGCGCAGCGCGCCGCCGAGCGGGTCGGCGCCAGGACGGTCGTGGTGCACCCCCCGTTCCGCTGGCAGCGCGACTACGCGCGTGACTTCGAGATCGGCCTGGCCAGGATGCGTGAGGAGACCGAAGTGGTCTTCGCGGTGGAGAACATGTTCCCGCTGAAGGCCAGGGGCAACGAGGTCGTCCCCTACGCGCCCGACTGGAACCCGGTCGACTACGACTTCCCGCAGGTCACGCTGGACCTGTCGCACACGGCGGTGTCCGGGTCCGACGCCCTGGAGATGTTCACCAAGCTCGGTGACCGGCTCGCCCACCTGCACCTGGCCGACGGCCTGGGGGTGCCGAACAAGGACGAGCATCTGGTCCCCGGGCGGGGCGGCCAGCCGTGCGCGCCGATCCTGGAGCGGATGGCGGGCAACGGATACTCCGGGCTGGTCGTGCTGGAGATCAACACGCGCAAGGCGACCAGCCGCTCCGAGCGGATCGACGACCTCGCGGAGGCGCTGGCCTTCGCCCGGCTGCACCTCACGGCCTCCACCCCCGCATGAGCGAGCCCGCCGCGAGCACTCCGCCCGGGAACGGGAACGGGAACGGGTCCGGGAGCGAGCCCGGGAGCGGGTCCGCCGCGGAGGCCAGGAGGCGTCCCGGGCGCAGGCCGGGGTCGGCCGACACGCGGGGGCAGATCCTCGCGGCGGCGCGCGAGACCTTCGCGGAGAAGGGGTTCGACAAGGCGACCATCCGGGGCATCGCCCGGCAGGCGGGGGTGGACCCGGCGCTGGTCCATCACTACTTCTCCGGCAAGGAGGGGATGTTCGTCGAGGCGATGGATCTGCCGATCACCCCCGACGTCGTCCTCTCGGCGGTCATGGCGGGGCCCCGCGAGCAGGCCGGTGAGCGGCTGGTCCGGCTCATCCTGACGATCATCGCGGACGCCGGGGCGCGCCAGCCGGTGCTGGCGCTGGTCCGCACCGCGATGACCAACGAGCAGATGGTCGTCACGATCCGCGAGTTCCTCGGCCAGGCGCTCCTCGGCCGGGTGGGGGAGGCGCTGGGCGTCCCGCCGATCCGGATGGAGGCGGCGTTCGCGCAGATGTTCGGCGTGGTCCTGGTGCGTTACGTCCTCAAGCTGGAGCCGCTGGCCTCGGTGGACATCGAGGACCTGGTGAAACTGCTCACACCCACGATCCAGGGCTACCTCGGCCCGCCCGAATAGCCCTCCCCGCTCGCCCGTGCGACCTTTCCGTCACGTCCCGCGGGTCTCCCCGGTCACTTCGACGCCGTCCGGAGGCGTATAGAGCATTGTTCTGGGAACGGTGTTGACCATAGGGTGACCACGGTCGCCGCGGGTCCCGGTACGAAGCGAAGTTACTCATCGGTAGGATTCGTGGAGACCCCTTGTCATCGTGGATGACCGGCGGTCGTACGCTGGCAGCCAACGCCGTCTGTGGGAGGACCCGTGCTCTGGGTAGCGATCATCGGGCTGGTCATGACAGCCGTCGCGGTCGCGCTTGCCGCGCGCCGCGTGTTGTTCCTGTACAAGCTCGCCACCGTCGGGCCCGCCGCGCCCGAGCGCGTCGCGTACGCCAGGACTCACCTGGGTGAGGAGATCAAGGCCCAGCTGGTCGAGGTCTTCGGGCAGCGGAAGCTGCTGAAGTGGACGGCGTCGGGCGTTGCGCACTTCTTCGTCATGTGGGCGTTCTTCATCCTGGTGACCGTCTATCTGGAGGCGTACGGCGCGTTGATCCAGGGGGCCGTCACCGGCACCCCCGACTTCCACATCCCGCTCGTCGGGACGTGGGCGATCCTGGGCTTCCTGCAGGACTTCATCGCGGTCGCGGCCCTGCTCGGCCTTCTCGCCTTCGCGATCATCAGGATCAAGAACTCGCCGAAGAAGCTGGGCCGCAGGTCCCGCTTCTCCGGGTCGCACCTCGGCGGTGCCTGGCTCGTCCTCTTCATGATCTTCAACGTGATCTGGACGATGTTCCTCTTCCGCGGGGCCGCCGCCAACACCGGCAACCTGCCGTACGCCTCGGGGGCGTTCGCCTCCGACGCGGCGGCCGCCCTGCTGCGCCCGCTGGGGGCCTCGGCCAACGAGACGCTCGAACACGTCGGTCTGCTCCTGCACATCGGCGTCATGCTGGTGTTCCTCGTGATCGTGGTGAACTCCAAGCACCTGCACATCTTCACCGCGCCGCTGAACGTGGCGTTCTCCCGCCGTCCCGACGGCAACGGCCCGGCCCAGCCGATGCGGATCGACGGCAAGGTCGTCGACTTCGAGGACGAGGAGCTCGACGGCGACAGGCTCGGCCGGGGCAAGATCGAGGACACCACCTGGAAGGGCTTCCTCGACTTCTACACCTGCACCGAGTGCGGACGCTGCCAGGACCAGTGCCCGGCCTGGAACACCGACAAGCCGCTGTCGCCGAAGATGCTGATCCTGGAGCAGCGCGACCACGCCTTCAAGGTCGCGCCGTACCTGACGGCGACCCAGGAGGAGCGCGCGGGCTTCCACGAGGACGTGCTGGCCCTGCTGGAGAAGCCGCTGGTCGGCGAGGACGGCGTCATCCACCCCGACGTGCTGTGGTCCTGCACCAACTGCGGCGCCTGCGTCGAGCAGTGCCCGGTCGACATCGAGCACATCGACCACATCCTCGACATGCGCCGCTACCAGGCGATGGTGGAGTCCAACTTCCCGTCCGAGGCCGGCGTCATGGTCAAGAACCTGGAGAACAAGGGCAACCCGTGGGGGATGTCCGAGACGAAGCGGGCCGACTGGATCGAGGAGCTGGCCGGTCGCGAGGTCGACCCCATCGAGGTCACGCTCATTGATGACAAAATGGGCGAAGATGTCGAGTATCTCTTCTGGGTCGGCTGCGCCGGGGCCCTGGAGGACCGGGCCAAGAAGACCACCAAGGCGGTCGCGGAGCTGCTGCACGTCGCGGGCGTCAAGTTCGCGGTGCTCGGCCCGATGGAGGCGTGCACCGGTGACCCGGCCCGCCGCCTGGGCATGGAGTATCTCTTCGACATGCTGGCCAAGCAGAACATCGAGACCCTGAACGAGGCCGGGGTCAAGAAGATCGTCGCGACCTGCCCGCACTGCTTCAACACCCTCGCCAACGAGTATCCCCAGCTCGGCGGCACCTACGAGGTGGTGCACCACACCCAGCTGCTGGCCAAGCTCGTGGACGAGGGCAAGCTGGTCCCGGTCACGCCGATCGAAGAGAAGATCACCTACCACGACCCGTGCTTCCTCGGACGCCACAACAAGGTTTACTCCCAGCCCCGCGACATCATGGCCAAGGTGCCCGGGGTGAAGACCCAGGAGATGCACCGCCACAAGGACCGCGGCTTCTGCTGCGGCGCGGGCGGCGCGCGGATGTGGATGGAGGAGCGGCTCGGCAAGCGCATCAACACCGAGCGCGTGGACGAGGCGCTGACCACCGAGCCGGACACCATCTCCACGGCCTGCCCGTTCTGCCTGGTCATGCTCGGTGACTCGATCAACGAGAAGAAGAACTCGGGTGAGGCCAAGGAGACGCTCGAGGTCGTCGACGTCTCCCAGCTGCTGATCAAGTCGATCAAGGGCCAGCCCGTCGAGGCGTCCTGACATCCGGCCGGTGACCAGTCAGAGGGAACATTTTCCCGATGTTTCCTCTGACATACGGTCAAGTCACCGGGAAAAGGATGTCAGGTCCGAAAACCTTTCTCCACATAACGGGAAAATCACGGTAACCTCAACGTCGCGTAGCTCATTCAACGGGGAGGGGGCTTGACGATGCCCGTCGTCGTCAGCGATGCCGAGGTTACCCTGGCCGATGTTCTCTCACTTCGGCTGGCCGTCGACGAACCTCTGGCCGACGGCACCGAACTGGTCCTGCGTAACCGGGCCACCTCGGTCGAGAGCCGGGTGCCGCTGGGCACGCCGGACGCACGGATACGCGAGGCGGAGCTGGCGGTCTCGCTCGCGCCGCTCGAACTCGGTCCCGGCCGCTGGGACACCTACCTGCAACAGGGCACGGCGCGCACGCGGCTGCGCAGTGTCGATCCCGGGTTCTCCCTCGACCACCTCGACGCGTACGCGCTGAGCCGCAGAACGCTGGCCTACCGCGCCTACCGGACCCGCAACGGCTTCCTCGCCCTGAAGGTCGACGACGCCCAGCCTGCGGCGGAGGTCCGTTCCGTCTGGTTCAGGGAGGGGCGCTTCGAGGTCACCGGGCTGCTGGCCTTCACCGGCCTCGACGACGACGAGGCGCGGCACGAGGCGAAGCTCGCCCTGCGCCGCAGCCGGCCCGACGCGGAGCTGACCTCCGTTGCAACGGTCCAGGGCGTGCGCTTCCACGCCGCGCTCTCGCTGTGCGACGTGCTCGCCGCCGCCCCCGACCAGACCGGCACCTGGGAACCCTCGCTGGAGGTGCGCGGCGTGGCCACGCCGCTGCGGCTGGGTTCCAGGCTGGACGACGTCGACGGCAAGCGCCGCCGCCTGCACTATCCCGCCACGCAGATCGACGGCGTGCCGATCCGGCCCTGCTACACGGCGGACGACGAGCTCAGGATCGAGGTCGGCGGGTGAGGATCTGCCTGCTCACCCCCTCCGTGTACGGCATGCGCGGCGACGTCCGCTCGATCGTCAACCTCGCGGGGGAACTGGCAGAACGTCACGAGGTAGAGATCATCAGCGTCCGCCGCCACCGGGAGAAACCGTTCTTCCCGGTGGCGTCCGGCGTGAAGCTCTCCTGGGTGGTCGACGGCCGGCCGGGGGTCAGATACCTGCTCCCGCGGGGCCAGATGCGCACCGAGGTCGCCCTCTGGCGGCGGCTGCGCGGGCTGCGGGCCGACGTGATCGTCAGCACCCGGCCGGGGCTGAGCGTCCAGGTGGCCAGGCACGCGCCGCGCGACGTCACGCGGATCGCCCGCGAGTGGGGCCGGCCGCCGGTGCCCGGGCCGATCAGGAAGTTCTACCCGCGCCTGGACGCGGTCGCCGCCGCCACCGAGACGAGCCGACAGGAGTGGGACCACCTGCTCGGCGGGAACGTCCCGGTCGGCGTGATCCCGGACGCGCTGCCCGCCGGGCCGTGGCCGCGCTCGCGGATGGACAACCGCATCGTCGCCGCGGGAGGGCGTCTGGTGCCGGTGAAGGCCCACGACCGGCTGATCCGCGCATTCGCCGTCGTCGCGGGCAAGCGCCCCGACTGGCGGCTGCGCCTGTACGGCGGGGGCCCCGAGGAGAAGCGCCTGCGCGCCCTGGTCGGCGACCTCGACCTGCACAACCACGTCTACTTCATGGGGACGACCTCCGACCTGACCGGCGAGTTCGCCAAGGCGTCGATCGTGGCGACGACCTCCAGGACGGAGGTGCTCGGGATGACCGTGATCGAGGCGATGGCCAGCGGGGTGCCGGTGATCGCGTTCGACGGCCCCCGGGGACCGGGCGAGTTCGTGGCCGACGGGCGGAACGGGGTGCTGGTCCCCGAGGGGCCCGAGGGGGAGGACGAGATCGAGGCGTACGCGTCCGCGCTGCTCGCGCTCATCGACGACGAGGGACGGCGCAGGGGGCTGGCCGCGGGCGCCCTGGAGGTCGCGGCGGACCACGACGCGTCCTCGGTGGCCGACCGCTGGGAGAAACTGATCGCGGCCACGTCCCGCCGTGCCTGACACCGGTACCGTTGGGACATGCATGGGTACAGCGGTGACAAGCAGGCTTATCTGACTCGGTTGCGGCGCGTCGAGGGACAGATCAGGGGCCTGCAGCGGATGGTCGAAGAGGATGCCTACTGCATCGACGTGCTGACCCAGGTCTCGGCCGCCACGCGGGCGCTCCAGGCGGTGGCGCTGGGCCTGCTGGAGGACCACATCGGGCACTGCGTCGCCGACGCCGTCAACGCCGGAGGGCCGGAGGCCCAGGAGAAGGTCAAGGAGGCGTCGGCCGCGATCGCCCGCCTCGTCCGTTCGTGACTAGTCACATGACTATCTTTTCCGACCACGTCCCGGACCCCGTTGGAGGGTCCGGGACCAGGTCTTGGAAACGGTTCTTCCCGAGGCTTCAGCAAACAGCCGAAGCGCTCAATCCGAGCGCGTTGTCGAGCTCCACCAAGGTGAGGGGCCGTTCGCTGATCGCGACGGCGGACAGCACCTCGGCATAGAGCGCGATCTCGTCCAACGCGACACGGTCGTGGACCCTAGAGTCCAGGTCGTCGTGCCCCACCGCGTCGTCCTTCCTTCCGCAGCCCACACCCACTTCGAGGTTACGGCGGGCGGACATCGGTGCCCATGGCCCATCGGGACCATTCCTCGCCCCGCCCGGCACATCCTCAAGGAGGATCATTTCCCGTTTAGGAGATCACAATTCAGCTAATTGTCTGATGCGTAGGGGGCTAGAAGGATATAGGGAGAGTAAGGATGAAATAACTGTATTTGTGGTTTAGGCATACCCGTGCGTGTCAGAAGTGACGGGGGTAAGTCGCCGATACTCCGGGGACGGGGTCGTCGCGCTCGTGCGTCAGCCGGTGCACGACCGCGGAGGCCGTCGCGAATCCCCGCTCCGGTATCTCGGTTCCCGTGAGGCGGCACCACGCCAGCCCGGTGGCGTAGGCGGCACCGAGCAGGGCCGCCGCCGCGGCACGGTCCGGCGGGTGGAGCGCCGCGGGCAGCTCTCCGGAACGCGGCCAGCACCCTCGCAGCGGGTGCGAGGCGTCGGTGAGCACCACGTGGAGGATGTGCCGCAGCTCGGGATCCAGCCACGGGTAGACACCGTCGGCCGCCCGGGGCGCGACGTCCGACAGATCGGCGGCGAGCAGCGAGGCGGCCACCGCCCTGGGGTCGGCGCCCATCGGGGCGAGGAAGCCCAGTGCCTGGACCAGGTCGTAGACCGCGTGCTGGAAGTACTCGCCGGGCGAGGTGTCGGGCAGCGTCAGGTGGGGCGGGCAGCGCGAGAGCCACGCGTGCCGTACGGCCTCGTCCCCCTGGTGGGCCACGGCGGGATCCCGGCAGGCCCGGCGCAGCAACGGCTCGACCATGGACAGCAGGGCGCCGGCCCTCGGCCTGAACCTCGGGTCCTCACGCACCACGGTGGCGGTGTCGGCCATCAACGCGACCAGCCGCAGGCCCGCCTCCGGGTGCCCGGCCCTGACCCGCTCGCCGTACAGCGCGACCAGGTCGCCCAGCGAGGTGGGCGGCAGCCAGCGGACCCACTCGTCACCGGGCAGCGGGCGGGCCAGGAACTCCCCGAACATCGACAGCAGCACCTCGTTGCCGTCGAAGGCGGGGGCGTAGGCGCACCACATGAGCGTGCCCCAGATCGCGGCGACGGGACTGGCCACCTCCCGGGCGAAGAGTTCGGCGAACGGCCCGGTGATCGGGAAGTCCTCCCTGCGCCTGCCGCGCTGGGCGACCAGCAGCTCGCGGACCCGCTCGGTGATCTCGTACGGCACGTCGGGGCCGACGAACCCCTGGACCGATCCCCGGTCGGCGACGAGGTCGGCGCCGGTCGGTACCAGGTGCGGCAAGATCATCGAGGTGACGTGGACCACCTGCGCCGCGGCGCGGAAGTCACGGTCGGCGGGGGGAGCGGTCAGGTACCAGCGGCCGTCGGCGGCATCCTGCCGGTACCACCGGGCGTGGGCGCCGAACAGCCAGCGCCCGCCGTCCGGGGTGGCCAGCGTGCGCTGCGCGATGGCCTGGGCGCGCGCGAGCGGCGGCAGCGCCACCCACCGGTGGTCGGCGACCATGGTCCGCACGTCGTTCTCGATGGCGTCGAACCCGTCCCACTGCCACATGCCGGTCATCGGCATTCCGGGGCGAGGGCCCCTGGCCTGCGCCACGGGCGGGATGCCCCTGCCTCCCTTCGGTCAAGGTCGTGCCAGGCCCCGAGATCCCCCGATGAGGCCTGGCACGATCGTAAGGCCCTCCCCGCCGCCGCGTCGGGGGCGTGCGGTCGCGGTCCGGGGCCGGAAGAGCCGGAAACGCCCGGACACCTGGGCGTCCGGGGCTTCGGATCCTCAGGCGTCCGGGTGCCGAGGTCGTTCAGGTCGTTCAGGTCGTCCGGGCCGTTCAGGCGGGCGGGAGGACGGTCGCGGCCCGGTGGCGGGCCGCCTTGGCGATGTAGCCGGCCGGTGTACGGGCGAACGAGTCGCGGTCGTCGTCGGTGAGCTCACGGACGATCTTCCCGGGGACGCCGGCGACGAGCACCCCCGCCGGGATCCGCTTTCCCGGCCCCACCAGGGCGCCCGCCGCGATCAGCGATCCCGCGCCGATCCTGGCGCCGCCGAGCACGATCGCGCCGATGCCCACGAGCGCGCCGGTCTCCACATGTGCCCCGTGCACCACGGCCTTGTGCCCGAGGCTCACCCGGGGCTCCAGCACGGCCGGCTCGCCCGGGTCGGCGTGCAGGCAGCACAGGTCCTGGATGTTGCACTCCTCCCCGACCTCGACGTCCTCGTCCTCGCCGCGCAGGACCGAGCCGTACCAGACGTTCGCGGCACGGCCCAGCCGTACCCTCCCGACGACCACCGCTCCGGGGGCGATGTAGGCGTCCGGATGGATCCGCGGGATCGCGTCGCCGTCGAGGGCGGCGATGTAGGGGGTGGCGTTCATGATGACGATGGTACGAGGGGGTGATCTGTCCGGTATTTCCGCAAGCAGGTCGGGCGTTCCGGTTGCGGACTTGGGCAGTAAGCAGGAAAGTCGTCTCCTGACGTCTCCTTTCCCGCCACACAACCTCCACGGGCAGTGCCATGACAAACCAGCACGACAGCTTTCCCGACCTGATGCACGAGGACTCGTTCGAGGTCGCCCTGCGCGGCTACAGCCGTCGTCAGGTTCACGAATACATGGACCGCCACCGCCACCAGATCCGCGACTTGGAGGAGCGGCTCGCGCGGGCGATCGACCAGGCCGAGCAGGGCCGGATCGAGCTGGCCGAGGCCCGCAGGAGGCTCTCCGACGCCCCGCAGGACTACGACGAGCTCGGCCAGAGGCTCAGCCAGATCCTGAAACTCGGCGAGGAGGAGGCCACCTCCAAGAAGCAGGTCGCCGAGGCGGAGGCGGTCAAGCTCCGTGACGACGCGGCCTCGGAGGCCGAGCGACTGATCAACTCCGCGCGGAGCCGGGCCGAGGGCATTCTGAACGCCGCGCAGCAGGAGGCCGAGCGCCGGGTCGCCGAGGCCACCGCCGCCGCCGAGCAGATGCTCGCCCAGGCCGGTAACGACGCCGAGGAGACGCTCAACGCGGCCCGTACCGAGTCCGAGGAGACCCTGCGCGGCGCCCGCACCGAGGCCGACCGGATGGTCACCTCGGCGAGGAACGAGGCCGAGCGGACGGTCCATGAGGCCCGCGCCGAGGCGGAAGCCACCCTGAGCGCCGCCGGCGCCGAGGCGGAGGCGACCGTCCGCGCCGCCAACACCGACGCGCACTCCACCCTGTCGACGGCCCAGCAGCGCGCCGCCGCCCTGGACGAGACCACCGGTCGCCGGGTCGTCTATCTCACCGACACCCACCACGAGGTCATGCGCCGCCTGCACGAGATGAGCTCCGTCCTGGGAGACCTGCTCCACCGCGAGGCCGCGGCCGGAGCTCTGATCGACGAAGGCTCCGTGCTGCCCCCGGCTCGCGTCCAGCCCGCGCCGGCCGCCCTCGTCCCCGCCCCCGTCCCCGGTGTCGGTGCCGATCCCGCTCCCGCTCCCCCCGGTCCCGCCGGGGCTCCGGACGGCTCCCAGGGCGTTCCCGGCGCGGCGGACACCGTCGCGCACGACGGCGCCGGAGCGCCCTCGGGACAGACCGGGCCCGCCCGGCACGCCGGATCCGAGGACGCGCCCGAGGACGTGCGGGACGACGCCGGGTTCGACGACTCGCCCGATCTGGAGTCCGTACGGGTGATCGTGGACGACGAGGCCCCCGCCGGGGGCGCGGACGAGCGGCACGGCCGGGACGACGACCGTTTCGACGAGATGCATGTCGAGGTGGTCGACGACGACGTCGCCGACGACGGGCCGGCGGCGGGGAAGGCCGGGAAGGACGAGGAGAAGTACGCCACCCCCAGGAAGTAGGAGATCCCGCCCCCAAAGACCGTGAAGCGGGTTCGTGCGGCCGTGGAGACGCCGCGCGTCACGGGCGGCGGGAGCGGTCCGAAGATCAAGCGGAAGCCCCCGCCCCCGATAGGGTCGGGGGCTTCCGCGATTGGGGGCCCGGCGCCGGGACCGCATCGGATCCGCTCATCCCGGCACCGGGCGGTCTTCAGGTGTCCGCTCCTGGCTCCGTGCCGCCGGAACGTTCCCGCTGGTCGAGTAACTGCTCGCGCAGCCCTTCCGGATCGTCCGCATCGATGGTCATCGCGCAGCCGACATCGCGCTGGGCGGAGGTCAGCGGGTGGTGGCGAGTGGCCCACCACCTGCCCGCGTCGCTCCGCCAGATCGTCCAGTCGGGGAACTCCCGGGCGATTTCAGCGAGATGCCGGTCGAAAGACATCTGTGCACCTTCCCCGCGCCCAGGCCCGTCTTTGCGACGTTCCACCTCTGACGGTGAGGCACTTCTCTAGAGAAATCAATGATCGCAGGGGACAGGTCAACCTATCGGTTGACGGATGGCCTTGATCTATGAGTCGAAGTCGTACTGAAGTACGTAAGAGGCGGCGTCGAGGACCATCTCGTTGACCTCGACGGCGACGCCGTCGGCGGTGCGGGCGACCCGGGCGATCACGATGACCGGGGTGCCCGCGGGCAGGTCAAGCTGGACGGTCTCATGGGGATGGGGCATGCGGGCCCTGATCTCCTCGGTGAAGTGCACCGGGGCGTGGCCGAGATCGCCGAGGCGCGCGTAGACGCCCCCCGGGCCCGTGTCCTCTCTCGTGATCGCGGTTCCCTCCACCAGGGCGGCGGGGAAGTGGGAGACCGACAGCTGCACCGGCCGATCGTCCACCGAGTAGCGCCGCCTGCGGACCCACACCTCGGGGCTGCCCAGCACCCGGGCCACGGTGTCCTCGGCGGTCTCCCGGTCGATGTCCACCTCGTCCACGGTGTAGGGGCGTCCCCTGGTGTCGGAGTCCCAGATGGCCTCGCCGCGCCCCCACCGGTCACGGGAGAGTCGTCGGGAGCCGTGCCGCCTGATGGGGCGGAACTGCCTGACGTACACCCCTGAGCCGCGTTTGGGGACGGCCAGTCCTTCGTTGATTAGTACGGACAGGGCCTGCCTGGCGGTGGCACGAGCTATGCCGTGCGTCGCCATCAGGGCGTTCTCGCCCGGAAGCCGATCCCCGTCTCGGAGATCACCGGACAGGATCGCTTCGCGAAGCCCGTCGGCGATGCGCCGATAGATCGGGGGCTCGGGAGGTACCGGGGACTGCTGCACGTTCGATCACCCTCTGTCACCAACCGGGTTTGGCGTCTCCAGAGAACTTGCCCCGCCTTGTCCACGATCGCACAGATACGGAGGTTGGTATCGTGCTTCTTTTGGGAGGATCGTGCCCGTGTGGCGATCTTCAAGAGTTTCTTCGGTCCGTTACCGTGGAACGGTCCCAGCCGGTATTCGGACGGCCCACCACCGGCGCGTGACGATCGCGGCCAGCACGGCCCCCGTCGCGTTGACGATCACATCGTCGACGGAGCTCACCCGTCCCAGGCGCAGGGCGTACTGGAGGACCTCCACGGTGAGCGACGCCCCGGCCGCCACGGCCGCGATAGCGGCGAGTGACGCGAACCGCGCCGAACGCACGGGAAGCATGGACCCGAGTGCGGCGAAGACGAGGAGATTCCCTCCGACCTGCACGAACGCCGCCTGTCCCGGTCCGTGGAGGGTCGCCCACAGGTCCGCGAACGGGACGAGGCTGACGCCTGAGACCCCCACCCCGGGGGTGAGGATCATCCAGATCCAGGGTGCGGTCCCGGCCACCGCGACCACGTCGGCCAGGGCGGTACGCGCGGGGAAGGGGTGACCGGCGCGGGCACGGTGGAGGGTCAGCAGGCGGACGGCCACGACGACCGCGGGGATCGCGAGGAAGGCCGCCAGAACGATGTTCCCCCACTGCTGCCACGCCTGGTGCATGAGGCAATGATCAATGATGCGGCGCGCGCGGTCCCGCCGGACAGCCTTCGGGGTTACGGGAAGGTGACCTTCGAGCAAGGGTCGTTCGCACCCTCGGCGGCGGCGAGAAGGCGTCCGGGAGCGGGAGATCTGGGCGCGGGGAGAGGCGGGTGCGGGGAGAGGCGGCGCATCCTCCCGGAAGACCGAACGCCTCGGGGCGGCGCAGACCTCGGAGCGGCGCAGGCCTCAGAGCGGCCTCAGGGCAGTCTCAGAACGGCTCAAGGCATTCTCAAGGCATTCTCAGGGCGGTCTCAGGGCAGTCTCAGGGCAGGGAGGCCGGGGGGAGGTTGCGTCCGAGGAAGTGCACGGCCCGGTCCCAGGCGGCCCGCGCGGCCTCCGGGTCGTGGAACTGCGGGGCCTCGTGGTTGTGGAAGGCGTGCCCGGCCTCCTCGGCGACGTACACCTCGACGTTCGGCCGTCCGGCCGCGGCCTTCTCCACCACGGAGACCCGCTCTCGCGGGATGTAGGGGTCGGAACCGCCGAACACGAGCAGCAGCGGGCAGGTGATCTTCTCCAGCATGCCCGCCGCGTCGGGTACGGCGGATCCGTAGAACGACAGGACCGCGTCCACCTCGACCGTGGCCGCGAGCAGGTAGCCGATCGAGCCGCCCAGGCAGAATCCGACCACCCCGGCCCCGCCCTCCGCCTCGGGGAGCCCGCGCAGGTGCGCCAGTGCCACGGCCGAGTCGGCCACCCCGTGGGGAACGTCGAACGTGGAGACCATCTCGATCGACAGGGCCGTTCCTGCGTCGTCGTGGCCGGACACCCAGTTGGGCCGGATCCGCCAGAACAGGTCGGGGGCGCCGACGACGTATCCGAGCGCGGCCAGGTCCTCGGCCACCTTCCTGATGTACGGCCCCACCCCGTAGATCTCCTGGACCAGCAGGACGACCGGGCCCCGGCCGGCCGGGGGCAACCACAGATGCAGGTCGAACGAGCCGTCGGCGACGGTGACCGTCTCGGTGCGAGCTTCCACGTGTTCCTCCTGCTGGCGTATGGCGACCGGCTGATGTACGGCGACCGGCTGATGTAGGGCGACGGACGGGCGGTGAGACGAGCGGGCAGTGAATCGCATGAATCGCATGAATCGCATGAATCGCATACCCGTCGAACGCGGACAGATGTGCGGGTGGACGTACGGCCTGCCCGTCAGATGGTTCTGGCCAGGGCGCGGGAGATGCCCAGCGCGGCGGCCTTGACGGCCGGGGCCAGCCGGGTGGGCTGGAAGCGGGCCAGCGGCACCGAGACGGACAGCGCGGCCACGGCCACGCCGTCGCCGAACACCGGGGCCGCGATGCACGCGCCGCCCAGCTGCGCCTCCTCCCGCTCGTAGGCCAGCCCCGCCGCCTGGATCTGGCCGATCGCCTCCTCCAGGCGGCGGGGGTCGACGATCGAGTGCGGGGTCAACCGGCGCAGCGGGCGGCCGAGGACCTCGTCGATCAGGTCGGGCCCGGAGTAGGCCAGCAGGGCCTTGCCGATCCCGGTACAGGTCAGCGGGAGGCGCCCGCCGACGCGTGAGGGCAGCGCGAAGGTCTCCTGGCCGCGGATCTTCTCGACGTAGACGACGTCGAGGCCGTCGCGCACGCCCAGGTGGACGGTCTCGTGGGTCGCCTCGTAAAGGTCGTGCATGAAGGGCAGCGCCGCGTGTCTCAGGTCGCGCTCCAGGGGCACGATGCTTCCGAGTTCGAAGAGGCGGCGGCCGAGATAGTAGCCGTCCGGCCGGCGGGTGATCGCGCCGATCGAGGTCAGTTCGGTGAGCAGCCGGAAGGCGGTGGTCTTGGGCAGGTGGCAGCGCTCGGCGACGTCGGCCAGGCGCAGCGGTCCTCCCGTGGGGCGGAACGCGTCGAGTACGAGCCAGGATTTCTCCAGCACGGACAGCCGGTCGGGGTTCCGTTTCACGGAACGCATTCTTGCCTACGGGCCACTCACGGCTCTATACCCGTACATAGTGACCTTAAGGAGTACATCACCGAGGAGCAGTCTTGTCTGACCAGGTGAACCACTTCATCGGTGGGGTGCCGGTCGCCGAGGGCGCGACGTTCAGCACCTATGACCCGGTGACCGGCCTGCCGGTGCGCGAGGTCCGCGAGGCGGACCGGGAGATCGTCGGCAGGGCGGTGGCCGCCGCCCGCGCGGCCCTGCCCGCGTGGGCGGCGCTGCCGGTGGCGGAGCGCGCCGCCTGGATGCGCCGCCTCGCCGACGCGATCGAGGAGCGGTTCGAGGACCTGGTGGCGGCGGAGATCGCCGACACCGGCAAGTCGGTCACCCAGACCCGCACCCTGGACATCCCGCGCGGGGCCGCGAACTTCCGGTCGTTCGCCGAGATCGCGGCCCAGCACCCGGAGGACGCGTTCCACCTGACGGACGTGCTGAGCTACACCGTCCGCAAGCCCCTCGGCGTGGTCGCGGTGATCGTGCCGTGGAACCTGCCGTTCCTGCTGGCGACCTGGAAGCTCGGTCCCGCGCTCGTCGCGGGCAACACCGTCGTGGTCAAACCCTCGGAGCACACGCCGGGCTCGCTCGCGGTGCTCGCGGAGATCGCCGCGTCGATCGGCCTGCCCGCCGGCGTCCTCAACGTCGTGAACGGCTTCGGCGGCGGCTCCACCGGCCAGTTCCTGGTGGAGCACCCCGGCGTGGACGCGGTCACCTTCACCGGCGAGAGCCGTACCGGATCGACGATCATGAAGGCGGTCGCGGACCGGGTCAAGCCCGTCTCGTTCGAGCTGGGCGGCAAGAACGCCGGGCTGGTCTTCGCCGACGCCGACCTGGACGCGGCCGTCGAGGGGAGCGTGCGGTCGGTCTTCACCAACGGCGGCCAGGTCTGCCTGTGCACCGAGCGGCTCTACGTGCAGCGGCCCGTCTTCGAGGAGTTCACCGCCCGGCTGGCCGCGCGCGCCGGGGAACTGCGGTTCGGCCGCCCCTCCGACGAGGACGCCACGATGATGCCGATGATCTCCGCCGAGCACCGGGACAAGGTGCTCTCCTACTACGAGCTGGCCAAGCACGAGGGCGCCGAGATCCGCGCCGGGGGCGGGGTGCCGCGCTTCGGCGACGACCGCGACGGCGGCTACTACGTCGAGCCGACCGTGCTGACCGGCCTGCCGCCCGGCTCGCGGGTGAACCGGGAGGAGATCTTCGGCCCGGTCTGCCACATCGCCCCGTTCGACACCGAGGCCGAGGCGGTCGGGCTGGCCAACGACAGCGAGTACGGCCTGGCGGCGACCGTCTGGACCTCTCACCTGAGCAGGGCCCACCGGGTCGCCAGGTCGCTGGAGGCCGGGCTGGTCTGGGTCAACACCTGGTACCTGCGTGACCTGCGCACCCCCTTCGGCGGGGTGAAGCTGTCCGGCATCGGCCGCGAGGGCGGTACGCGCTCGCTGGACTTCTACTCCGAGCCCACCACGATCACCATCAAGCTGGAGCCTGGACATGACTGAGTGGAGCGAGGCCACCGACGTGCACGCGGAGGCGGCCGACCGGCTGCTGGAGGCGGCCAGGAGCGGCAAGCCGTGCGCCCCGGTGCGCGAGACGCTGCCGAGCCGGAGCGCCGAGACCGGGTACGCCGTACAGGAGATCAACACCAGGCGGGCGCTGGACGAGGGCCGCAGGCTGGTCGGCAGGAAGATCGGGCTGACCTCCGCGGCGGTCCAGCGCCAGCTCGGCGTGGACCGGCCGGACTTCGGGATGCTCTTCGCCGACATGGCCTATCTCGACGGCCTGCCCGTGCCGACCGGCCGCTTCCTGCAGCCCAGGGTCGAGGCGGAGGTCGCGCTGGTTCTCGGGAACGACCTGGAGGGCGGTCCGTTCACGGTCGCCGACGTCATCCGGGCGGTCGACTTCGCGCTGCCGGCGATCGAGATCGTCGACAGCCGCATCGCGGGGTGGGACATCACGCTCGTCGACACGATCGCCGACAACGCCTCCAGCGGCGCGTTCGTTCTCGGCAACACCCCGGTGAGCCTGCGCGGCCTGGACCTGCGCCTGGCCGGGATGACCATGAACCGGCGAGGCCAGGAGGTCTCCACCGGCGCGGGCGCGGCCTGCCTCGGGCATCCGCTCAACGCCGCGGTCTGGCTGGCCGACGCGCTGGGCGGCACGGACTTCCCGCTGCGCGCCGGGGACGTCGTGCTCACCGGCGCTCTCGGCCCGATGGTCGACGTCGAGCCGGGCGACGCGTTCGAGGCCCACATCGAGGGCCTCGGCTCGGTCAGGACGGTGTTCTCGTGACGGCCCACGCCGCGGGGGGATCCGGGAAGGCGGTGTTCTCGTGACGGCTCGCACCGCGGGGGGATCCGGGAAGGCGGTCCTTCCGTGAAAATCGCCATCATCGGTTCGGGGAACATCGGCACCGACCTGATGTTCAAGGCACTGCTGTCGGAGAAGGTCGAGGTCGTCGCGATGGCGGGCATCGACCCCGACTCCGACGGCCTGGCCCGCGCCCGCCGCCGGGGGATCGCCACCACCCACGAGGGTGTGGAGGGTCTGGTCGCGCTGCCCGGGTTCGCCGAGGTGGACGTCGTCCTCGACGCGACCTCCGCGGGCGCGCACCGGCACAACGACCGGGTGCTCCGGGCGCACGGCAAGCGCGTCATCGACCTCACCCCCGCCGCCGTCGGCCCCTACGTGGTGCCCCCGGTCAACCTGGACGCCCACCTCGCCGAGCGGAACCTCAACATGGTCACCTGCGGCGGGCAGGCCACCATCCCGATCGTCGCGGCGGTCGCCTCGCGGGTGCCCGTCCGGTACGCGGAGATCGTCGCCTCGATCTCCTCCCGGTCGGCGGGGCCAGGCACCCGGGCCAACATCGACGAGTTCACCGAGACCACCTCCCGGGCGATCGAGCGGGTCGGCGGCGCGGCGAGGGGCAAGGCGATCATCGTCCTCAACCCGGCCGAGCCGCCGCTGATCATGCGCGACACGGTCTACTGCCTGGTGGACGAGTGCGACGAGACGACCGTGGCGGAGGTGGCGGGCGCCGTGCTGGAGATGGTGGCGCGGGTCAACGACTACGTGCCCGGCTACCGGCTCAAGCAGGACGTGCAGTTCGAGACGATCCCGGCCGGGGAGCCGCTGCCCGACGGCACCCGCGACGGCGGCGTCAAGGTGACCGTCTTCCTGGAGGTGGAGGGCGC
Organism: Streptosporangium sp. H16; assembly: GCF_051918855.1. NCBI lineage: Bacteria > Bacillati > Actinomycetota > Actinomycetes > Streptosporangiales > Streptosporangiaceae > Streptosporangium > Streptosporangium sp. H16. The sequence goes on from NZ_JBPXMD010000020.1 coordinate 119,292, forward strand.
CGCCCACTACCTGCCCGCCTACGCGGGCAACCTCGACATCATGACCTCCGCCGCGCTGCGCACGGCCGAGCGTCTGGCCGAGCCGCCGGACCGGGCCGCGGACGCGGGCCGTACGGACGCCGAGGCTCGTACGGACGCGGAGGTGGGCGCGTGAGGCTGTACATGCAGGACGTGACACTGCGGGACGGCATGCACGCCGTCCGGCACCGCTACACCGCCGCCCAGGCCGCCGAGATCGCCGCGGCCCTCGACGCCGCCGGGGTGGCGGCCATCGAGATCGCGCACGGCGACGGTCTCGCCGGGGGCAGCTTCAACTACGGCGCGGGCGCGCACACCGACGACGAGTGGATCGAGGCGGTCGCCGGGGTGGTGCGGCGGGCGAGACTGACCACCCTGCTGCTGCCCGGCATCGGCACCATCCACGACCTCAGGCGCGCCCACGCCCTCGGCGTCACCTCGGTCAGGGTCGCCACCCACTGCACCGAGGCCGACATCTCCGCCCAGCACATCTCCACCGCGCGCGAGCTCGGGATGGACGTGGCCGGGTTCCTGATGATGTCCCACATGGCTCCGGCCGAGGAGCTGGCCCGGCAGGCCGCGCTCATGGAGTCGTACGGCGCCCACTGCGTCTACGTGACCGACTCCGGCGGCCGGTTGACCATGGACGGGGTCAGGGAGCGGGTCAGGGCCTACCGCTCGGTGCTCGGCGAGGGCACGGAGATCGGCATCCACGCCCACCACAACCTGGGTCTGGGCGTGGCCAACTCGGTCGTCGCGGTGGAGAACGGCACCTACCGGGTGGACGCCTCCCTCGCCGGGATGGGCGCGGGCGCGGGCAACTGCCCGATCGAGGTGTTCGCCGCGGTGGCCGACCTGATGGGCTGGGAGCACGGCTGCGACCTGCACGCCCTGATGGACGCGGCCGACGACCTGGTCAGGCCGCTGCAGGACCGGCCGGTCCGGGTGGACAGGGAGACGCTGACGCTCGGCTACGCGGGGGTCTACTCCAGCTTCCTGCGGCACGCCGAGGCGGCCTCGGAGCGGTACGGGGTCGACACCCGGACCATCCTGACCGAGGCGGGCCGCCGCCGGATGGTGGGCGGCCAGGAGGACATGATCGTGGACATCGCGCTGGACCTGGCAGGGGCGGGGAAGCAGCCGGACCTGGCACGGGCGGAGGCGCGACCGGACCTGGCGAGGGCGGGGGAGCAGCCGGACCTGGCGCGAGAGGGGGAGCGGTCATGACCGACCTCCACAAGCTCGCCGCCGTCCTGGACGAGGCCGCCCGCACCGGTCGCGCGGTGCCGAGGCCCGAGCAGGACTACGGCGTGGCCGACGCCTACCGGGTCCAGGAGGAGCTGATCCGGCTCCGCCTGGAGCGGGGGGACCGGCTCGCCGGGGTGAAGCTGGGCTTCACCAGCGAGGGCAAGCGCCGCCAGATGGGCGTGCGCGACGTCATCTTCGGCCGGGTTCCGGAGTCGTCGGCCATCCTCGACGGCTCGTATGCCGATATATCGAGATACATCCATCCGAGGGTGGAGCCGGAGGTCGTCTACCTCGTCGGGCGGCGCATCGCGTCGCCGGGCGACGCGCTCGCGCCGGGCGCCATCGCGGCCGTCGCGACCGGCGTCGAGGTCATCGACTCGCGCTACGAGGACTTCAGGTTCTCGCTGCCCGACGTGATCGCCGACAACACCTCGGCCGCCGGGTACGCCGTCGGCCCCTGGCAGCCGTACGACCCGTCGCGCTGGAACCTGGGCGTCGTCCTGGAGATCGACGAGCGCGTGGTCCACGCCGGGTCGACCGGCGCGATCCTGGGCGACCCGCGCCGGGCCCTCGCGGAGGCCGCCCGCCTGGCCCTCCGGGCGGGAACGGTCCTGGAGCCGGGCTGGGTCCTCCTCGCCGGTGCCGCCACGCCCGCCGAGCCGCTCACGCCCGGCGCGCGGGTGCGGGCCGAGATCCAGCACCTGGGCTCGGTCTCGTTCACCGCCTCCGCACCGGAACCCGCTCCTGAGGTTCCGGGGACCTCGGGGGCTCCAGGGACCTCGGGGGCTCCAGGGACTTCGGGGACTTCGGGGGAGGGATCATGAGCGACGGGCTCGTCATCGCGGGGAAGGCCACGCCGCGGGGCAGGTTCCCGCACGTCAAACGGGCGGGAGACTTCCTATACGTGTCCGGGACCAGCTCGCGCAGGCCCGACAACACGATCGCCGGAGCCGAGGCCGACGAGTTCGGCACGGTGGCGCTCGACATCGCCGAGCAGACCAGGGCCGTGATAGAGAACATCGGCGACATCCTCCGGGCGGCCGGGGCCGACCTGAGCGATCTCGTGCAGATCACCACCTACCTGGTGAACATCAACGACTTCGGCGGGTACAACGCGGTCTACGCGGAGTACTTCGACGAGACCGGCCCGGCGCGCACCACCGTGGCCGTCCACCAACTGCCCCACCCGCACCTGCTCATCGAGATTCAGGCCGTGGCACACCGACCGGAGGAGCGCCCGTGATCCCGCCCATCGACCTCACCACGTGGATCGACGAGCACGCCCACCTGCTCAAGCCACCGGTGGGCAACAAGATGGTCTTCGAGGGCGCCGGCGACTTCATCGTCATGGTCGTCGGCGGCCCGAACGCGCGGACCGACTTCCACATCGACCCGTACGAGGAGCTCTTCTACCAGATCCGCGGCAACATGCACGTCAACGTGATGACCCCCGAGGGGCCGGAGACCGTGCACGTGCGCGAGGGCCAGATGTGGCTGCTCCCGGCGAACACGCCGCACTCGCCGCAGCGCCCCGAGGAGGGGTCGGTCGGCCTGGTGGTGGAGCGGATCAGGCCGGAGGGCGTGCTGGAGCGGTTCCTCTGGTACTGCCCTCGGTGCAGTGGCGTGGTCCACGAGGTCGAGCTCCAGGTCCGCGACATCGTGACCGACCTGCCGCCGATCTTCCAGGCGTTCTACGACGACGAGAAGGCGCGCACCTGCGAGAACTGCGGCACCGTCCACCCCGGCAAGGGATAGTCGTTGATCATCGACGTCCACACGCACCACGTCCCCAAGGGCTGGCCGGAGCTCGGCTGGCCGGGGGCGCCCCGGCTCAGGATCGACTCCGAGCGGGAGGCCGTGATCCTGCTCGGGGACCGGGAGTTCCGCCGGATCGCCGACGACTGCTGGAGTCCCTCGGTCCGCCTGGAGCGGATGGACGCCGACGGGGTGGACGTCCAGGTCGTCTCGCCGACGCCGGTCTTCTTCTCCTACGAGCGCCCGGCGGCCGAGGCCGTACGGGTCGCGAGGGTGTTCAACGACCTGGCGCTGGAGATCTGCGCCTCCGAGCGGCTGGTGCCGTTCTGCCAGGTGCCGCTCCAGGACCCCGACCTGGCCTGCGCCGAGCTGGACCGGTGCCTGGCCGCCGGGCACGCGGGCGTCGAGATCGGCAACCACGTCGGCGACCGCGACCTCGACGACGAGGGGGTCGTCCAGTTCCTCCAGCACTGCGCCTCGGTGGGCGCGCCCGTCTTCGTCCACCCCTGGGACATGGCGGGCGGCCCCCGGCTGGAGCGCTGGATGGCGCGGTGGCTGGTCGGCATGCCGGCCGAGACGCACCTGTCGGTGCTGGCCCTGATCCTGGGCGGAGTCCTCGACCGGGTGCCGGAGACGCTGCGCCTGTGTTTCGCGCACGGCGGCGGCTCGTTCGCCTTCTGGCTCGGCCGGTTCGAGAACGCCTGGCACCGCCGCAACGACCTGGTCGGGGTCTCGGAGTTCCCGCCGTCGCACTATCTCGGCCGGTTCAGCGTGGACTCGGTCGTGTTCGACGAGCGGGCGCTGCGGCTGCTGGTCGACACGATGGGAGAGGACGGGGTGATGCTCGGCTCCGACTTCCCCTACCCGCTGGGCGAGTCGCCGGTGGGCTCGCTGATCCGCCGGGCGGGGTTCCTCTCCGACACCGCCCGCGCCAAGCTGCTCGGCGGCAACGCCACTCGTTTCCTCGGCCGTCAACCGGGGCGGAATGCCATGAAATCTGACATTGACGGCATTATGGGAGGGTTGCCAGGCGCCTAACCGGGAGACGATTCGTGGCCATCAGCCGTGCGGAGTGCGTCGCGCTCGACGCCGCCGACCCCCTCAAGCACATCAGGGACGAGTTCGTCCTGCCCGACGGGACGATCTACCTGGTCGGCAACTCCCTCGGTGCCCCGCCGAAGACCGCGACGGCCGCGGTGACGCGGACCGTGGAGCAGGAGTGGGGAGGCCGCCTGGTCGGCGCCTGGAACACCTCCGGCTGGTTCGACCTGCCGCTGACCACGGGCGACCGGCTCGCCCCGCTGATCGGCGCGGGCCCCGGCCAGGTGGCGGTGGGCGACAGCACCTCGATCTCCATCGTCAAGGCCGTGTCCGCCGCCCTGGGGCTGCGCCCCGGGCGCCGGGTCGTCATCTCGGACCTGGCCAACTTCCCCACCGACCGCTACGTGGTCGAGGGGCTGGCCGAGGCGCTGGGCGGCTACGAGATCCGCGACGTCACCGGCGTCGACGACCTCGCCGGCGCCCTCTCCGACGAGGTCGCGTGCGTGCTGCTGTCGGAGGTGGACTACCGGACCGGGGCCCGCCACGACACGGCCTCGGTCACCGCGCTGGTCCAGGCGGCGGGCGCGCTGATGATCTGGGACCTGTGCCACAGCGCCGGCGCCTACCAGGTGGACGTCTCGACGGCCGACTTCGCGGTCGGCTGCACCTACAAGTATCTGAACGGCGGCCCGGGATCCCCGGCCTTCGTCTACGTCCACCCGCGCCACCAGGCCGAGGCGCGGCCCATGCTGACCGGCTGGCACGGCCACGCGGCGCCGTTCGCGTTCGAGCCCGGCTTCCGCCCCGCCGACGGCATCCGGCGCTTCACCGTGAGCACCCCGCACGTGATGTCCTTCGCCTCGCTCAACGCCTCGCTCGACATCTGGGAGCGCGTCGACCTGGCCGCCGTACGGGCCAAGAGCGTGGCGCTGGGCTCGATCTTCATCGAGCTCGTCGAGGAGCTCTGCGCGCCGTACGGGCTGGAGCTGGTCTCGCCCCGCGACCCGGAGCGCAGGGGCAGCCAGGTCAGCTTCGGTCACCCCGACGGCTACCCGGTCATGCGCGCCCTGATCGACCGCGGCGTCCACGGCGACTTCCGGGCCCCGGACGTCCTCAGGTTCGGGTTCGCGCCGCTCTACATCCGTTTCGCGGACGTCTACGACGCTGCCGTGATCCTGACCGAGGTGCTGGAGAAGGAACACTGGCGCGACGACCGCTACAACCACCGCCTCACCGTCACCTGAGATCACCGTCACCTGAGATCACCGTCACCTGAGATCACCGTCACCTGAGATCACCGTCACCTGGGTTCACCGTCACCCGAGAAAAGGGGACCCCGCCGGGGGGAAGGCGTCCTGACCGGGAGAGAGCGGGCGCCTGCTGAGGGGAGCGGGCCTCAGCGCCTGCTCAGCCGGCGTCCCTTGTACATCGGGTGGTCGGTCTCCCAGTATCTCCAGCCCTCCACCCGCGCGGGGACGCTGGCCACTCCGGCGGCGATCTTGCGCACCCGGCAGCTGTAGATCTGCCGCCACGCCGAGAAGCCCACCCGGTAACCGAAAACGCGATACCACATGTTTCCGTACTTGCCGTCGGTGATCTCCTGCACGTATTCGTGCCCGGTCTCGACGATGTACTCCTCGGCGAGCAACGGGTTCACCATGTTTCGCAGCTGGCGGATCAGCTCGTCCCTGTCGATCTCGCCGATTCTTTCCCTCTCGATCTCCATCTCGGCGTACACGCGGTGCTGCCGGGTGACCGAAACCGTCATCGTGCCGCCGGGGCCGTCGATGAAGCGCGTACGGGGAACGAAGAAATTCCTCGGCTTGAAGGAGTGGAACCGGAAGAAGGACCTCGGCTTGCATTTCTTCCGCGCCTGCTCCGCAAGCGTGTGGCGGGGGCCGTCGTCATCGTCGTCGGTGCCGAAGTCGGTGCCGGTGCCGGTGGTGGTCTCGCTGTTGGGGCCGGTGTCGGTCGCGGAGTCGGTGTCGTCAGGGGCGGAAGTGCTGGTGGAGGTGCTGGTCGACCTGACGGACGAGTCCGAGTCCGAGTCCGAGTCGGGTGGCGGGTCGCTGAGCGCGGACGCGGTGGCGGGTGAGGGGAAGGCGGGGGACATGGGGGACACGGGGGCCATGAGGGCCACGGAGAGGGATCCGGCCAGGGCCAGCATCGCCGGCCTTTTCGCCGGCCGGCGTCCCTTCCGCCGTTCACGCGTGGTCGCGGCACTTGTTTCAGGGGTGGGAGTGAGCATGGAGACACCATTCCCTTCGAGACGTGGTCCGTGGCCGCGACCAATCCGCTGACCGGAATACGGCTTTTGCCGGTACGCCGAGCCACTCATCGTGACAGTGATGATGCTTACAGTCGCGATTGAGGGCCATGTGGTGACACGCCGAGACCCCGTCCACTGAATAGGGAAAGGCGGAGGGAAGGGGGCTAGAGTGATTGTCCGCCGGTGCGCGCCGACTCGTCGCCGGGCTGCGAGGGCGCGTCGAGCCTGGCGACGAGCCTCTTGGGAGCGACGGCGCGGTAGCTCTCCTCGACCCAGTCGAGGAGCATCTCGGTCTCCGGGAGCGCGCCGGAACCCGTCAGGGGAATCGACACCCACCCCGCTCTGCCCAGCCCGTAGCCGGACGGTTTGGCGCCCTCGACCGCAAGCGCGTGGCCGTTCGACTCGGGTAACTTCATCCCGACGCTCGGGCTCCACTTCTCGGTCGGCTCGTCGACGCCGAGGAAGAGGAAGATCTTCTTGTTGACCTTGACGACCGTGTCGCCCCAGGGGTGGTCCTCATAGGATTCCGGCAGGCGCAGCGCGAACTCGCGCAGCGTCTCGCGGACCTCACTCCAGTTGTCCATGGCGCCCATTGTGAACCTCGGCACCGACGATTCCGGCCGGATCCGGCACGGGCCGGCCCGGGTGCCCGCGACCGTGCGGTTCAGGGGCGCGGGATGCTCCGCAGGTTCGCCTTCGCCATCTCGATCATGCGCCCGACCCCGCCGTTGAGCACGATCTTGCCCGCGGCCAGGGCGAACCCCTTCACCTGCGCCCGGCTGATGTTCGGCGGCATGGCCAGCACGTCCGGGTCGGTGACCACGTCCAGGAGGAAGGGCCCGGGGGTCGCGAAGGCCGTGGCCAGGGCCTCCCGTACGTCCGCGGGATCCTCGACCCGCAACGACCCGATCCCGGCCGCGGCGGCGATCGCCGCGTAGTCGACGGGAGCGTGGTCGGTGCCGAAGTCGGGCATCCCGTCCACCATCATCTCCAGCTTCACCATGCCGAGCGAGGAGTTGTTGAACACCACCGTCTTCACCGGCAGGTCGTGCAGCCGGACGGTGAGAAGCTCCCCGAGGAGCATGCCGAGCCCGCCGTCCCCGGAGAGCGAGACGACCTGCCGGCGCCGGTCGGTGAACTGGGCGCCGATGGCGTGCGGGAGGGCGTTGGCCATGCTCCCGTGCCAGAACGAGCCGATCACCCGGCGGCGCTCGCCGGGGCTGATGTAACGGGCGGCCCAGACGGTGCACATCCCGGTGTCCACGGTGAACACCGCGTCGTCGGCGGCCAGCTCGTCCACCAGGTTCGCGACGTACTCGGGGTGGATCGGGAGGTGGTGCTCGATGTCGTGGGTGTACGCCTCCACGACGTTCTCCAGCGCCTTGAGGTGTTTGCCCAGCATCCTGTCGAGATGGCGGCGGTCCGTCTTCTGGGCGACATGGGGCAGCACCGCGCGGATCGTCGCGCCGACGTCGCCGTGCACGGCCAGCTCCAGCGGGGTCCTGCGGCCCAGCCGCGCCGCGTCGTGGTCGATCTGGACCGTACGCGCGCCCGGCAGGAAGTCGTCGTAGGGGAAGTCGGTCCCGGCCAGCACCACCAGGTCGGCCTCGTGCATCGCCTCGTAGCAGGCGCCGTACCCGAGCAGCCCGCTCATCCCCACGTCATACGGGTTGTCGTACTGGATCCACTCCTTGCCGCGCAGCGCGTGCCCGACCGGGGCCAGGACGCGTCCGGCCAGCGCCATGACCTCGTCGCGGGCGTGGCGCGTCCCGGCGCCGCAGAACAGCATCACCTTCTCCGCGCGGTTCAGCGCCGCCGCCAGCTCGGCCACCTGGTCGGGGTGGGGGACGACCGTGCCGGTCCTGGTCAGGACGTCGTGCTCGTCGGTGGGGTGGGCGGCGGGCAGGTGCGCCACGTCGCCGGGAAGCACCACGACCGAGACGCCGCCGAGGCCGATCGCCTGCTGGACGGCGATGCGGAGCACCCGGGGCATCTGCTCGGGAGTGCCGATCATGTCGCAGAAGTGGCTGCACTCCACGAACAGGCGCTCGGGGTGGGTCTCCTGGAAGAAGCCCGTGCCGATCTCCGAGGAGGGGATGTGCGAGGCCAGCGCGAGCACAGGGGCGCCGCTGCGGTGGGCGTCGTAGAGCCCCTGGAGCAGGTGGGTGTTGCCGGGCCCGCAGCTGCCCGCGCAGACCGCCAGGCGCCCGGTGACCTGTGCCTCGGCCGCGGCGGCGAACGCCCCGGCCTCCTCGTTGCGCACGTGGATCCACTCGATGCCGTCGGCCTTCCTCACGGCGTCGACCACCGGGTTCAGGCTGTCACCCACCACCCCGTAGATCCGTTCCACTCCGGCCTGGCGGAGAACCTCGATGAACTGTTCGGCAACGGTCGCCATGGTGCCCCCTTGTTTCCGGCGTCACCGGGGTACCTCACCGTATTTCGCCGGATCACTCCGGATCACTCCTGGAGGAAGTGCCCGACGAGGTGCTCGGAGACCGCTTCCGGGCGCTCGACGTTCGCCAGGTGGGCCGCTCCGGGCAGGACGACCAGCCGGGAGCCGGCGATCCCCTCGGAGATCCGTTCCGCGTGCTCGGGCGGCGTGGCGGGGTCGTCGGCCCCGGCGAGCACGAGCGTGGGCGCCGAGATCAGGGGCAGCTCGGCGCGGAGGTCCATGGCTCCGACGGCCTCGCAGCAGGCGGCGTACCCCTTGGCGGAGATGCCGCCGAGCATCGCCGCGTACGGTTCCCGCCCGGTGAAGGCGGGGGTGAACCACCGGGCCACGGCCGTCTCGGCGATCGACGCGGTGCCCGCCTCGCGGACCGCGCTCGCCCGCTCGGCCCAGGACTCGGGGGTGCCCAGCTTCGCCGACGTGCACAGCAGCGCGAGCCGGTCGATCCGCTCGGGCGCGTGCGCGGCCAGCCACATGCCGACCATGCCGCCGAGCGAGAGCCCCGCGAGGGAGACCTTCGGCAGTTCCAGCAGGTCGAGGAGGTCCAGCACGTCACCGGCCAGGTCGGCGATCGAGCACCTCCCGGTCGCGGGGGACCGCCCGTGGCCCCGGTGGTCGAAGCGGACGACCCTGAAGTGCCCGGTCAGCGCCTCCATCTGCGGATCCCACATCTCCAGCGTGGTGCCCAGCGAGCCGGCCAGCACGACCGGCCGCCCGCCTGCGGGTCCTTCGATCTCGTGATACAGCACTGTTCACCTAACGCACATAAGTTCTTTATTCGGACATACTGTAGCCGGGAGGATACGTTCTCCAGAGAAGATGGCCAGGTCCGGCCGGAGGCCTGTCACTTTCCGTGGCGACCTACCTACCATGCGGCGAGGTAACCGCTCATGGAAGGGTCCAGATGACCGGGCAGAACTCAGCGACCGCGTCCGACTACGTGTTCGACAACGACGGGGACCACTCGTCCGACCAGCACCACTATCTCGCTCGGCTGCTGGATCCGCTGACCTTCGAGCGCCTCGCCCTGACCGGCGTCGGCGCCGGCTGGAACTGCCTGGAGGTCGGGGCCGGTGGGGGCAGCGTGGCCCTCTGGCTGGCCGATCGGGTGGCGCCGGGCGGGCGCGTGCTGGCGACCGACATCAAGCCGGGCCTGATCCCGTCCAGGCCGGGGCTGACCGTGGCCCGCCACGACATCGTCACCGACCCGCTGCCGGAGGCCGCGTTCGACCTGATCCACGCCAGGCTCGTGCTCAGCCACCTGCCGCGGCGCCGCCAGGTCCTGCGACGCCTGCGGGCCGCGCTGCGGCCCGGTGGCTGGCTGCAGCTCGACGAGATCGACATCACCCGCTGGGTGGCGCCGTCCACCTCCGGCGGGCGGGAGGGGGAGGTGTACGGGGCCTACGTCACGGCGATGGCCCGGGTACTGAGCGCGGCGGGCAGCGATCCGACCTGGGGGGGCTCCGCCGCGCGGGACATGGCGGCGGCGGGGCTGGTCGACATCGACCAGACCCACTGGACCGAGGTGTGGGAGCGCGGTTCCGCCGGCCTCGGCCTCCTGATCAGCAACAGCCACCACCTCGAGGACCGCCTGGTAGAGGCGGGGATGACCCTCGGGCAGCTCCGGGAGGTCCGGGAGGTCATGTCGGCTCCGGGTTTCAGCGCCCCCTCCTTCGAGATCCACTCCATCCTCGGCCGCAGGGCGGGCGACGGCTGAGCGGCTCGCGGACGTGTGACGGCAGAGAGTGGCTCGCGGACGAGCCCGAGGCCGCGTGAGCCCGAGGTCGCGCGAGTCCGAGGTCGCGTGAGCCCGAGGTCGCGTGAGCCCGAAGCCGTGCACGAGTCCGATCTCACATCTCGTATTTCGGCCATTTACCGGCGCTGTGATCTGTGCCACCCTCCATAACAAAGCTCTAGAAGCGGATTCTAGATTTTGGCTACAGGAAGGCCGGCGCATGGTCGACACGCCCACCACCCCACGCCTGAAACTCGGAGCGCCTCGCAACGGAGAGGTCGACGCCGGGTCTCGTGCCCCCTACGGCTGGGCCCCCCTGGTCGTGCTCTTCATCGTCGGGCTGGTCGACCGCATCGAGTTCAACCTTCTGTCCGGAGTGCTGCCGCTCATCCAGGCCGAGTGGGGCTTCAGCGACACCGTCGCCGGTTCCATACCGACCGCCTCCGCCCTGGCGGCCGCGCTCGTCGCGCTGCCCGCCGGGTACTTCGCCGACCGGCGCAGCCGCACCCGGATCATCGCCGTCGTCGTCTTCTGCTGGGCCCTGGCCACGCTCGGCTCGGGGCTGGCCACCGGCTTCGCGATGTTCTACGCGATGCGCGTCTTCCTCGCCGCCGCCGAGAGCATCGACAATCCGGCCGCCGGCAGCCTCCTGGCCGACTACTACCCCCCGGCTACCCGTGCCCAGGCCTACGGCTGGACCCGGGTGACCGCCTACCTGGGAGGCATCGGCACGCTGCTCGGCGGCGTGCTCGCGGAGGCGTTCGGCTGGCGCAGCGCGTTCCTGATCATGGTCGTGCCGGGCGTGCTCACCGCACTCCTCGCGTGGCGGCTCCACGAGCCCGTCAGGGGCGACCTCGACCGGCTCGTCGCCAACGCGGCCCCCGGCGGTCCCGGTACCGATTCCGGCACCGATTCCGGCACCGATTCCGGCACCGATTCCGGCACCGATTCCGGCACCGATTCCGGCACTGTCCTCGACGCCGGTTCCGGCCTCGCCACCGCCGAGGCGCCCGCTCCCAAACCGCCGTTCGCCCGCCAGCTGCGCGAGGTCCTCACCATCCGCACCCTGCTCGCGGTCTCCATCGGCCTGATGCTGCTCAGCCTGGGCCTCGCCGGGATCTTCTACTGGCTGCCCTCGCTGCTGGTGCGCAACTTCGGCATCGGCCCCGCCGCCGCGGGTTCGCTGGGCGGTCTCATGACCATCGTCGGCGTGGTCTCGGGAACCCTGATCGGCTCATGGCTCGGCAGGCGCTGGCACGGCACCCGCAAGGGCGGCAGGCTCCTGGCGGGTGGCGGGGGCATCACGGCCGGGTCGCTCGTCCTGGCCGTCGCGCTCACGATGGACTCCCTGGCCGCCTTCTGCGTCGTGCTCACGGCCTCCAGCGTGCTGACGTCGATGGCCATCCCCAACATGACCGCCTCGCTCGCCGACGTGATCGGCGCGTCCTCCCGCGGCCTCGGCTTCGCCGTCCTGCAGGTCCTCATCACCGCCGGCGCGGCGTTCGGGCCGCTGGTCGTCGGCATCGCCTCCGACGGCACCGGCTCGCTCATCTCCGCCATGTACGTCCTCATCGTGCCCATGGTGGTCGGCGGCCTGCTCACCCTGTCCGCGCGTGGCTTCTTCGAGAGCGACGCGCGGCGGGTTCTCGAGGACGCCCGCCGCTGACCCCGGCCCGCCGGCCCGGTCGCCCATCGCCGGACGGGCGACCGCCGACCGGCGACAAACAGTGACGGAACGATGTCAATCCGTGGCGAGGGGCGAGAGGTGCCCGCTCGCGTACGGCACCCGGTGTGAGCTGGGTGATTGCCGAAAACTCCGGTTTGCATGAGAAAGCGGTCACCCAGCCCACTGCGAACATTGATACCCAATATTCGCTCCGGTGGCTTGAAGCTCGATATGTCCCATGGGCATAGTGTGTCGAATCACACACGCACCAGTCGCGGCGTGCGACCGCGGGGCACTTCTCGCCCGCGGCTGTCGGCCACGCACAGGAACCGCGGATTGGACACGTCGAATGAGTTCCCCCCCTCCGATTCGCTGGAAGATCCTCCGGATCCTCCTCCTTCCCGTGCTCTCGTTGATCGTCCTGTGGGTGTTCATCGCCTACTCGACCGTCGCGCAGGTCGCCGGCATCGCCCAGACCCAGAACCGCTGGCAGGTGATCGGGGCGCCGATCCGGCAGCTGATCGTCGAGATCCAGCGGGAGCGCCAGTTCTCCGCCGACGCGGCGGGCGCCACCGCCCACAGCAGGGCGCTCACCGAGCAGCGGCGGGTCACGAACACCAAGCTGGACCTGGTGCGCCAGGCGATCACGTCCGCCGAGGCCTACGAGCCCGACAACGCCCCGACGGACGTGCGGGCGCTGCTGGCGGCCATGGACGGGCTCATCCAGGTGCGCACCTTCGCCGACAGCGGTGCGATCAAACCCATCCAGGTCACCGACGGCTACAACGAGTTCATCAGCGTCGCCAACCGGCAGTTCGGCGACTCCGACGCGATCGCCGAGGTGTCGTCCTTCCGCGTCGTCCGCGGCATGGGCGCCTACAGCACCGCCGGCGAGTACGCGAGCAGGGAGCACGCCGTGCTCACCGCCGCGATGAAGCGTGGCGAGATGACGCCCGTCGAGCACGCGGCCTTCGTCTCGGCGATGACCAGCCGGAGGAACTACCTGGCCTACGCGGAACGGGACATGGGGCCCGAGCTGCGGGCAGGGTCCGAGACTCTCGCCGAGAGTCCGGCCTACCTGCGATTCAAGGCCAACGAGGACAGGATCTTCTCCTGGAACCTCATCGGCAAGCCTCCGCTGGACGCCGCCGAGTGGAAGCGTGACGCCGAGGCCGTCATCGGCGCCGTCGCCAAGCAGAGCGTGCAGGAGTTGGCCCGCGCCGCGGCCAAGGGCGAAACGCTCAGGAACGACGCCTATCTGCGGGTCGCGCTGATCCTGGGACTGGGCCTGCTCGCGATCATCATCTCGATCATGGCCTCCTACCGGTTCGGCCGCTCCCTGATCTCCGAGCTGAAGCGGCTCCAGGCCTCGGCCGTGGAACTGGCCGAGGAGCGGTTGCCCCGGCTGGTCGAGCGGCTGCGCAGGGGCGAGGACGTGGACCCGGCGACCGAGGCCCCCGAGCTGGCCCCGGCGAAGACCGCCGAGGTCGACCGCGTCGTGCACGCCTTCTCCGCCGTGCGGCGTACCGCGGTGGAGGCCGCGGTCGGCCAGGCGACGCTCCGCAAGGGCGTCGGCCAGGTCTTCCTGAACCTCGCCTGGCGCAACCAGGCGCTGCTCCACCGCCAGCTCACGCTCCTCGACACGATGGAGCGCCGCGTCGAGGAGCCGGAGACCCTGGAGGGTCTCTTCAAGATCGACCACCTGACCACCCGCATGCGGCGGCACGCGGAGAACCTGATCATCCTGTCCGACGCGGCCCCGGCCCGCAGGTGGCGCGACCCGGTGCCGATCTTCGACGTGGTGCGCAGCGCCGTGCTGGAGGTCGAGGACTACACCCGCGTCACCGTGCTTCCCATGCCGCAGGCGCCGCTGCTGGTCGGCGCCGCGGTCACCGACGTGATCCACCTGATCGCCGAGCTGGTGGAGAACGCCACCATCTTCTCGCCGCCGAACACCGTGGTGCACGTACGGAGCATGGTCGCGGCCAACGGCTTCGCGCTGGAGGTCGAGGACCGGGGACTGGGACTGAGCCAGGCCAACCTCGACGAGCTCAACGCCAAGCTCGCCGATCCGCCGGAGTTCGACCTGGCCGACAGCGACCGGCTCGGCCTGTTCGTCGTGGCCAGGCTCGCCGCCCGGCACGGGATCAAGGTCGTGCTGCGCCCCTCGCCGTACGACGGCACCACCGCGATCGTGTTGCTGCCGCAGAACCTGCTCGCCACCTGCGCGTCGCTGGCCGCGGAGGCCGAGCCGCACCGGGCGCGGCAGGGCGGCGCGCACGCGGGCGGGCCCGTCCGGGCGCTGAGCGCGACACCGGAGGAGTGGCCCAAGGCCCTCTCCGGCGCGCAGGACGAGGTGACGGTCAACGCCTCCGAGACCACGCAGAACTGGTTCCCCGCCCAGGAGCGGCGCGAGGCGTCCCCCGACCCGGCCCCCCCGACGCCCGTGCGGCGGGCCGTGTTCGTACCGGACACCAACGACGACCTGGACGGGCTGCCGATGCGGGTACGGCAGGCTAATCTGGCCCCCCAGCTCCGCCAGGCGCGTTCCCCCGAGAAGCGCGACATCAGCGCGCGCACTCCCGAGGAGCTCTCAAACCTCATGTCGTCCATGCAACGAGGCTGGCAGCAGGGCCGCAGCCAGGCCGAGCAGGAACTGGACGTGTGGAAGCGAAAGGATGGCCACTCCGATGCCCGACCCCAGATCTGAACTGAGCTGGTTGCTCGACGACCTGACCCAGCGGGTCACCGGTATCCGGCACGCCATCGTGCTGTCCGCCGACGGCCTGGCGATGGGCGGCTCCCGGGAGCTGACCCGGGAGGACGCCGAGCATCTGTCCGCCATCTCGGCGGGAAGCCACAGCCTCGCGCTGGGCGCGGGGCGGCACTTCGGCCTCGGCGGCGTGCGGCAGACCATCATCGAGATGGAGGGCGGCTTCCTGTTCGTCACCGCGGCGGGGCAGGGGGCCAGGCTGGCCGTGCTGGCCGCGGGCGACGCCGAACTGGGCATGGTGACCTACGAGATGGCGCTGCTGGTCAAGCGCGTCGGCGAGCACCTGTCCGCACAGCCGAGGGGAGCTGCCCCGGCGCCCGCCTGGAACGGTGCGAGGACGTGACGGGAGAGGATCCCGGGCCTTTGATCAGGCTCTTCGGGGTGACCGGCGGCAGGGCGCGCCCGGTCGGGGAGAGCTTCGACCTGGTGGCCATCGTCACGACCGTCGAGATGCCCGTCGAGCCGGTCGGGCTGGTGCCCGAGCATCTCGACGTGCTGTCCACGTGCCGCCGGCCCACCCCCGTGGCGGACGTCGCCGCGCACCTCAAACTGCCGCTCAACATCACCCGCGTACTCCTCAGCGAACTGCGCCGTGAGGGCCTGGTCACCATCGACAGGCCCCGGCCGATGGGGAAGACGATCGACGAACGCATCTACAGGGAAGTGCTGCATGGAATACGCGGCCTCTGAGCCGGGGACGGCCCCGGCAGACAGCCCGGCCATGGCCATCAAGATCCTCGTCGCCGGCGGTTTCGGGGTCGGCAAGACGACCATGGTCGGCACGATCAGCGAGATCAGGCCCTTGCACACCGAGGAACTGCTGAGCGAGCGCGGCATCTACGTGGACGACACCGCGGGCGTGGAGTCCAAGATCACCACGACCGTCGCGCTGGACTTCGGCCGGATCACCATCCGCGACGGGCTCTGGCTCTACCTGTTCGGCACCCCGGGCCAGGACCGGTTCTGGTTCATGTGGGACGAGCTGTCCGTCGGTGCCCTCGGCGCGGTCGTGCTCGCCGACACCCGCCGCCTGCAGGACTGCTTCCCCGCCGTGGACTACTTCGAGCAGCGCGGGCTCCCGTTCGTCGTGGCGGTCAACTGCTTCGACGGCGCGCGGCGGCACGACCCGATCAAGGTACGGCGGGCGCTGGGCCTGGACGGCGTGGCCCCGATCGTCCTCTGCGACGTGCGCAGGCGCGATTCGGTCAAGGAAGTGCTGACCACGCTGGTCACCTACTCGGCGGGAGGTGCCTTCCAGGCGGCTCACGCGGGCGCCTGACGCCCGAGCCCTCCTTCTTCCCCGCCGAGCCCGTTCTCCCCACCGAGCTCGGCGGTGCCGTGGGCCGGGTTCTCCGGGACATCCTCGGCCCTGCCGTCGCGTTCCCCGTCCCGCTGGCCGCGCCTCCTGTCGCGCTCTCCCAGGAGCCGCGCGGTCTCCTCGGAGACCTCGGTGGCCAGCACGGCCGACACGACGTCGATCAGGTGGCTGGTGAAGAGACGGTCGTCCTTTCCCTCGGGCCCGGCGGCGCGGCGGGCCAGCTCCACGTACGTGACCCGGATCGCCATGAAGCGCTGGTGCAGCCGGCGCAGGGCGACCTCGGACAGCAGCGGGGCCACGAGCTCGCGCCAGCGGTCGATGCTCTGCCCCGGGTCCGTGCTCCGCGTGGCGGGGAGGGGCGTGCGCTGGACGAGCTGCTCCATGATCCGCAGGTAGTACCGGCCGCCGTCGGGGTCGGCCAGCTTGGCGGCCATCGGCCGGACCAGCGCGGCGGCGAGGGTGCGGCGGGCCTCGGCCTCCGGCAGGTCGCCCCGGGACTCGTACTCGTCGAGCAGCTGGTGGCGGCGCGCCTCGATCTCGGGATGGTGCTTGGTGAGCACCGCGCCCAGCAGTCCCGCGCGGTCCCCGAAGTGGTACTGCAGCGCCGTCGAGTTGCGCTGCCCGGCGGCACTGTTGATCTCGCGGAGTGACACGCCGTCGATCCCGCGCTCGGCGAACAGCCGCTCGGCCGCCGCGACCAGGCGCCTGCCGGTCGCTTCCGGGTTAGGGGGCATGCCGTGCTCCTGCCTTGCCGGTGAACGCACCGGTCGCTAGGGTAATAATGCATGTGTATCAAATCATGAAGCAGTCGCATCAAGGTCGCGGCACACAGCGGGGAGTCCCCGCCCGGCGGCCCTTCGGACCTGTCAGCCGCCGCAAGGGGAGGACCCCATGGCCATCGACTTCACCCTCGCCCCCGAGCACGAGGAGATCCGCCGCCGCGTGCGGGCCTTCGTGCGGGAGACCATCATCCCGGCCGTCAGCGGCTTCGACGACCTCGACGACCTCGACGACACAGGGAAGGTCACCGCGCGCGACGAGTACATCCGCGTCATCTTCGACCTGCGCGCGAAGGCGCAGGCCGAGGGACTGTGGCTGCCGCACATGCCCAAGGAGTGGGGCGGCATGGGCCTCGGCCACGTCGAGCTGGCCATGGTGCAGTCAGAGGCGGCCAAGACCCGGCTCGGGCCGTGGGTCCTCAACTGCTCGGCGCCCGACGAGGGCAACATGCACACGCTGCTGCACTGGGGGACCGACGAGCAGAAGGAGAAATACCTCAAACCACTGCTCAAGGGCCACAAGATGTCGTGCTTCGCGATGACCGAGCCGGAGGTGGCCGGTTCCGACCCCACGCTCATCCGCACCCACGCCGTCAAGGACGGCGAGGAGTGGGTCATCAACGGCCACAAGTGGTTCATCTCCAACGCCCGCCGGTCGAGCTTCGCCATCCTCATCGCCAAGACCGAGCTCGACGTGCCCGAGGGCTCGCGCGGCGGCAACACGGCCTTCCTCGTCGACCTCCCGCAGGAGGGGTGGAACGACGTCCGAGAGGTCGAGACGATGCACGGCTCCACCGGCCACAGCGAGATCGTCATCACCGACCTGCGGGTGCACGACAGCCAGATCCTCGGCGGGCGCGGCAACGGCCACCGGCTCGGCCAGTACCGGCTGGGCCCGGCGCGGCTGGCGCACTGCATGCGCTGGATCTCCCAGGCGGAGACGGCGCTCGACATGATGGTCGACCGCGCGCTCAACCGCTACAGCCACGGGTCGCTGCTCGCCGAGAAACAGGGCATCCAGTGGCTGATCGCCGACTCGGCCATGGAGCTGTACCAGTGCAAGCTGATGGTCCTGCACGCCGCCTCGAAGATCGACAAGGGTGAGGACTTCCGGACCGAGGTCTCGATGTCGAAGCACTTCGTGGCCAACAGCCTCAACCGGATCGTCGACCGGGCGATCCAGGTGCACGGCGCGCTCGGCTACTCGACCGACACCCCGCTGGCCAAGATGCTCCAGCACGCCCGCTGGGCCCGCTTCGCGGACGGGGCCGACGAGATCCACCAGATGCGCATCGCCGAGCGTACGATCGCGGCGTACCGGAGCACGGGCTCGACCAACGCCGCCACCGGAGGGTTGCCACTGTGAGTACGGAGAAGACGGGCGGGTTCACCGCGGGCAGCGGCGGTGGCGGGCTGCTCAGCGGGCTGGGCGCGAAGAGCCCGGGGATCTCGGCGGAGGCGTTCAACGTGGTCCGCGGCGACGACCTGGAGGGCAGGGTCGCCCTCGTCACCGGCGGCGGCAACGGCATCGGCGCGGGCGTGGCCCGGCGGCTGGCCGAGGGCGGGGCCCGCCTCGTGCTCGCCGACATCGACGACGTCGCGGGCGGGAAGCTCGCGGACGAGCTGGGCGCGACGTACGTCCACTGCGACGTGTCGCGGCTGGAGGACAACGAGGCGGCGGTGGCGACCGCGGTCGAGCGGTACGGCAGGCTCGACCTCGCCTTCCTCAACGCGGGCATCGCCACGGGCTTCGGGCTGGGAGAGGACTTCGACGTCCGGCGCTACCGCCGGGCGATGGGCGTCAACCTCGACGGCGTCGTCTTCGGGGTGCACGCCGCGATCCCGGCCCTGCGCGCGGCGGGCGGCGGCACGATCGTGGCGACCGCGAGCATGGCGGGCATCGTCGGCATCCCGTCCGACCCCGTCTATGCCGCCAACAAGCACGCCGTCGTCGGCCTCGTCCGCTCGCTCGGCGAGGACCTCCGGCCGCAGGGGATCAAGGTACAGGGCCTGTGCCCGTCGTTCGCCGACACCGCGATCCTCGGCGAGGGCAAGGCGGTGCTGGAGCAACTCGGCTTCCCGATCCTGGACGTCTCGTCCGTCGTCGACACGTTCGTCCGGCTGCTCGACAGCGACGGCACCGGCGAATGCTGGTTCGTGATCCCGGGCCGCGAGAGCGAGCCCTTCACCTTCCGCCGCGTCCCCGGCCCGCGAACCTGAGTCTGTTCCGTATCGGGCGAACGCCGAACTCGCGATTCGCGTCGCAGCTCGGCTGTGTGTGTTCCGATGGTGTCTGGTTACACTCGACACATGAGCGTGATGCGTGAGGAGCTTCACCATCTGGTGGACCGCCTGCCCGAGGAGAAGGTGGCACCACTGCTACGCCTTGTCCGAGACCAGTTCGACGAACAGCCCATCGTCCGTGATCTGCCATTCATCGGAACGCTCGAGGCCGAGCCGGATTTCGCGGAACGCTCTGAAGAGATCTTGCGATCGGAGGACAATCACTCTTCGTGATTGTCATTGATTCAGGGCCTTTGGTCACAGCGGTCAATATCCGGGACAACCATCACGAACTCTGCGCCGGGCTTTTGCGGACTCATCCGGGTCCGCTTCTCGTTCCCGCCACAGTTGTCACGGAAGTCTGCCAACTCATCGAGAAGCGCCAAGGAAGCAAAGCGGAAGCGGCTTTTCTGCGATCTTTTCAATTTGGGCTGGTTCTGATCGACCTCCTCAATGAGGATTTGGACCGAATGAGTGATTTGGTGGAAATGTACGCCAATCTCCCGTTAGGTGCGGCTGATGCCTCAGTGATCGCGGTGGCTGAGAGGCTTGAGCTGGCCGAGGTTGCCACACTCGATCGTCGTCATTTCACCGTCGTACGTCCCCGGCACGTAAACGCGTTCACCCTCTTGCCCGAGCGGTTCTGAGTACGGAACTGAAGGATCATCGCCAGCGGCATCCGGACGGATCGGCTATCGAGGAACCGTTTTGTGGCCCTCGGAAGGGTGATGAGACCTGATCCGTTGCCTTTGCGTGGATATTCTCCGGCGCGTCAACCCGGGCGGTCGCCTGTCGTGAGGGCGTGGAGTTCGCGGGCGGCGGGCAGGGTTCGGGCCCGCTCGGGGAGAGCGGCCACGACCTCCCGCATGATCTTGCGTCTGGCGATCGTGGTGGGAAGGGAGGTCGCGAGGTCGAGAGCGTGGCCGAGCCCTTCGGTCACATCGCGATCCTGGACCAGCCCCCATGCCTGGATGAGGCCGATGTTGGCCCTTCCCCCGGCCTTCTCGCGCGGACACGAGGCGAGAGCCTGCTCCAGCATCGGCATCGCCGACTTCCCGTCTCCCAGCTTGGTGAGCACGAACGCCTCGGCGTACTGCGCGCTTTCCAGAGGCAGGCCCCACACGGAGATGGGGTCATCGGTCACGGAGGTGGGAAGGCGCTCGTACACGCCCCTGAAATCGTCGAGGACCTCGCGGGCGGAGGTTACCTGCCCAGCCTCGGCGAGAATGCGGCTGCGCCCTTTCAGCGCCTGCGCCAGGCCGAGGCTTGGACGGCCGTCGGCGAGATGCACGGCCTCCTCAATCAGGGTGTCCGCGGCCGGTCCGAGACGACGCATGTAGAACGACTGGGTGGCCTCTTCCGCGCGTATCCACACGCTCAGCTCACGGTCGCCGGAGGCGTCGGCGGCCGACCGGGCGGCACGCCACGAACGCCAGCACGCGCGGGCACTGGAGGTCTCAGCCAGGTCAAGGGCCAGGAACGCGGCCAGCTGGGCGTAGACGCGCAGCAGGGTGGTGTGCTCGGCCGGGGCCTGAGCGTGCGTCAGAGCCTGCTCCAGGTTGCGGATGTCGCCTGTCAGGTCGGCGATCCTGGAAGCCGGCGGCTCCGTCCACACGCCTTGCGCGTAGTCCCACGCGATCTGCTCCCAGTCGCTCACGCTGTTCTCGGCCGCGTGATCCGTGGTCCGCCCCAGGCCCGCGTGCAGAGCGTCCACGGCGGAAGCAGGGATGCCGGAACCGGCACCCATCGTGATCAGGAGTTGGAGAAGGGTACGGCGCTCCACATCATCCTCATTACGTCCTGAGGTGCTGGTTTTTTCGTTACTTACCCGGAATCGGGCGAGTTCCACGACGAGAGCGTGAAGCTCTGCGATCTGCCCGTTCGCCTCCAGTGCCGTGTCGATCGCCCGAGCGCTGGAGATGTCCATTCGCGAGGCGGCGCGTTCCCAGGCGGAGATCATCGTGTGGTCCACGTGGACCATTTCGGCGAGGCCGCGCTGCGAAAAATGGGCATTTTCCCGCCAATGGCGAATGGTGCTGCCAAGCAGGCGCCAAGGGGAATCAGCGGGATTAACCGGCTGGGGCGTACGTGGCATTCCGTACTCCGGGGTTGGGGAGGTTGGGGGGTGCGCGTCTTCCCCCAACAAACCTCTTGGATATCTCGTCGGCCGATTCCACTATTACACGGACGCGGTGAAAAGCCTCGTGAAATGGCGGAGCCCGCCACGGCATCGCACGCCGGGACGGGCCCCTTGATCGGATGGAGGTCCGATCCATGGACGATGGTAAATCAACGACACCCGAGCCGGTGATTTCGGGCTGGCGGGTCATTCTCAGTGACAGGGGGCGGCTGTGGGCCTCCCGCGTCGTCCCGTTCACCGATGCCGAGTTCGACGCCGGAGCGGCGCGTACGGTCGACGCCGACACCCTCGACGAGTTGCGGGCCGAGGTCGAGCGGCAGGAGAGTGCCGCTCGGCGGGGGACCGGGCAGGCGGTCTCGTGATCTGGCACAGGCCCGCGCCTGCCAGGGGGCGGCACCGTGACGGCATGGTCCCCGCCCTCGTTCCTCGCCGCTCTTGGGATCGGCGGGCACGCGCGGACGCGGAGCGACTGGATCGAGAGTGGAAGGACTGGGCCGTCTTCTACGGCACGCACTCGCGCCTGTTCTACGCGATCGCGGCCTGGCCCGTGGCCGGACCGGTGACCCTCCAGGCTTCCACCGCCGACGATCTCGAAGCCCAGAGGTACGGAGTCGCCATGGCCTTGGCCGTCCGGCCTGAGGCGGCCACTGCCCGTACATCCCCTGAACGGGCGCGGCGGCGTTCCCGCGACCGTGCCGAGGACCCCCGCGAGCGGCGGTGCGAACCTTCCGGGACCGCTCGCGAGGGCGGGGACGACCGGGGACCATGAGCCCGGTCGCCACGCGGTGCCCTCGTCAGGGGTGGCGAGGGCACCGTTCCCGCCAGAGGTGGTCCGGTGAACATAGATGAGCGGGACATCGCCGGAGGCTCGTGCCAGAATGCCGTCGACTTCGACTTCGACTTCGACTTCGACTCGGTCTCGGTCTCGATAGTGGTAGAGCCGTACAGGTTCTTCCGCCCACGTCGGTTGGCGGGCCAGCTCACCGAGGACGAAGTTCTCTATCAGCGGACCCACGGGGGCGGTTGTGTCCGTAACCCGGGATGAGGTAAGGCCGGAAAGGTGTGCTCCAAGCCCAGAATCGACCACCAGGAGTTTGGGCGTCGCGATGGCGCGGGTGGTCGCGTTGGAGGACCAGGCCGGAATCCGTCTCTTCTCCGATGCGAGAGGCGGCCACCGGCTCATCGCCGACCTGGCCTGCCGATCAGCGTGGACGGCTGAGCGCGGCCTCGGCCAGATCCGTCCATTTCTCGGCCGAGGAGTGGGGCACGACCACCCAGTCCTTCATCGCCCTGCCCCGCCCCGAGGGGTCGAACAGGGACGCCCCGGCCAGCTGGAGCGCGGCTGTGTGTTCGGGGGTGTCCCTGACCAGCCGGAACACCATCGCGCCGTCGCGCTGCAGGCTCGCGAACACCTTCCCCGCCTGATCTTTCAGCGCGGGACTCCCCATCATCTTGGAGATCCCCACACCCAGGTCGGCCAGCTCGGCGCCGACCTGCCTGAAATCCTCTTCCGCGCTCATCGTCAGTCGGTCCCCAACTCCGTGGCGGCGTGGTCGAGCGGCTCGTCGTGGCCGGGACCCTTCCCACGTGACGCGATCGCCTCGGCCCCGCCCTCCGGCAGCACGGCGATCAGGCTAGCCGTCCTGGCGGTACCGATCAAGGCCGGATGCGGGGTGCCGAAGCCGGCCCGGCCGGCCACGACGGGCTGACCGGGCAAAGCACTACCGGGCCGGGGAGGCGTCCGGATCGCTCACCGAGATGGCGCCCGAGGGGCACAGCTGCCGGGCCCGGCGGGCGGCGGCGTGCAGCTCGGGCGGGGGCGTCTCGTCGAGGAGCACGACGGTGCCCTCGTCCTCGCTCTGGTCGAAGACCTCCGGCGCGGTGAGCACGCACATGCCCGCTCCGATGCACCGCGCCACGTCCGTGGTGACCTTCATGTCCTCTCCTACCATCTGACCGGCAGCTCCCGTACACCGTAGATGGACATCGTGTCCCGCATCGGGACCTCATCCGCCGGCACGGCGAGGCGCAGGCCGGGGAAGCGGTCGAACAGCATCGGGAACGCGGTGCGCATCTCCACGCGGGCGAGCTGCTGGCCGAGGCACTGGTGCAGCCCGTGACCGAACGTCAGGTGCCCGGTCGCGGGGTTGGTGATGTCCAGGTGGTCGGGGTCGGAGAAACGCGCGGGGTCGCGGTTGGCGGCCAGGAGCGAGAGGGTCACCGGGTCTCCGGCCCTGATGAGCTGCCCCTCCACCTCGACGTCCTCCAGGGCCGCGCGGAGCGGGCCGACGTGGATGATCCCGAGGTAGCGCATCAGCTCCTCGACCGCGTTGTCGATCAGCGAGGGGTCGGCGCGCAGCGCGGCGAGCTGTTCGGGGTGCTGGAGCAGGGCGAAGGTGCCGAGGCTGAGCATGTTCGCCGTCGTCTCGTGCCCCGCGACGAGCAGCAGGAACCCGATGTTGCTCAGCTCCTCGTCGGTCAGGTCGCCGTCCGCGATCAGCCCGCTGAGCAGGTCGTCGGCCGGGTCGGCCCGCTTGGCCGCGATGAGCCGGGCGAAGAACGCGCCGAAGCCGACGAACGTCGCGCGGATGTCCTCGACGGAGGACTCCAGGTTCAGCAGCACCGCGGTGGACCGCTGGAACTCGTCGCGGTCGGCGTACGGGACGCCGAGCAGCTCGCAGATCACCAGCGAGGGGATGGGCAGCGCGAACTCCCGCACCAGGTCCTGGGGAGGCCCGGCCTTCTCCATCGCGGCGAGTCGCTCCTCGGTGATCTCGCGGATCCTGGGCTCCAGCTGCTTCATCCGCCGCACGGTGAACTGCGCGGTGAGCGGCTTGCGGTAGCGGGTGTGGTCGGGCGGGTCCATCCGGATGAACAGGCCGGGGTCGGCCGGGCGGCGCATCTCCTGCATCAGGGGGAAGGGCACCGGGACGTGCAGCAGCTCGCGCCGGGAGCTGAACCGGGGGTCGGCGAGGATCGCCCGTACGGCGGAGTAGCCGGTCACCAGCCAGCCCGTCGTGCCGTCCGGGTAGGCCATCGGGGCGACGGGCCGCTCCTCGCGCAGCGAGGCCAGGCGCTCGGGCGGTTCGAAGGGGCTGGGACGTCCGAAGGGGAAGGTGACCGCTTCCGGGTGGGCGGGGTGGGACTGTGTCATCTCGCGCTCCTCTGCGGTGATGCGCTTCGTCCCATCCAGAAAACTACATCGTGTGCAAAATTACAATAGGTGCAAAGTATGCTCAGATGCATTAAGCTGCCCGCATGAGTGAGGTCCCGGGACTGCGCGAACGCAAGAAGCTCCGCACCCGGCACGCGCTCATCGCCGCCGCGCTGGAGCTCTTCATGGAGAAGGGCTACGAGCAGACCACCGTCTCGGAGATCGCCGCGGCCGCCGACGTCTCGACGCGCACCTTCTTCAGCTACTTCGCGAGCAAGGAAGACGTGATCTTCTCCAACACGCGCGACGGCCTCGATCGCGTGCTGCGGGTGGTCGCGGAGCCCCGTCCGGGAGACCGGGCGATCGACCTGCTGACCCGTGCCGTCACCTCCGT
The DNA here is from genome assembly GCF_051918855.1 of Streptosporangium sp. H16. Lineage (NCBI taxonomy): Bacteria > Bacillati > Actinomycetota > Actinomycetes > Streptosporangiales > Streptosporangiaceae > Streptosporangium > Streptosporangium sp. H16. The sequence goes on from NZ_JBPXMD010000020.1 coordinate 144,317, forward strand.
CTTCTCCGAGCTCGTCCTCGACGGGCAACTGCAGAGAGAGATAGGCCCGGTCAACTACCTCGTCATGACCGTTCCCTCGTTGCGGGCGCGTAGCCTGCTGCTCCTCTTCGAGGGCCAGCGGGAGCTCGCCGAGGCCCTGCACCGGGCATGCCCGGAGGAGCTGAGCCTCGTCGAGGCGTCGGCGGCCGTCGGCGCGGTGATCGGGGGCGGCAAGCTCGCCGCCTTCGTCAGCATGAGCAACGGCGCCTCACCGGAGGAGATGCTGGAGTCCGGTCGCCGGGCCACCGAGTACGCCCTGTCGGCCCTTCGCGCCGCCGCCTCGCGGGTGTCCTGACCTCGTCCCGCCTCGCGGGTGTCCCGACCTCGCTCTGTCGGCCTTCCGTGCCGCCTCGCGGGTGTCCCGGCCTCGCTCCGCAGGCCTTCCGCGCCGTCCCCCTTCGCCGTCCCGGCCTCGCCCTTCTCCCCGCGTCGCGTACGGCCACGCCGCTCCATACCTCGGACCGGCGGATCTCCCTGGTATGCCGCCGGTGACGCTTTCGCGTCTATGCTGACGTGACATGGCGACGTCCTCTCCCACCGCGGTCCTGCTGGGAGAGAGGCGCTTCGTCCTGCTCGCCTCGGCTCGGACGATCTCCGTGCTGGGGGACGGCTTCGCCCGGGTGGCCCTGGCGTTCGGCGTGCTCGCGATCCCCGGGAGCACCCCCGCGCAGCTGTCGCTGGTGATCGCCTGCCAGGCCGTGCCGCAGCTGCTGCTCATCCTCGTCGGCGGCGTGCTGGCCGACCGGTTCTCCCGGTCAGGCCTGATGGTGATCGCCGACGTTCTGGGCACCGCCGCGTACGGCGGGCTGGCGGTGATGCTCCTGACCGGCGATGCGCCGATCCCGGCGGTGGCGCTGCTGGCGACCCTGGCGGGGGTGGCCACCGCCCTGTTCGTACCGGCGATGACCGGGGTGGTACCGGAGGTCGTGCCCCGGGAGAGGCTGCAGGAGGCCAACGCCCTGCTCGGGGTCGCGAGGAACGGCGCCATGGTGCTGGGGCTGGCGCTGTCCGGTGTCGCCGTCGCCCTGGTCGGCGCCGGGTGGGCCCTGGCGCTCAACGCCGTCTCGTTCCTCGTCAGCGCCGCGCTGATCCGCGCCATGCGCCTGCCCCGGCGCCTCCGGGTGTCCATGGGATCCGGCTGGTCCGACCTGCGGCACGGCTGGCGGGAGTTCGTCTCACGCCAGTGGCTGTGGGCCGTGGTGCTCCAGTACGCCTTCGTCGTCGCCGCCGTCGGGGCCAACGTCGGCGTGCTCGGTCCCCTGATCGCCGAGCGGGACCTGGACGGAGCGAGCTCCTGGGCGCTGATCGTCACGGCCCAGGCGCTGGGAACCGTCGCGGGCGCGGGCCTCGCCGCGCGCCTGCGGCCCCGGCGCCCCATGCTCCTCGCGGTGCTGGCCACCTTTCCCATGGCGCTGCCGATGGCGCTCCTCGGAGCCGGGGCACCGCTGTGGACGATCGTGGTCGCGATGTTCGCCGCCGGGGTGGCCGGGGACGTGTTCGGCGTGCTGTGGACCACCACCATGCAGCGCGAGGTGCCTCCCGAGGCGCTCTCCCGCGTCAGCTCCTACGACTGGTTCGGATCCCTGGCCCTGGCGCCCCTCGGCATTCTCGTCGCCGGTCCCGTCGCCGCCGCCGTCGGTCCCGGCACCGCCCTTCTCGGCTGCTCCGGTCTCGTCGTGGTCGCCACGCTCGCGGCGCTGCTCTCCCCCCAGGTCCGCACTCTCCGGGCGCCGGCCACCGAGGAAGCCGTACGGCCCGCGCCAGGGGAGAGCGCGGGCCGTACCCAAGAGGGCGGTTAGGGGTTGGGGACGGTGTCGACCCAGGTGGTCGAGGCGGAGCGGTAGTCGTTGACGCGGCTCAGGACGGTGGCGGGGGCGACTTGGGCCAGCCGGCGCCGGGCACGCCGGGGCCACCGGCGTTGGTGCGCACGGTCCAGTTGTGCGCGGAGACGTTCGGGTCGGCGTTGCGGTACGCGAAGTCGTCGAACACCACGCCGCTGCCCCCGGGAGGAGGCGTGATCGTGGGAGTGGGCGTCGGGGCCGGGCACGAGCCCCGGCCCTTCCCTCCCTCACCTGATCGCGGCCAGGTCCACGACGTACATCTTCTCCCCGAGCTGATAGGTGATCAGCCGGTCGAAGCCGATGTCGGGGATGCGCATGCCTCCTCTCTTGTCCCGTTGTATGCCTAGGTCGGAGGACGTGCCGGTGAGCAGGTCGTAGAGGAAGACGCCACCCTCCATGGGCATCCTCAGGTGGAACCGCTCCATGCCGGAATCGAACACCCGGACATCGAAAGGCACCGTCCGCTCCCCGGAACCGTCACGGTCGCGGACGAAGGCGCGTGGGTCGGATCCCTTGGGCACGCGCTGGCCGGAACACCGGTCGACGCCGCAGAAGACGAAGCTCTCGTCGGGCTTGACCACGGCGCCACGCCGCTCCCCCGTCTCGACGTTGAACAGCTCGCTGAAGTCGACATGCCTGTCCGGGGCGTCCCGATCGGTGTGGTGGCCCACCCAGGGCCACCGCAGGAGGTACTGCCCCTCGGTCCCCGGCACCGCCCGCGGCTCGCCGCCGCGCAGCGGCACCCGGTACACCCCGAAGCCGTCGCGGGTGAAGACCACGTCGGAGCCCACCACTTCCAACGCCTGGATGTGGCGGCCCTTTCTCGTGACGTCCAGGGAAACGTCGGTCACCTTCCGAGGGCTGCCGCCGCCGACGGGCACCGCCCAGATCCGCACGACCCGCTGCCGGCCCGGCTCCTTGTACAACGTCCACCAGACGATGTTTCCACCGCCCGCGGCGACGTCTTGGGAAGGGGACGTCGAATTCCCGGCCGGGATCTCGGCGATCCGCCGGGGCCTGCCGCTCTCCAGGTCGTAGCTCCACAGGAACTGCCTCCTCCCGTCGCCCTTCGCCGTCTTGACGAGCAGCGTGCGGTCGTCGATGAGCAACTGCGGGATGTAAGCGCGGCCGTCGGGCAGCTTGGCGGGGATCTTGTGCAGGGCCTGCGGCCATACCCGCTCGATGGGCGGCGGCTTCTCCCCCGGGGTCGGGGCCGGGGTCGGCTGGGGCGTCGGTCCCTGCGCGTCCGTGGCGTTCACCGCGGGCTGCTTCACGGCCGTCGAGCCCAGGACCCGCACCGCCGTACCCGCCCCACCGGCCACCACGACCACGGCCGCCGCCGCGAGCAGCGCGGCGGGCGCCCGCCGGGGGCGGCGGCGTGCCCGGACCGCCGCGGACAGCCTGGTCCTCGCCTGCTCGGGCACCTGGTCCGCCGCCCCGGCCAGGACGCGGGTGAGCTTGTCTTCGATGTCGGTCATCGCGTGCTCCCGTGGGCCGCAGGTGAGGTGGAGAGGGAGGACCGCAGTTTGTCCAGGCCGCGGGAGGCCTGGCTGCGCACGGTCCCCTGCGAGATGCGGAGCACCTCGGCGATCTCGGCGTCGGCCAGCTGCTCGTAGTAGCGGAGCACCAGCACGGCGCGCTGTCTGCGGGGCAGCGCGGCCAGCTCCTGCCAGAGCCCCTGGTCCTCCTCGGAGGGGAAGACCGCCTCCCAGGTCCGCTCGGGCGGCTCCCCGGTGAGATGCTCGCGCCTGCGCCGCCGCCAGATGCTGACGTGCAGCCGCGCCATCGTCGTCCGGGCGTAACCGTGCGCGTCGCTCTTGCGCCGCACCCTCGGCCAGGCGTCGCGCAACCGGGTCAGCGCCTCCTGCGCGAGATCGGCGGCGTCGTGGGGGTTGCCGGTCAGAACGTACGCGTAGCGGAGCAGAGCCTCACCCCGCTCGGCCACGAAGTCGTCGAAACCGGGCTCGTCGTCCACATACCGTCCCTTCTCCATCGTCATGGCCTAGACGCCGAAGAACCCGGAAACGTTGCACCGCGCCGTCGATGCGTACAGGCCGCGCTGGATGTCGGCGGGCGGCTCGGCTACGTTCGTTCAGGTGACGACCACCTCGGCTGTCCCGGTTCGGGGCGGTCTGCCCCGATGACATCCCTCGACGACCTGGTGGTCCGGGCGCGCTCCCTCGTACGGGAGGGGCGCCGCGCGCTGCTCGGCGTCACCGGAGGCCCGGGGGCGGGCAAGACCACCCTCGCCGAACACCTGGTCCGCCTGCTGCGGCCGGCGCCTCCCGAGGGGCTGCCGGAGCGGGAGTGGGTGGCGTACGTGCCGATGGACGGCTTCCATCTCGCCGACGTCGAGCTCGACCGGCTCGGGCGCCGCGACCGCAAGGGGGCCCCGGACACCTTCGACGCCGCCGGGTACGCGGCCCTCCTGCGCCGCCTGCGCGAGGACGAGGACGATCCGGTCTACGCGCCGGCCTTCGAGCGCGACCTGGAGCAGCCGATCGCCGGCAGCATCCCGGTCCCGCGGGCCGCCCGGCTCGTCGTCACCGAGGGAAACTATCTGCTGCTCGACCAGGGCGACTGGGTGCGCGTGCGGTCCTGGCTGCACGAGGTCTGGTACTGCGACCTCGACCCGGACGAGCGCGTGCGCCGTCTCGTCTCGCGGCACGAGCGCTTCGGCAAGGACCCCGACGCGGCGGTGGCCTGGGCGCTGGGAACCGACCAGCGCAACGCCGACCTCATCGCCACCACCCGCTCCCGCGCCGACCTCGTCGTCCCGGACGCCGTCCTGCGCTCGATCGGCGACAGCGAGACGGGGCCCGGTTGACGCGGGCCGGTTGAGGCAGGCCGGTTGACAGAGACCGGTCGGCCCGGCGAGGTCGACTCCGGGGAACGGGGAAGCCGGCGCGGTCCGCGGGCAGGCCGTCTCGCGGACCGTGAACCCGGTCGGGGGGTCGTGGCGATACATCGCTGATCACTTTTCCGACGGGAAGGCCGGCCCTCATGCCATGGTGCCCGCGATGACCGCGCCACTCACCGCCCAGACTCGCGACTGCGACCTCATCGACGAGTCGCGGACCCACCCGGAGGCATTCGCGGCGCTGTTCGACCGCTACTCCGGAATGCTCTACCGGTACGTCTCCCGGCGGCTGGGCCCGGAGATCGCCGAGGATCTCGTCGGCGAGACGTTCCTGGTCGCCTTCGCCCGCCGGAGCCACTACGACCTGGCCTACGCCGACGCCCGGCCGTGGCTGTTCGGCATCGCCACCAGGCTCGTCTCCCGGCACCACCGCACCGAGGCCGCCCGTTACCGGGCGCTGCGGCGCAGCCCCGCCGAGGGCACCGTGGAACCCCCCGCCGACCGGGTGGTCGCGGAGGTCACCGCCCAGGTGTCCCGCCCGGCGCTCGCCCGTGCGCTGGCCGGGCTCTCGTCCGGGGACCGCGACGTCCTGCTGCTGGTCGCCTGGAGCGACCTGTCGTACGTGGAGGTCGCCCGGGCGCTGGACATCCCGATCGGCACCGTGCGGTCCCGCCTGAACAGGGCCAGGCGGAAGGTACGCGCGGAGTTCGGCGACAGCAATCCGATGCACGAGGAGGAGTGACCATGGACGATCTGACGATGCTCCGCGACCTCGGCCGCGAGCTGGAGCACGAACCACCCGCCACGCTCGCGCACCAGCGTGCGCGCCTGCTCGACGCCTCGGCCGGCTCCCCCCGGAGCCTGTCCCGCGCCCCGGCCCGCTCCCGGTGGCGGCTGCCCCGCGCGATGCGGGGCTGGCCGATGCTCGCGCTGGTCGCGGCGGTCACCGCCGTCGTCGTCGTCATTCCCGTCGTGCTCCTGAGCGGGCGCCCGCTCGCATCGGGCCCGTCGGGAGACCGCCCGTACAAGCAGGGAGAGGCGCTCAACGTGCTGGTGGTCGGGATCGACGGTGAGGCGCTCAGCCCCCGCTGGCGCGAGGCCGCGGGGATGCGCAGTGACACGATGATCCTGCTGCATATCTCCGCCGACCGGCGGAAGACCCGGGTCGTCAACATCCCCAGGGACTCGATCGTCCGCATTCCCGCCTGCGAGTCCCCGGACGGGACGGCGCTTCCGGCCAGAAACGACATGATCAACTCGGCGTTCCACACGGGCGGGCTGTCCTGCGCGTGGAAGACGGTCGAGTCGGCCACGGGGATCCATGTCGACCACGCGGTGGAGATCCATTTCTCCGGGTTCAAGGGCGTGGTCGACGCGCTCGGCGGGGTGGAGGTCACGCTGCCGCGGCCGGTGGACGATCACAAGGCGAAACTGCGGCTGCCCGCGGGAAGGCGTCTTCTGCTCAACGGCGAGCAGGCGCTGGGTTACGTGCGGCTCCGCAACTTCGGCGACGGGACCGACCTGGAGCGGATCAAGCGCCAGCAGCATTTCATGAGCAGGCTGCTCATGAAGGCGAACAGTCAAATGGACAACCCCGCGAGGCTTCTCGCCCTCATCACCGAGGTGAAGAAATCGGTCAGGACCGATGCCGGGTTCGACCTGGGGGCGATGTACGCCATCGCGCGGGGCATGGCGAAGTTCGGGCCCGGCTCGGTCGCGTTCTCCACGGTTCCCACCCGTCCGCACCCCGAGGATCCGAACCGTCTCGCGTGGGACGGGGCCGCCGCCGAGCGGCTCTTCGCCGGGATCAGGAAGGACGGCGGGTGAGCCAGAGGGCTTCTCGTCCCCGGCTGTCGGCGAGGACATAAGTGGATAAAAGGGGCGGAGGTGCCGAATGTGGCTCGGTGTGAGTTTTGATGGTCGATGTGGTTCGTCTTTCCTGAAAAAAGGCGATATCTCCGTGGAAACATCCGCACGTCATGGGAGAACCCATGTCCGTTGCCCGCTGTATCACCACCGCCGCCCTCGCCGCCCTCATGGTGGCGCTCACCGCGCCGGTCGCGTCCGCCGCTCTCATCCCGCCCCGGCCCGCCGTGCCGGGCGAGTGCTCGCTCTTCGGGGCGGTGACCGTCAGGAAGGGCGATCGTACGGAGACCTGGACGTGGGGGCCGGGCTACCAGAGCTACCTCAGCAGTGAGAGCAGTTCCCGGCAGTTCACGCAGACCATGTAGGAGTTCACGCAGGCCATGTGGGGGAGGTCAGGCCGGGTGCCGGCGGACCCGGCCGGTGAGGCCGGGGCCGCCGGAACCCGGCCGCCCGAATTTCCGATCATTCTCTGACCATGGGCCTGAACTGGTCATTTCTTGGCAGCATGCCGCCGTCCCTCAAGGGTGAGCCTGTCCGACGGTCTTAGCGTCGAACGATGGAGATCGACGTGATGTCGTCCCGCCAGGACGAGCGGGCGGCCCTGACACGCCGGGTCGTGGCCGATCGAGCGGACGCATGAGCGGCGCGGGGAACGGGTGGTACGGCACCGGCCCGTTTCCGTACACCCGGGCCGAACTTTCCCGGGACGAAACACTCCATGGTCCCCGGGACGAAACACTCCGTGGCGAGGCGTCCCGGAACCAGCGAGCCTGGAGTGAGTCATCGCGGCGCGTACCGTCCCAGGGCGGGCTGCCCAGAGGGCAGGTCGTGGTGATCGCCGGGGAGCCGGTGGCCGGGAAGGCCAAGCTCGGGTTGATCCCGCCCTTCACCGCGTACGAGGCCGCGGCGCTGGCCGCCGCCGCCCTCGAGGACACGCTGCGCGCGGTCGCCCGCGTCCCGGTCGCCCGGCGAGTGCTCGCGCTCGACGGCGCCCCGGGACCCTGGCTCCCGCACGGGTTCACGGTGCTGCCGCAGCGCGGGAACGGGCCGGACGAGCGGCTCGCCGCGGCCCTCGACGACGCCCACCGGCTCCTGCCCGGTCCGGTCGTGCTCATCGGCATGGACACCCCGCAGGTCACCCCGGACATGCTGGTCTATGCGCTGTCCCTGCTCAGCGCCTACGACGCGGTGTTCGGCCCGGCGACGGACGGCGGGTTCTGGCTGCTCGGGCTGCGCGCCCCCGACCCCGCTCTCCTGCTCGGCGTCCCGATGCCGGAACCGACCACCGGCGAGATCCAGCTGCGGAGGCTGGGGGAGGCCGGGTTGAGCGTCGCCCTGATGCCCCGTCTCACCGATGTGGACACCGCGGCGGACGCGTTCACGGTGGCCGCGCAGGCCCCGCGGTCCTTTTTCGCCGCCACTCTCGCCAGGATGAGCGCGCTCCGGTGAGCGGGGCACCGGGAGGCGGTACGGAAGCCTAGAAAAGCGTTGGGGCGGCGGCCTCGTCCGCCCGCTCCAGCTCGCCCGGCTCGAAGAGCCTGATCACGCCGTACGTGCCGTCGTACCCGGGTTCCCGGATCACCTCGCCGCGGCGCAGCCGCCCGACGGCCTCCGCGAGCGGCGGTGAGTGGGCCGCGATGTCGTCGACCGGTACGTCCTCCAGAATGCCCAGCTCGGGTCCCAGGACGGCGGTGAGCCTGTTGACCTCCTTGAGGACCTTCTTGCTCTTCGACCCCACGTCGAGGATCTCGCCCACGATCTCCGGCAGCGGTACGAGGTTGCGGAAGCCCGCGACGCCCTCCGGCCGGAAACCGCCGGGCCGGTCGGCCAGTTCCTGGACCCGGTTCAGCACGCCCACCGTGAGCGGCTTCCCGCACACGGGGCAGATCCCGTCGCGCCCGCGCGTCTCCTCGGGGTCCATCCGGATGTCGCACTTGCGGTGCCCGTCGACGTGGTACTTGCCCTCCTCGGGGAAGAACTCGGTCGTTCCCGCGTACCCGGCCCCGGTCTGGAGCGCTCGCAGGACGGCGAAGTAGTCGAGGTCGGTCTCGAACACCGTGGTCTCGCGGCCGAGCATGGGCGGCGAGTGGGCGTCGGAGTGGCTGACCAGCCGGTAGCGGTCGAGGGCGGAGACCCGCCAGTTCATGGCCGGGTCGCTGGACAGCCCGGTCTCCAGCGCGAAGATGTGTTCGGAGAGCTCGCCGTAGCACTCCTCGATCGTGTCGAACCCGGACTTCGAGCCGAAGACGCCGAACCACGGCGTCCAGACGTGGGCGGGCACCAGGTAGGCGCCGTCGCCGCTGCTCAGGGTGATCTCCAGCAGGGCGCGGGAGTCCATGCCGAGGACGGGCCGCCCGTCCGCGCTCAGGTCGCCGATCCGTTCGAGCCTCGCGTTGAACGCCGCGGCCTCGTCGAAGCCCGGCATGTAGACCAGGTGGTGGATCTTGCGGGTACGTTCGCCACGCCGGTAGATCGTGGAGATCTCGGTGGACAGCATGAATCGCACCTGGTCGGAGGCCACCCCGGCGGGCGGCGGACCGAGGACGTCCGGAGCGCGTTCCTCGCGCAACCGGAACAACCCCGGCTCCGCCGGTACGAGGTTCTCGCGCAGCTGCTCGAACCACACCGGATGTGTGAAATCACCGGTGCCCATCAGCGCGATGCCCTTGCGCCGCGCCCACCATGTCAGATGTTCCAGATCGCTGTCTCTGCTGCAGGCCCGAGCGTATTTCGAGTGAATATGCAGGTCAGCATGGAAACGCATTCATCACATTCTGCCACAGGCCAGATATGGCGCGTAGGAAAGGGGCGAACCGGCCGTCGTGGATCGTCGCGAACGGGTGCCCTCGTGCGGGGACGGCCGCGAAACGCGGCCGGAGCCGCTGAGCGGATCCCCCGGGAGGTCCTCTCAGCGCTCCGGAACGCCCTGCGGCCCGCGGTTCCCGCTCAGAGCGGTTTGTTGGCGACCAGCAGTGTGGTGAGCTCGTTGAGCGCGACCGGCTCCTCGACCGTGAACCCGGCCTCCGTCAGCCATCCGACCCCCTGGGAGACCGTGTACTCCGACGAGCCGCTGATCATGGCCATGTTGAGGCTCATCAGGAGGTTGAAGACGCCTTCGCGGCGCTCGTCGTCGATCATACTGTCGTAGACGAGGAGCGTGCCGCCGGGGGGCAGCTGCTCGAAGGCCCGCCCCACCAGCTCGCGGCGGCGCTCGTCGACCCAGTCGTGCAGGACGTGGCCGAATATGTAGACCTGGGTGTCGGGCAGCGGGTCGCTGAAGAAGCTGCCCGCCTGGTAGGTGACCCGGTCACGGAGGTCGGTCTCCCCTCCCACCGCGTCGACCAGCTCGTCGAAGAATGGCTCCAGCGGGGGCAGGTCGAAGGTCACCCCGCGCAGGTGGGGGTGGGCGGCGGCGATTCTCGTGGTGAGCAGCCCGCGGCATCCGCCCAGGTCGGTGAAGGACTTCACCTCGTGCCAGCGGTACTTCTCGGCGAGCGGGCGGGCGAGCAGTACCGCGTAGCCGTCCATCGCCTCCGTGAAGGCACGGGCCCGTCGGGGGTCGGCGTACAGCTCGGACGTGAAGTCGCCATTGGCGGAGAACTTCTGCGCCAGGTTCTCGCCCGACCGCAGGAACGCGCCGAGGGTGCCCCAGGCCGGGTAGAGCCGGCGCTGGTTGAAGGCGAGGAAGCCGCCGATGTACTCGGGCTTGGTGGGGTCGAGGTAGGCCGAGGCGAGGGGGGTCGTCCTGTACTGGGAGCCGTCCCGCGACAGCAGGTCCATCGCGACCAGCGAGTCCAGGTAGTCGTGGGTCAGCGAGGGATGCAGACCGAATTCCTGCTGGATCTCCGAGGCGTCGGCGGGACCGCGGGACAGGCGGGCGAAGATCCCCAGCTCGATCCCGGCGAACAGGGCCTGTGCCTGGAAGAATCCGGTCGCCGTCCTGACGATGGGCAGTGCGCTCTCCGGAAGGGACATCCGGCTTCCTTTCTGATAGGTGTGGAACGAAAGGGGCGGTCGGAGGGGGGAAGGGGCGGCGCGCGGGCCGTACCGGGAGCGCGCGGTGGGAATCGGGACGCGAGGGCCGTGCCGGGGAGGGCGAGGGAAGGTCAGGGGGCGAGCCGTACCGGGAGCGCGTGGAGGGACCGTGAGAAGAAGTCGCGGTGCCAGGTCACGTCCTCGGGGGCGCAGTCGAGGGTCAGATCGGGAAACCGCTTCAGCACCGCGTTGATGGCCACCTGTGCCTCGAGCCGCGCCAGGGGGGCGCCCAGGCAGTGGTGCAGCCCGTGGCTGAAGGCCAGGTGCGGGTTGGGGTTGCGGGTGATGTCCAGCCGGTTCGGGTCGGGGAAGGCCGCCGGGTCGCGGTTGACCGAGTGCACGGACACGATGATCAGCGAGCCGGCCGGGATCGTGGTGTCCCCGATCTCGATGTCCTCCGTCGCGTGTCCCTCGATCAGCGCCAGCGAGCTCTCGTAGCGGAGGAACTCCTCGATCGCGGAGTTGATGAGCTCGGGTCGCGCGGCGAGCAGGGCGAGCTGGTCGCGGTTGACGAGCAGCGCGTGGAGCCCATTGGTGATCAGGTTAACGGTGGTCAGGAAGCCCGCGAAGATGAGGAGCATCACGGTCGCGACGAGCTCCTTCTCCGAAAGCCTGTTCTCGCCGTCGCGCGCCTCGATCAGCCCGTGGATGAGGTCCTCGCCGGGGTTCAGCCTCTTGTGCTCGATCAGCTTCTTGACGTACTCCCCGATGCTGGCCTGCTTCTCCCGGAAGCGCTGCACGGGGTTGCCCTCGTAGCTCTCCTCAAGGAAGAAGAAGACGGTCTTCTCCCGCAGGTCCGCGAGATCTTCCGGAGGCAGCCCGAGCAGCTCCCCGATGACCATCATTGGCAGGGGGAAGGCGAAGTCCTCCATGAGGTCCGCCCTGCCCTCCTTCTCCAGCTTGTCGAGCAGCCGGTCCGTGAACTCCTGCACGCGGGGGCGGAGGAGCTCGGTGCGGCGGTGGGTGAACGCCTTCTGCACCAGCTTGCGCAGCCGGGTGTGCTCCGGGGGGTCGGTGCTGACCATGTTGTTGGCGAACGAGCTCTCGCGCTTCCTGTCACCGGCGGAGGGCCCGTCGGAGTGGTGCACGGCCTTGCTGAAGCGGGGATCGACGAGCAGCGCGCGGGCGTCCTCGTAGTGCGGGACGAACCAGGCCTCCAGCCCGATGGGGGTCTGCATGCGATGCACTCGTCCCGCCGCGCGCAGTCGCTCGTAGAAGGGATAGGGATCGGTCAGGGCCGAGTCGGGAATGCCACTCAGCGGCAGGGTCGTCTCCGACATGTGCGCTCCTCGAAGGGTTCAGGCAGGTGAGACGGGCCGGGCGCGTCAGGCGAGCCAGCGGCCGTCCTTCATCACCGTCCGGCCGGGGATCTCACCGCGGTGCCGCCAGGCGAGAACGCGCCGGGGGGTGAGGAAGAGGTAGACGCAGCCGGGCACTCGGGAGGGGTTCACCGGCAGCTCGGCGAGGATCGCGGGGGCGTCGGCGGGCAGCTCGGGGTAGGGCACGATCTCCACGGGACCGTCGATGAGCACCACGTCGGCAGGGCTGCCGAGCGCGGCCCGCGCGAAGCCGTGCCCGCGGAGGTTGCGGACCGTCCGGTGCCGCTCCTGCGTCGCCATCACCAGATGGACTCCGTCCCACACGCATCCGAGCGGGACCAGGTGCGCGTCGGGGGTGCCGCCGGTCGCGAGCCAGGCGTGCCTGTCGGTCGCCAGCCTCTCCAGTACGTCGGCCCTGCGTCGGCCGAGATCGCGGGCGGGGGGCAGGCCGACGCCCCGCGCGGTGCCGGTCACGGACATGCTCTCTCCTTTCTCGGACGGTTTCCTGCCCGGTCGCTCAAATGGTGGAAATAGCCGAAACGGCTGCCGTGGCGTTTCCCACCAGAGCGAGAACGGCGAATGTGGTACGGAGCAGATTCCATTTTCCCCAGAGTCCTCTCGGATCTTCCCAGTTCGCCGGCATCGCGTCGGGGTCGAGTGATTTGACGCGCCGGTTGATGGGGACGTTACGGGTTTGTGAGACCACTCCGACGCAGGCCAGGCAGACGGCCGACGCTATGAAAAGAAATCTCGCCGTATCGTTTCTGGAAAGAGCGGAGAGAATGACGTCCAGAGCGAGTGACGTGCCGACGATTATCGGCATCATCGGGTCGTAGGCGCGGCCCAGGAGTTTGTGGGCCGCCACGTAGCGATCGGGTGCCATCGCCTGCATCGCGGGCCAGACGCCCACCGCGTGAGTGAACAGCACGCCGGCCGCGAGCCCGCTGCCGACCAGTACGGCGGCGGTGAGAATTTGGGCAATCACGTATGTCGCTCCTCCTCTCGGTCACCGCATGAAGTATCACGCCCAGGACTTGAGGCGGCCTCGAATATGGCTGGGGAACAGCCGTCCCGTCTCTTCGACCGGCTTTGAGCGTAATTCGAGGATGCTTCGAGCAGGTGCGGTGATGATGATGACGCTCAGCGGAGGTATCCGTCTGGATAGGAGACTTTGAATGGCGACAGCCCGATCTAAGGTCAGTGCCGACGAGGTTGCGCCGAATCGTCGCCGTGGTGGTGACATTCGCGTTCTTCTCGGCCCCGCGACCGTGGGATCGACTTCGGGATTCATGGGGGTGCTGACCCTGGAGCCCGGTGAGTTCGTGTCCGAGCACTACCACCCGTACTCCGAGGAGTTCCTCTATCTCGTGCGCGGAGAGCTGACGGTCCGGGTGGACGGGGCACCGATCCGGCTGAGCGCGGGCGAGGCGCTCATGATTCCCATCGAGGTCCGGCACCGGGTCGAGAACGACGGGAGCGAGCAGGCGCTCGCGGTGTTCCAGCTCGGCCCGCTGGCGCCGCGTCCCGAGCTCGGCCACGTCGACACGGAGCCGTTGCCCAACGCCTCGGAGCCCTCTCTCAGCGTGGGGGACGGGAGATGACACGCCGCCAGGTAGCCGTCACCGGCATCGGGGTCGTCGCCCCGGGCGGGACGGGCCGCAGGGCCTTCTGGGAACTGCTGACGTCGGGCCGTACCGCGACCAGGGCGGTCTCGCTGTTCGACGCCGAGGGGTTCAGGTCGCGCATCGCGGCCGAGTGCGACTTCGACCCGATCGCGGAGGGGCTCACCGCGCGCGAGGCCCGGAGGATGGACCGGGCCGCGCAGTTCGCCGTCGTCTCCGCCCGGGAGGCGATCGAGGACAGCGGTCTCGATCTGACCGGGCTGGAGCCGTCCCGCGTCGGCGTGACGCTGGGCAGCGCGGTCGGGTGCACGATGAGCCTCGAAGAGGAGTACGTCGTGGTGAGCGACTCGGGACGGCAGTGGCAGGTCGACCCGTCCTACGGCGTCCCGCACCTGTACGGGCATCTGGTGCCGAGCTCGATGGCTGCCGAGGTCGCGTGGACGTGCGGCGCCGAGGGCCAGGTCACCCTCATCTCGACGGGATGCACGTCCGGCCTCGACGCCGTCGGGTACGGCGCGCGCCTGATCGCGGAGGGAACGGCCGACGTCGTGGTCGCCGGCGCCACGGACGCCCCGATCTCGCCGATCACCGTGGCCTGCTTCGACGCGATCAAGGCGACCTCGCCGAGGAACGACGATCCCGCGCACGCCTCGCGCCCGTTCGACAGGGACCGCAACGGTTTCGTGCTGGGCGAGGGGGCCGCCGTGTTCGTCCTGGAGAGCCTGGAGCACGCCCGGCGCCGCGAGGCCCACGTCTACTGCGAGGTGGCGGGCTACGCCACGCGCGGCAACGCGTACCACATGACCGGGCTGAAGCCCGACGGGCGCGAGATGGCCGAGGCCGTCCGGGTGGCCCTGGACACCGCCCGGGTGAACCCGGAGGACGTGGACTACATCAACGCGCACGGTTCCGGGACCAAGCAGAACGACCGGCACGAGACGGCCGCCTTCAAGCGCAGCCTGGGCGACCACGCGTACCGGACGCCGGTCAGCTCGATCAAGTCCATGGTCGGGCACTCGCTCGGCGCGATCGGGGCCATCGAGGTGGCGGCCTGCGCGCTGGCGATCGAGCACGGGGTGGTGCCTCCCACGGCCAACCTCGACACGCCCGATCCGGAGTGCGACCTCGACTACGTCCCGTACACGGCGCGGGAGTGGCCGGTCGACGTGGTGCTCAGCGTGGGCAGCGGCTTCGGCGGGTTCCAGACGGCGACCGTGATCACCGCCCCCGGAAGGCTCGTGGCATGAGCGCTGCCGCCCCGGTGGTGACGGGGGTCGGCGTCGTGGCCCCCACCGGCCTCGGCGTGGAGGAGCACTGGGCCGCCACGCTCAGGGGAACGAGCAGGATCGGCAAAATCGGCAGGTTCGACGCGTCCCCGTACCCGGTGCGCCTCGCCGGGGAGGTCGGCGACTTCACCGCGAAGGGGAACGTCCCCGGCCGCCTGATCCCGCAGACCGACCACTGGACGCACATGGCGCTGGTGGCGACCGACATGGCCCTGGCCGACGCCGGTGTGAACCCCGCCGACCTGCCCGAGTACGAGATGGGCGTGGTCACGGCGAGTTCCTCCGGCGGGGTGGAGTTCGGCCAGCGCGAGATCCAGGAGCTGTGGGACAAGGGGCCCCGGCACGTCGGCGCCTACCAGTCGATCGCCTGGTTCTACGCCGCGACCACCGGGCAGATCTCCATCCGGCACGGCATGCGCGGTCCCTGCGGCGTCGTGGTCGCGGAACAGGCCGGCGCCCTGGAGTCGCTCGCCCAGGCCCGCCGGGTCCTGGAGGACGGCGCCCGGCTGGTCGTGAGCGGCGGCACCGACGCCCCGTTCAGCCCCTACGGGCTGACCTGCCAGATCGCCAACGGGCGCCTCAGCACGCGGACCGATCCGCGACGGGCCTACCTCCCCTTCGACGCCGACGCCAACGGCTACGTGCCGGGTGAGGGGGGCGCGATCATCATCGTGGAGAACGCGCGGACCGCCAGGGCGCGCGGGGCGGAGAAGACGTACGGCGTGATCGCCGGTCACGCCGCCACGTTCGACCCGGCCCCGGGGAGCGAGCGCCCGCCGGCCCTGCGACGGGCCATCGAGAACGCGCTCGCCGACGCCGGCCTGGAACCGCGCGACATCGACGTGGTCTTCGCCGACGCGGCCGGCGTCCCCGAACTCGACCGGGCCGAGGCGGAGGCGATCACGGCCGTATTCGGCGAGCGGGCGGTGCCGGTCACCGCGCCCAAGACGATGACCGGGCGGCTGTACGCCGGAGGGCCCGCCCTCGACATCGTCACCGCCCTGCTCGCCATCCGCGACTCGATCATCCCGGCGACGATCGGCGTCGGTGACCCGGTCCCCGACTACGCGATCGACCTGGTCACGGACGAGCCCCGGGTCATCGAGGTGCGCACCGCGATGGTGCTCGCCCGCGGATACGGAGGGTTCAACGCCGCGCTCGTGCTGCGGGCGTCCCCGTGAGCGGCCGGCCGTACGGACGACCGTGCCGCGGGCGTCCCCATGAGCAACCGGCCGTACGGACGACCGCGGCGCGGGCGTCCTGAGCGACCGGCCGTACAAGCAACGACAGGAGCAGCGATGAAGGACTTCGACCTCGACGATCTGCGGGAACTCATGCGGATCAGCGCGGGCGTGGACGAGGAGATCGACATCGAGGGCGACATCGTCGACACCACGTTCACGGACATGAACTACGACTCGCTGGCCGTGCTGGAGCTGGCCAGCCGCATCGAGCGGGACTGGGGCGTGGCCGTCCCCGACGAGGTGGCCACGGACCTGAGGACCCCCCGCGAGGTGCTCGATTACGTCAACCGGAAGGCAGGGGTGAACTGACCATGGCGGGACACACCGAACGGGCGATCGTCATCTCCGCTCCGCCGGACCTGGTCTGGAGGATGACCAACGACGTCGAGTTGTGGCCGGACCTCTTCAGCGAGTACGCCAAAGCCGAGATCATCCACCGGGAGGGTGACACGGTCCGCTTCCGCCTGACGATGCATCCCGACGACGACGGCAACGCCTGGTCCTGGGTATCGGAGCGCACGGCGGACCCGGCGACGCGGACCGTGCGGGCGCACCGGGTCGAGACCGGCTGGTTCGAGTACATGAACATCCGCTGGGAGTACCGCGAGGTGCCCGACGGGGTGGAGATGCGCTGGATCCAGGACTTCCGCATGAAGGCGGACTCGCCGGTGGACCTGGAGCAGATGACCAGGCGGATCGACACCAACACGCCGGTGCAGATGGAGCTGATCAAGAAGAAGGTCGAACAGGCGGCACGGGAGGCCGGGACCACATGACGGACCTGCTGCTGCCGCTGGCGCTCCTGGCCAACGGTCTCGCCGCCGGTGTGCTGGTGGGCACGGTGCTGGGGGTCGTCCCGTTCTACATGACGCTCGCCGCCGACAGCTACGTCAGGGCGCACGCCTTCGCGGTCGGCAGGTACGACCCTTTCCAACCGGCCTGCCTGCTGATCACCTTCGCGGCGGACGTCGCGGCGGCGATCACGGCACCCACGGCGGCGGTACGCGCGCTGTGCGCGGTCGCCGGCCTGGCGGCCGTCTCCGTGGTGGCCATCTCGCTGACCAGGAATGTCCCGATGAACCGCTGGATCAGGGCGCAGGACCCGGAGACGCTGCCCGCTGGGTGGGACATGGAGGCGTTCAGGCGGCGGTGGGCGCGGTGGAACAGCACGCGCACCGCGGTGGCGCTGCTCGCCCTCGTCCTGAACACGGTGGCCGCCGCGGCCCTGCCGTGAACGGCCGCCACCGTCTCGCCGTGAACGGCCGCCGATCCCGTGACAACAGAGGAGAAAGCTCGTGAGTTTCCGACTGGATGGAAAGAACGCCCTGGTCACCGGCGGAAGCCGGGGGATCGGGCGGGCGGTGGCGCTCGGCCTCGCCCAGGAGGGATGCAATGTCGTCGCCTGCTACCGCGCGGACAAGGAGGCGGCAGGGAGGCTGGAGAGCGACCTGGCGGCCACCCCGGGCCGGCACAGCGTCGTGCAGGCAGACGTGAGCCGCCCGGAGGACGTGAACGCCCTGATCGACGAGTGCCGCGGCACGCTGGGCTCGCTGGACGTCGTCGTGCACAACGCGGGGGCCATCAGTCACGTACCCTTCGCGGACCTCGAACTCGACGAGTGGCACCGGATCCTCGACACCAACCTCACCGGCATGTACCTCGTGGTGCGCGGGGCCCTGCCCCTGATGTCCGAGGGCGGGTCGGTGATCGCGATCGGTTCCAAGGCGG
This sequence comes from Streptosporangium sp. H16, assembly GCF_051918855.1. Classification (NCBI taxonomy): domain Bacteria; kingdom Bacillati; phylum Actinomycetota; class Actinomycetes; order Streptosporangiales; family Streptosporangiaceae; genus Streptosporangium; species Streptosporangium sp. H16. Next base: position 162,157 of record NZ_JBPXMD010000020.1, read on the forward strand.
CGATGGTCGGCGTGCCGCTGCGCACCCACTACACCGCGTCCAAGGCGGGCGAGCTCGGCCTCGCACGGTCCCTGTCCAAGGAACTCGGCCCGCGCGGTATCCGGATCAACGTGATCGCGCCCGGGATCATCAACACCGACGCCGTGACGAACCTCAGCCCCGAGCACGCGCAGCGCTACCGCACGATGACCGCCCTCGGCAGGCTCGGCGAGCCCGAGGAGGTCGCGGACGCGGTGCTGTTCCTGTCCAGCGACCGCTCCCGATACATGACCGGCGAGACCATTCACGTCGACGGAGGGATCTGACATGGCGGAGACGACCGTATTCCGGGTGATGCTGCGGATGCAGATCTTCCCGGGCATGGAACGGGACTTCGAGAAGGTCTGGTACTCCGTCGCGGACGTGGTCGGCGACAACCCCGCGAACGTCGGGCAGTGGCTGCTGCGGAGCGCCGAGGAGGAGAGCGTCTACTACATCATGAGCGACTGGGTGGACGAGGCGAGGTTCCGCGAGTTCGAGGGCAGCGACGCCCACGTCGAGCACCGCAGGAAGCTGCACCCGTACCGCTCGCACGGCACCATGGCGACCCTGAACATGGTGTTCGACCTCGGCCGCGAGCGTCTGGAGAGCGGCGGATGAGCGGTCAGGTCCGGGTCGTCGTCTACTACTCCGCCTCCGCCGAGGAGAGCGGCTCCGTGGTTGAGGCCTACCGCGAGGTCAACGGCGGGATGCGCGGCACCCCCGGCCTGCGGAACAGCCAGCTGCTCCGCTCGGCGCTCGAACCCGGCGAGTTCGCCGTGGTCAGCGAGTGGGCGAGCCTCGCGGAGTTCCGTGCTTGGGAGGAGGGGACGCGGCACAAGGGACAGACGTCCTCGCTCCGGCCCTACCGGGACGACAGCCAGGGGAGAGGTTACGGGGTCTATGAAGTCGTGGACGAACTCTGAGCCGGTGACGGGGCCCCTTACGGAGCCCCCCATGGAGTCTCCGGCGGAGCCCCGGCTCGCGTGGCGGCTCGCCGGCAGGGTGGGGCGGCACCTGTGGGCCGGGTTGCAGGGCGTCGGGAGAGTGGGCTTCGCCGACGTGTGGTTGACCGACGTGAAAGATGGCAGGGAGGACCCGCGATGACCACGACTTCTCCACCTTCTCCACCGACGACCTCTCCACCCACGATCTCCCCGCCGGCGGTGCGGGGCATTGAGTGGGTCCGCTGCTCGCGGTGCGCGGAGATGGTGTACGGCAAGCGGTTCGCGCGGGAGCTCGGGGTGTGCCCCGGCTGCGGGCTGCACACCAGGGTCGGCGCCGGGCAGCGGATCGAGCAGCTCTTCGACGAGGGATCCACCGAGCCGATCGAGGCCCCGCCGACCGTGGACGACCCCCTGGGGTTCGCGGACGACAGGCCCTACGTCGACCGGCTGCGCGAGACGCGCCTGAAGACGGGGCTGGACGAGGCCGTCGTCTGCGTCCGCGGGACGATCGAGGGACACCCGGCCGTCGCGGTCGTCATGGACTTCCGCTTCATGGGCGGCAGTCTGGGCACCGGCGTCGGGGAGCGCATCGTCGCCGCAGCCGAGGTCGCGCTGGCGGAACGCGTACCGTTCCTGCTGGTGACGGCGTCGGGAGGCGCGCGGATGCAGGAGGGCGCGCTGTCGCTCATGCAGATGGCCAAGACCAGCCAGGCCCTGGCCGAGCTGGACGAGGCCGGGATCCTGACGGTGGGCGTGGTCACCGACCCGACGTACGGCGGGGTGGCCGCGTCCTTCGCGACCCTGCCCGACGTCATCCTCGCCGAGCCCGGCGCCCACATCGGGTTCGCCGGACCCCGCGTGATCAAGCAGACCATCGGCCAGGACCTCCCCGAGGGCTTCCAGACCGCTGAGTTCCTGCGTGCCAAGGGGCTCATCGACGGGGTCCGGCCGCGGAGCGCGCTGCGCTCGACGCTGGCCAGGCTCTGCGCCCTCGGGAGCCCGGAATCCGGCACCGGGTCGGTATCGGGCACTGGCTCCGGTTCCGTGTCCGGCTCCGGTTCTGTGTCCGGGGCCGTGTCCGGAGCGGCGGGCACGCCGGAGTCGCGGCCGTCTGAGCTGATCCTCCGGCCGGAGGAACTGCCGGCCAGGAACGGCTGGACGGCGGTCCAGCTCGCCCGGCACCTGGGCCGTCCCACCACGCTCGACTACGCCGGCTACATGCTGGAGGAGTTCGTGGAGCTGCACGGCGACCGTCTGGGCGGCGACTGCCCGGCCATCGTCGGCGGGATCGGGCGGCTCGACGGCAGGCCAATCGTCCTCGTCGGCCACCAGAAGGGGCGCGACACCCGCGAGCGGGTCGAGCGCAACTTCGGCATGCCGACCCCCTCCGGCTACCGCAAGGCGGCCCGGCTGATGCGGCTCGCCGCCAAGCTCGGCTGTCCGGTGCTGACGCTCATCGACACGCCGGGCGCCTACCCGGGCATCGAGGCGGAGGAGAACGGCCAGGCCTGGGCGATCGCGGAGAACCTCCGCCTGATGTCGTCGCTGCCCGTGCCGGTCGTGGCCGTCGTCACCGGCGAGGGCGGCAGCGGAGGGGCGCTGGCGCTCGGTGTCGCCAACCGCGTGCTGACCCTCTCCAACGCGGTGTACTCGGTGATCAGCCCCGAGGGCTGCGCGTCCATCCTGTGGAAGAACGGCGCCGACGCTCCCCGGGCGGCCGACGCGCTGCGGCTGGACGCCCGGGAGCTGCTCGGGCACGGGGTCGTCGACGGGGTGATCCCCGAGCCGGGAGAGGGCGCCCACACGGACCCCGCGAGGAGCGCGCAGCTCCTGGGCGCGGCGGTCGCGGAGGCATTCGGGGAACTGGCCGTTCACGATCCGAAGAAGCTGGTCGCGGAGCGACGCCGGCGGTTCCGCCTGTTCGGCTCGGCACCGCGATAGACGGGGAACGCTGATGAGTGAAGGAAGCGCCGTGGAAAAGACGTCAGAAGCCACCTCGCACGCGCTGATCGGTGAGCTCTGCCGGTGCGCCGTCGAACTCATCGGCGCGAGCCGGTCCGGCGGCAGCGGGGTGCGGCGGGTCCGGTTGCAGGCGGGTGACTCGAGTGTCGAGCTGGAGTGGCCGGAGGCCGTGGTCGCCGTCGCGGACGGTCCCGTGGCCGTCCTTCCCGCCGCGTTGCAGCCCGCGTGGGCCGTGCCCGGGATCGACGACGCGCACCATGTCTGCGCGCCGACCGTGGGGACGTTCTACCAGGCGCCGGAACCGGGGGCGCCACCCTTCGTCGGCGTGGGCGACACGGTCGAGAAGGGACAGCAGATCGGGATCGTGGAGGCGATGAAGCTGATGAATCCGATCGAGGCCGACCTGCCCGGCCGCGTCGTGGAGATCCTGGTGCTCGACGGCACACCCGTCGAGTACGGCCAGCCGCTGTTCGCCATCGCCCCCCTCGATGCGCCGTGAACGCGCCTGGGGGTTCGTCAGGGGGCTCCACGATCTCGTCGGTTCTCATCGCCAACCGGGGCGAGATCGCGCTGCGGATCGCCCGTGCCTGCCGTGAGCTGGGCATACGCACGGTCATGGTCTACTCGACGGCCGATCGCGGCTCACCCGCGCTGCGCCTGGCCGACCAGCTGGTGCAGATCGGACCGGCCGCGGCGAAGCGGAGCTACCTCTACCCGCCGGCGATCATCGAGGCGGCGCTGAGCGCCGGGGTGGAAGCGGTCCATCCCGGCTACGGATTCCTCTCCGAGGACGCCGACTTCGCGGAGATGTGCGAGGCGGAGGGGATGACCTTCATCGGCCCGCCGCCGCCGGTCATCGCCTCCCTGGGGGACAAGACGCAGGCGCGCAAGCTCGCCACCGGAGCCGGGCTGCCCGTCCTGCCGGGGAGCGCCGGCACGCTCTCCAGCGGGCAGGCGGCCAAGGACGTCGCCGGCGAGATCGGCTATCCCGTCATCATCAAGGCGGCGGCGGGCGGCGGCGGGCGCGGCATGGCGGTGGTCCGCGACCCCCGCGACTTCGCGAAGGCCTTCGCCGAGACCCGGGCGAGCGCCCAGGCGGTGTTCGGGGACGGGCGGGTCTTCGTCGAGAAGTACGTCGACACCGCGCGGCACGTCGAGGTCCAGGTGCTCGCCGACCTGCACGGCAACGTCGTGAGCCTCGGGGAGCGCGACTGCTCCGTCCAGCGGCGCAGGCAGAAGCTGATCGAGGAGTCGCCGGCGCCCGGGATCCCGGCGGAGCTCACCGCGCGCATCGGGGAGGCCGCCGTCGCCTGCGCCCGCGCCGCGGGCTACGTGGGGGCCGGTACGTTCGAGTTCCTGGTGGACGCCGAGGGCGGTTTCTTCTTCATCGAGGCCAATTGCCGGATCCAGGTGGAACATCCGGTGACCGAGATGGTCACCGGGATCGACCTGGTCAGGGAGCAGCTCCTGATCGCCTCGGGCCGGCCGATCTCTTTTGCCGGGGAGGGCGTCGTCCCGCGCGGGGTGTCCATAGAGTGCCGGGTGAACACCGAGGACCCCGCGCGCGGATTCCTCCCGACGCCGGGACGCGTCGAGGAGTTCGTCCCGCCGGGCGGGCCGTTCACCAGGGTCGACACACACGGTGCCAACGGTGTCTCGGTGAGCGCCGACTACGACTCGCTGCTGGCGAAGGTCATCGTCTGGGCGCCCGATCGGGAGCAGGCGATCATCCGGATGGAACGCGCGCTGAGCGAGTTCGTCGTCACGGGGCGGGGGATGTTCACCACGATCGGGTTCCTCCAGGAGGTGCTGGCTCATCCGCTGTTCCGCGAGGCGAAGCACCACACGTCGCTGGTGGACGAGATGATCTCTCTCCGGCCGTGAGGAGCCCGCTTCTCCAGCCGTGAGCGGTCCGGTTCCTCTCGGTCCGGTTCGTCATCGCCGTCGGCCGCCGTTGCCGGCCGTGCGAACGGCCGCGGGCCGGTGCCGGCGGTGTGCTGCCGCCGGCTACGGGCCGCTGCCGAACGTGTGCTGCCGCCGGTTGCGGGCCGGTGCTGACGAGGTGCCGGCGCTGACGAGGTGCCGGCGCTGACGGGCGCCGGCCGACGACCGCGGGCCGGCGCCGACCGGGTGACGACCTCGGACCGGTGCCGACCACGCGGACGGCTCATGGCCGGATGGCCGTGCGCGCGACGTGCCTCGGCCGCGCGCTCCTCGGGGCGCTGGTTGCCAGTACGGCCTGCTGGAGCTCCTGCATCTCGAAGCCGGGTTCCAGGCCGAGTTCCTCGCGCAGGAGATACCGCAGGCGGTGGTAGACCTCCAGCGCCTCGTGGCGGCGGCCGGCGCGCGAGAGCGCCTCCATGAGCTGCAGGTGGAACCACTCGTCGAGCGCGTAGACGGTGGTGAGCTCTTTGAGCTCGCCGATCAGCTCGTGGTGCTGCCCCATCTTCATCTGTGTCTCGATCTTGAGCTTGATGGCATGGACGCGGAGCTCCTCCAGCCGGGTCCGGTAGATGTCCAGGCGTGGTCCGGTGACCACGTCGGCGAGCGCCGGCCCGTGCCACAGGTCGAGCGCGTGGCGGACCGCCTTCGACGCGCGCTCGACGTCGCCCGCGTGCAGGCTCTCGCGGGCGACGTCGACCAATCCCTCGAACTCGATGGCGTCGAGGGCGTCGCGCGCGATGGTGAGCAGGTAGCCCCCGTGCTTGGTGACGAGCCTCGGGGAGTCCTCGGGGCCGGTGCCCTGGGAGAGCAGTTTCCGAAGTTGGTAGACGTAGGTCTGCAGGGTCGTCTGCGCGCTCGTCGGCGGACGTCCCTCCCAGAGTTCCCCCATCAACACCTCTGTCGGAGTGACCTCGTTGGCGGAGGAGAGCAGCAACGCGAGCACGCTGCGTTGCTTCGGCGCGCTTGGCGTAATCCGCCGCGGCCCGTCCTGGATCTCTAGAGTGCCAAGTAGCTGGAAGCGCATACGTCCACCCGTTCCTCTCGGTGATGACTGTGGACTTTCCCGTTGGTGCGTGTGCCCGAGTCAGTGACCGACCCCGTATGTTCTTTTTAGTTGACGCTTCTGACGCGTCGCTGTCGCCTCTCTTTCGCCCCTTTCAGAGAATGAGCGACTGGAATTCCCCGTGTTATCAAGCGCTCGGGACCTCGCTCGGGCGGGAGGGCGGCACCGGTTCCCGCGCGGACGGAGCAATGGCCTCGGCCAGGCGCCTGCGGGCGAGGGCGAATCCCGCCGCGGTGACCAGAGCCAGCAGGGCGAGGCCGAGATAGTAGAAGGGACCGGGTTCCCCCGAGGCCAGGCGTCCCAGCAGGCTGCCGAGCCCTCCGCCGACTCCCGCGAACATCCAGTAGAGGGCCATCGTCCGGCCGGTGAACGCGGCGGGGGCGAGGTCAACGGCCGCGCTGAGCGCCGTCGGGCCGAGGATCACCTCGCCACAGGCCAGGGTGAACAGGACGAACAGCAGCCACAGCGGAGACACCCGGCCGCCCTCAGCCGCGACCGCCGCCGAGAGGCTCATCACGACGAAGCCGACGCCCACGAGCCCGTGTCCCACACTGATCTTGACGGCCACCCCGGTGCTGCCGCCGCCGCGCAGCCATAACCACGCGAAGAGCGGAGCGGTGACGAGGATGAAGAAGGGGATCGCCGACTGGAACCAGCTCGCGGGGATCAGGAAGTCGCCCACCGTGCGCGAGGTGTGCCGCTGGGCGAACAGGCTGAGCGTCGAGCCCGCCTGGATCACGAACATCCAGAACAGGGCCGCGGCGAGCAGCACCCAGCGGAACGCGGACAGCCGCCGGCGCTCGGCGCGGCTGAGCCGGGTCCGCCGGGTCAGCGCCGAGAAGTACACGAACGGCGAGACCAGGGTGACGATGCCGACGAGGGCGATCACGTGCATGATCGTGAAGGTGCCCGCCAGGACGTCGACGGTGAGGAGCACGCCGAGGACCGCCGCGACGACGCCGACCCTCCTGGCCACGGTACGGAGCTCCCCGGCGTTCGCGGGATGCGCGGCCCTGCGGCCGGTGTCGCCGAACCTGCGAACGCCCACGGCGTACTGAATGACCCCGAACGTCATGCCGAGGCCCGCGGCGCCGAACCCGATGTGCCAGTCCACCCGCTCGCCGAGGAATCCGGTGACCAGCGGCGCCAGGAGCGCGCTGACCTGGATGCCGACGTAGAAGATGGCGAGGGCGGCCTCGCGCTTCGCGCTCTCGTCCGGGCCGTAGAAGCGGCCGAGCAGCGCGAGCATGTTCGGTTTCAACAGGCCGGTGCCGGCGGCGATCATCACGAGCCCGAGATAGGCGGTCGCCTGTGTCGGCAGGAGCATCATGTAGTGGCCGAGGGCGATGACGATCCCGCCGTAGAGCGTCGCCCGCTGCTCGCCCAGGACCCGGTCGCCGAGCCAGCCGCCCGGCATGGACAGGACGAAGAGGAGCCCGACGTACGCGCCGTACAGTGCGACCGCGGTGGGTTGTGACAGTCCCAGCCCGCCCTGGCTCGTGGGCGCCACGGCGAACAGGATCAGGATGGCCTGCATGCCGAAGAAGCTGAACCGTTCCCACATGTCGGTCAGGAACAGGGTCGTGAACCAGCGTGGCCGGACGTGTGGCTTCGAGGTGCCGGAAGGCGCGGTCATGGGTCTCTCCAGGAGTGTCGACTCTCAGAATGCTCAGCCGTGGGGCTAGAGCCGGGGTCGAAGGACGGTCGAGTTCGGCCGGTCGGGCGGGCGTGCCGCGCGACGGTGGCGACGGCCGTGAGCCGGTGCGGACGCGCTTGGTTGTTCGTGTCGCGGGGCGAGGCCGCCCTGCGGTCGTGAGCCGGTGTGGACACCCGCGTGGCCTCTCGTGATCGCGGACGGTGCGCGGGTGGGACCGTCCGCGGCACTCGTCGTCCTCGCTCGGCGTCCACCGGAGCCCGGCAGGGGTCCGGCGTGCGCGTCACGGCCGCTTGAACCGGCTTCGAGCCGTCCACGAGCAGGGGCGCGCACACTACAGCAGAGATCATCCTCGATGCGCCCGGTCCGCACGCCGACCGTTACGCCAAGGAGAACCCGAATGGAACGAATCCTGGTCGTCGCACGAATGCGGCCGTCCTCGGAGACGGATGTCGCACGGTTGTTCGCCGAATCGGACCGCACCGAGCTTCCCGAGTTGGGGGGCGCCGTCAGTCGCAGCCTGTTCTCCTTCCACGACCTGTATTTCCAGCTCATGGAGGTGCGGGAGAACGCGCAGCACACGATGGGCCAGATACGGCAGCACCCGGAGTTCCTCCGCCTGAGCGAGAACCTGACGCGGTTCATCGAGCCGTACGACCCCCCGACCTGGCGCTCGCCGCGTGACGCGATGGCGCGGGAGTTCTACCGGTGGGAGGCCGGGGTGGGAGTGGTCCCCCGGCAGGCGTTGTGACAGCGAGGTGACACCGGGGCGACGAGAGCCCGATCACGCACACAAACCAGTGAGACCACTGTCACCGTTTCGGCAGGGAGGGGCATCAACCATGAACAAGAGAACGATCAGCCGCGAATCGCTGCTCGGCATGATGCAGGCGTACAAGACGACGAGCCTCCTGCGGACGGGCGTGTCCATGGGCGTGTTCGACTGTTTGGCGGAGGGGCCGGTGGACGCCGAGACGGCGGCGGGCCGTCTCGGCAGCAATCCCCGCGGCATGCGGATCCTGCTGAACGCCCTCGCCGCGGTGGGACTCGTGGAGGAGAAGGCGGGCCGGTTCGAGCTGCCCGCGGGGGCGGAGGAGTTCCTGGTGAACAAGAGCCCCGGCTACCTCGGGGACATGGTGCGGATCATGGCCAGCGACTGGGAGTGGGACGCGCTCAAGAGGCTGGACGAGGCCGTGCGGCACGGCGGGACGGTCATGGAGGAGCACGCGGAGACCCCCGGATACGGGTACTGGGAGGACTTCGCGGCCTACGCGGTGGTGGTGGCCCGCCCCACGGCCGAGGTGGCGGCGGAGGCCCTGAAGCCGTGGGCGGAAGGGCGGGAGAAGCTGGACGTGCTGGACGTGGCGTGCGGCCACGGGATGTACGGGCTGACCCTGGCGCAACACAACCCGCAGGCGCAGGTCTGGGCGCTCGACTGGCCCAACGTGCTGCCGCTGACCGAGCAGCACGCGGAGCGGATGGGGGTCCTCGACCGGCTGCACCGGCTGCCCGGCGACATGTTCGAGGTACCCCTCGGCGGCCCCTACGACATCGTCCTCGTCACCAACGTCCTGCACCACTTCTCCGAGGAACGGGCCGGTGAGCTGCTCAACAGGCTGGCCCCCGCGGTCAAGCCGGACGGCAAGATCGTGCTGGTGGGCTTCACCCTGGGAGACGAGGGCCCGGCCGAGGACCCGGCTCCGCACCTGTTCTCGATCCTCATGCTGTCCTGGACGTTCGAGGGCGAGGTGCACTCGATCGCCGCCTACGATCGCATGCTGGCCGCGGCGGGCTTCACCGGCGGCCGGAGGTACGACGTGCCGGGCCTGGCGTTCCGGGTCCTGGTCGCCGACAAGCTTCCCTGACGAGCGGCGGGGAGGGTTCGCGGTACCGGATGGGGCCCGTGATCCGTGGCATCGGCCGTCGGCGGCGACGGTCCGTGACGCGGGTCGCGGGCCCCACGCGCGCCCGGCCCGTTGTCCCGCCGTCCCGCTTTCCAGCCCGGTGTCCTTCCGGCCGGGGACCTGCGGAGATCTGCGGAGATCGCCGGGAGATCCCGCGGCGACCGGTGGAGAACCGCTTCGGGCGCATCGGGGCCCTGGTCAGGGTACGCCGTTGTACCCGCTGATCCGGCTCGGCAGCACCGACATGGTGTCCGCCCAGCCGGAGAGCCGGCGCCACGTCTGGTTGTCGCCGAGTGTGGCGCGGGCCTTGGCGAGGACGCGGGCCCCGCTCTCCCACTCCCGGTACGCGCCCAGCTCGTTGAGCCGGTTCAGGCTCGGCACGAGCAGGTCGACGGCGTCGTCGGCGCGCCCGGCCGCGAGGTGGATCTCCCCCACCACGCAGGCGAGCTCGGCCTCCCCGCGCGCGTCTCCGAGGCGGGCGAAGATGCTCCGGCTGTCCTCGGCGAGCCGCATCGCCTCCCCGAGGCGTTCCTGCGCCAGGGCGACCGCGCTGAGCAGCGCCAGGGGACGCGCCCTGCCGTAACGGTCGCCGACCCCCGCGAGCGTCCGGGCCTTCTCGGCCAGGAGGGCCGCCGACCGCAGGTCGCCGTCGCGGAGGTGGTACCGGCCGATCGCGTTCAGCGTCACCGCCTCGAAGCGGGTCTCCTGAAGCTCGCGGGAGCGCACCAGCACCCTGTCGAGGGTGCTCTTCGCCTCCGCCTCGCGTTCCGTGGCGAGCATGATGTCGGCGGTGACCCCGAGGGTGAGAATTTCGGCGTGCGGGTCGGAGGAGGACCGGGCCAGCTCGTGAGCGTCCTCGGCGAGCTCCAGCGCCTTGTCGGCCGCCTGTTGCGCGGCGTACGTGTGGGCGAGCATGGCCAGGCTGTACGGGAGCTCCCGCCACGCCTCGAGCTCTTTGAAGGCGTTCACGCACCGGGTGAGCAGTTCCCGCGCCTCGCCCACCTTGCCCTGCCTGAGCAGGAGCATGGCGCTGCCGTGTTCGGCCCGCCAGCCGGTCCGCTGGTCGCCGTTGGCCCAGCAGGCGTCGCGCACCGCGTGGGAGAGCCGGATCAGCGCCGTCCACTCGTCGCTGTGCCTGGCGAGCAGGACGACGATCTCGTACAGCCGCGCGGCCTGCTCGTGCCAGCCCTGCCGGCAGCACCACGCGATCGCGGAGAACAGCCGGTCGCGCTCGGTGGCGAGCCACTTCCACGGCCGGGCCTCCACGCGGGTCGCGTCGTGCGCCGAGAGGAGGACACCGGGCGCGCGTTCGTGTTCGTACGGCAGCTGGCCGACGGCGCGGGGCAGCTGCCGCGAGGCCTGTACGGCGAGGACCAGCAGGGTGTCGACGTAGCGGCGCAGGGCCGCGACGACAGACGGGAGAGGGTCCTGCGTGGCGAGTTCCGCCGCGTAGTGGGTGGAGAGGGGGTGCAGGCGGTAGGTCGGGTCGTCCATCGCGTTGAGACCGGAGGGTTCCAGGAGGCTGGCCTCGATGAGCTGATCCGTCAGCTGCTCGTCGCTGCCGGTGAGCGCCGCCATCGTCCACGGCGAGACCTCGGCGTCGGGCAGTAGGCCGAGCCTGCGGAACGCGCTGCGGGCGGGCGCGTCGAGCGCGATGTAGCTCTGCCTCAGGCTGTGCCGGACGTCGAGACCGCCGACTCTCAGCTCGTCCAGGCAGCGGCGCCGGTCCTCCAGCCGGTCGGCGAACGACGAGAGGCTCGCCAGTGGCCGCATGTTCAGCTTCGCCCCCGAGATCCTCAGTGCCAGCGGCAGGTGGCCGCAGGCGGCGGCGATCCGCCTCGCGGCCTTCGGCTCCCGCCGGATGCGCGCGTCTCCGATCATGCGCTCCAGCATGGTGATCGATTCCGGCTCCGTGAGGCCGCCCAGGCGCGCCGAGACGGCTCCGGCGAGAGTTGGCAGCATGTACCGGCTGGTGATGACGACGGCACAGCCCGGCGTGCCCGGAAGGAGGGGCTGCACCTGCTCGGCGTCGATCACGTCGTCGAAGACCAGCAGGACGCGCCGGTCGGCGAGCCGGGAGCGGAACGCGGCCGCGAGCTGTTCCCGCCCCTCCGGGATGGCGGAGCGGCTCATCCCGGTGGCCTCCAGCAACTCGGCCAGGACCTCCGCGGGGTCGCGCGGCTCCCCGTTCCTGCCCAGCCGGGCGAACAGCTGGCCGTCGGGGAAGCGGTCGCGCACGCGGTGCGCGAGCTGGACCGCCGTGGCGCTCTTGCCCACCCCGGGCGGTCCCGTCACGGCGACGATCGTCATCGCCCCCGGCTGCTTCCGCCGGAGGGATTCGTCGATCTCCTCCAGGACGTCGGCCCTTCCCACGAAGTCGCCGACCCCGACCGGCAGCTGGCGGGACGTCGCCCAGGACCGATGCCCTCCGTACGTCTTCTCGGCGTCGTGACGGCCGGACTCGGCCTCCAGCGCAGGGTCTCCGGCCAGCACCGCCTGATGCATGCGGGTCAGCTCGTCCCCGACGTCGAGCCCGTACTCGTTCCGCAGGACGGAGGCGACCGAGGCGTACGCCTTCAGCGCCTCGACCTGCCGCCCGCAGCGGAACAGCGCGATCATCAGCTGGCCGCACAGCCGCTCGCGCATCGGGTACTTGAGCGTGAGCCTTCGCAGGTCCGCGACGATCCCGGCGTGGTTGCCCAGCATGAGCTCGACATCGAAACGCCGGTGGAGCGCCCTGAACCACTCCTCGGTGAGCTGCGGCGCCTCGTCGCGCAGCAGCGAGTCGGAGGCGATGTCGGCCAGCGCGTTCCCCCGCCACAGCGCGAGTGCCTCCTGGAGCAGCCGGGCCTCCTTGACCAGGTCTCCGGCGTTCTCGGCGCGGGAGGCCTTGTTGAGCAGGTTGCGGTAGCGCAGGAGATCCAGGTTCTCGGTGGTGACCTCGATAAGGTAGCCACCGGGGTTGGTGCGGATCATGCTCCGGCCCTCGTGGCCGTCGTCCAGAGCGCGGCGCAGCCGTGCGAGGTGCGTCTGCAGTGACGCCCGCGCGTCACGCGGGAACTGGTCCTGCCAGAGCCGTTCCACCAGTTCGTCGGCGAGGACGACCTGGTTCGCGGACAGGAGAAGCGTCGCGAGAATGACTCTTTGTTTCGTGGCGTTGACGGTGATCAGCTGAATGCCGCGCCACACCTCCAGCGGTCCCAGGATTCCGAACCGTATCGCTTGTTCCATGGTGAAGGCCCCTCGCTTCAACAGGAATGCTGATTCGCGAATAACTATTCGATTTTCTCAATCCATATCTATATGTTTGGGCTCGCCGTTTCGCGTATGAGTCCTGCGTGCCCCGACAGGCGGATTACCGGACGCACTACGTTCGACTGTTGGGCCGCCATCCGGGAGTAAGAACGGAAGTCGCATATTCTATTAATTGCGAGCTTTGCGGGATTTTCCCGTTATGGCAACTCTTTATGGGAACATTCTCCTCGCGTGCCGGCGGATCACCCGGGAAGGGGCACGTGGGCGCCCTTTCGCGACGATGCGGAGGAGGGACGTTACTCCCCGTGACTCCGGGTGTGCCGGGGCAGGAACGGGACGAGCAGGATCGCCACGAAGAACACACCGGCGTTGTAGAAGAGCGACTGCCAGGACGCCTCGATCCAGGCCGCCCGGGTGGGCTGGCCCGTTCCCGCCAGCCCGAAGAACAGCGCGCCGATGATCGCGACCCCGATGGCCCCGCCCAGCTGGATCGTCGCGTTCGCCACCCCCGATCCGGCGCCCGCGTCACGGACCGGGACCCCGGCGAGGACGAGGTCCACCAGGATGGGCACCATCAGCCCGGTGCCCAGGCCGGCCACGAACAGGCACGCGAACACCTGCCAGGTGGTGGTGGCGGAGCCGTACTGCCTGATGACGACGATCAGCGCGGATATTCCGGTCCCCATGACGGCCAGGCCGATCCCGATGAGCCTGCGGCCGACGCGCGGACCGAACTTGACCGCCAGGTTCGCGGTGACGCCGAGGCCGATCGTCCAGCCCAGACCGGCCAGCGCCATCTGCAGCGGGGTCCAGCCGTGCATGATCTGGAAGCCCCAGACCAGCACGAGGACGTAGGACATGATGCCGGAGAAGACGAGTGTCATCAGGATGGACCCGGCGACGAAGGAGCGGTTGCGGAAGAGCGCCGGGGGCACGAGCGGGGAGTCGTTCTCGTGCCGCCGCTGGTGGAGGCCGAAGAGGAGGAACACCGGCAGCGAGGCGGCCATCACCACGAAGGCCCAGGTGGGCCAGCCCATCTCGCGCCCCTGCACCAGGGGGTACATGAGCATGATGGACGCGAGCCCGAGCAGGAGGACGCCCGGCAGGTCGAGCCGGAGCGGGCGGTCGGACCTGCTCTCGGGCATCACCCGCAGGGTCCCCACGAAGGCGAGCAGGCCGATCGGGAGGTTCACCCAGAAGATCCAGCGCCAGCCGGGTCCCGCCGTGAGCAGGGCACCGACGAACGGGCCGGTGAGGGCGGCGGCCGGGATGGCGACGCCCAGCATCCCCATCGCCTTGATGCGCTCGCGCTGCGGGAACATCGCCTGGATCACCGACAGCACCTGAGGCACCATGAGCGCGGCGAACGTCCCCTGGAGCAGCCGGGCGCCGACCATCATCGTGCCGCTCTGCGACAGGCCGGCCAGCGCCGACGCGACGGTGAACCCGACGATGCCGATGAGGAAGATCTTCCTGCGTCCCGCGATGTCCCCGAGTCGCCCCCCGGTGACGAGGAACAGCGCGTAGGTGAGGGCGTAACCGGCGAGGATCCACTGACCGAGCGAATAGTCCGTATTCAGGTCCCGCTGGATGTACGGCAGCGCGACGTTGACGATCGTCACGTCGAGCTGGTCCATGAAGACGGCCGTGAGGACGATGAACAGCGCGAGCCACCTGCGAGGGTGGGGTTCGGTTCCGGACGTGGACGCGGTTGAGGCCTCCGTCGCCATCTGCACCTCTTCTGGTTTCGTGTCACGTTCGCGGGCCTGTCACCACGTCGCCGCCGCGCGTGATGCCCAGAGGTTCGGAGGTTCGGGGGTTCGGGGGTTCGAAGGCGAGGCCGTTTCACGACGCCGCAGTGGCCTCGGCGCCATTTTGACGCGGCCCCCTGCTCGTGCACGCCCCCGCCTCCGGATGAGGCCGTGGATCCGTCGGCGGCTCACGGAACCGGTCACGGTGGCGTGGCGACTCCTCCTTGGGCATCCGGGGCCGGGGGGCGAGACCCGGTCCGTGACGTCCCGTTCCCGACGCGGCTTAACCGGCTCATCGTCGCGCGAACGGCTAGAGCCGAACTCAAGCGTCACTACAGGAGCGTCACCACAGGCCGGTGACCAGAAGCGGGAAGGACACGCGATGCCGGGTCCCCTGACCTTCGGGGGGCGGAGCCGTCACGCCCCCCGGCGGAGCATGGTCACCCGCGCGAAGTATGGTCACCCGCGCGGAGCATGGTCACCCGGCGCGGGGACGAGGGGTCAGGAAAGGCAACCGACGTGGGCGAGGGCCTGCTTCAGCAGGACGCCCTGCCCGCCGAGCATCTCCTGCTGCACCAGCGGGGACGAGGCCTCCTCGGGGGTGAACCAGACGAGGTCGAGGGCGTCCTGCCGGGGACGGCAGTCACCCGCGACCGGGACGACGTAGGCGAGGGAGACCGCGTGCTGCCGGGGGTCGTGGTAGGGGGTGATGCCCTGGGTCGGGAAGTACTCGGCGATGGTGAACGGCTGCGGGGAGGCCGGGACGCGGG
Source organism: Streptosporangium sp. H16 (assembly GCF_051918855.1). NCBI lineage: Bacteria > Bacillati > Actinomycetota > Actinomycetes > Streptosporangiales > Streptosporangiaceae > Streptosporangium > Streptosporangium sp. H16. Next base: position 177,425 of record NZ_JBPXMD010000020.1, read on the forward strand.
GCAGTGCCGTCGGGCCGAGATCCTTCTCCAGGTGGCGCATGAGCGCGTCACGGACGCGCTCGTGGTGAAGCACGCGGCCGGAGACGAGGGCGCGGCTGACCGCTCCGTCCGCCCCGATGCGCAGCAGCAGGCCGACACGCGTGACCACTCCCGTCTCGTCGACCCGCACCGGTACGGCGTCGATGTAGAGAATCGGCATCCGCGCGCGGGCCGACTCCAGTTCCTCGGGAGCGAGCCAGCCGGGCGTGGTTTCGGTCATTTCGGTCATTGACCGATCGTACGTCGCGGCCGGCTCGAAAACGCGTTCCCTCCCCGCGACCGGCTGTCGAAAGCCGGTGCCGGCGGACACGGCACTTCAAGATCTTCCCGTCAGCCGGCGATCTTCCCGTTCCCGCACGGGTCCGGATCACGGAACGCGCGCGCCTTCCCCCGGCGGGGTTCGGGGTCAGAAGAGCCGTGAGAGCCACTCGGCCTGCTCGCGCTGCAGGAAGGCCTCGCCTCCCTCGTGGTCGTTCCACTCGTAGGCGATCATCTTTTTCCGGCCGCCGTAGTGGTTGAAGGCCGCGTAGCCCCCCGAAGGCGGACAGGTCTCGTCACGCAACGCCACGCTGAACAGCGCCGGGCAGCTCGCACGGGGCGCGAGGACCGCGAGGTCGAAGTACGCGGTCATGGCCAGGGCGGCGCCGGCCTCGGCGCGATGGGTGCGGCACCACTTCACCAGCTCGGCGTAGGGGCCCTGCGTGGCGAGATGAGCGGAACGCCGGATGTCGCAGAGAAACGGGACGTTGGGCATCGTGCCCGCGACCGTCGGATGCAGGGCCGCGGCGGCGAGTGCCAGCGCGCCACCCTGGCTGGTTCCGGTCGTCACGAGCCGCTCCCGATCGGCGAAGGGAAGCAGCGCGGCCGCGTCCACCGCGCGGACCGCGTCGGTGAAGAGACGGCGGTAGTAGTAGGAGTCGCGGTCCGGCAGCCCGTCGGTCAGGAACCCCGGGACGCGCGGACTCCCCGAGGTGCCCGTGTCGGGGGTGTCTCCCGTACGCCAGGCGCTGCCCTGACCGCGGGTGTCCATGACCAGGTGCGGATGGCCGACCGCGGACCAGTAGAGCCACTCGTGGGGGAGGCCGCGGCCGCCTCCGTAGCCGATGTACTCGATGACGGTCGCCCGGGTGCCGTCGGCGTCCTTCGGCACGAGATACCACGCGCGGATCGGCTGGCCGCCGAACCCCGCGAAGGTGACGTCGTAGACGGCCACGGACCGCAGGGGGGTGTCCTCGACCGGCTCCGCCGTCACGTTCAACGGGTGGTCGGCGGCCTCGTCCAGAGTCTTCTGCCAGAACTCGTGGAGATCTTCCGGTGTGTACAGGTTCGGCAGGTAGTTCGCGATGTCGTCCAGGGGTAGTTCCCAGCCCATGGGCCGCCCTCCGTGTTCCGCTCAGAATGTCGCCCGACCCCGGTCGTGACCGTACAGGATCGATGTGGCCGAGGCGATCGCGCCGACGTCCAGGAGGGACCGGAGCATCGCGCGGGGAAGGCGATCGGCGCCGCGCTCGTGCCGTGGAGGAAGCGCGCGTCGTATCCGGCGCCGTCCTGCCCGAGCCCCGGTGCCCGCGGGGTGCTCATCGTGTCAAGGATGCGGGCAGGGGCGGGCCGCACGGCACAAAGCCCAGGTCCGGATATGGGCCTGGGCTTTGTGCGGGGCAGGGGTCACGAGACCGTCTGGAGGGTCCGGCAGGGCGTGGCCAGGGCGTCGGCGCACACCCGGTGCAGCTGTCCCTGATGGAAGACCAGCGGCTCCCCGTCGTCGTCGTTCGTGGCCAGTGAGGTCACCCTGGCGAGGATCAACTCGTGGTCTCCCACCAGGTGGCTCGCCTCCAGGACGCAGTCGATCCACGCCAGCGCGCCGTCGATCGCCAGATGGCCGCTCTCCTTCGTGGACCAGCCGATGCCGGCGAACCGGTCGGCGCCCCTGGTCGCGAACGATCGGCACACCCCCGCCTGCTCGACGCTCAGCAGGCTGATGGTGAAGGCGCCCACGGCCCTGATCCGCGGCCACGTGGTCGAGGTGTGAGCGGCGCAGAAGGCCACGATCGGCGGGTCGAGGGAGACCGACGTGAATGAGTTGACCGTGAAACCGCACGGCTCGCCGTCCGACATCGCGGCGATCACCACCACCCCGGTCGGGTACCGACCGAGCACGCGCCGCATTCTCAGGCTATCGATCATCACTCACCGCGCTTCCCACGTCCGCTTGAGCCGGTCGAGATGGTTGAGGCTGTCGAGCACGGTGTCCGTGTCGGGGACGAAGTCGATGAGACAGCCGATCTCGTCGACGCCGATCTTCTCGAGGGAGTGCAGCAGGGCCATGCCGTCGTCGACCGTGCCGAAGAGGCCGCCGGTGTCGAAGTAGCGGTCGAAGGAGATCTCAAGGAGGAACTCGATGTCCTCGGAGTCCATCGATTCCGGGTCCAGGCCGGGAACCAGCTCCTCGGCCGCCTTCATGACCAGCCCGATCGAGCTGCGCAGGTAGTCGGTGAACGGCTGGTGGACCACCTCGCGCACGCGGGCCCGGTCCTCGCCGAGGAAGGTGTGCAGCATCAGCACGACATGGCCGGTGCCGCCGTGGTTCCTGGCGAAGTGCTCGCGGTAGTCGGCGACCTTGTGCACCAGCTCGTCCAGGCTCTGGCCGAGCAGGTGCGTGAGGATGCCGACGCCGAGCTCGCCCGCCTGGCGGAACGTCTCGGGGTTGCCCGAGCTGGTGAGCCACGTCGGCAGTTCCGGCTGGATCGGGGCCGGATGGGTCCGGAGCTTGACCGGCTCGCCGGCGCCGTCGTTCACCTCCACCGACTCCTGGCGCCACAGGCGCCGCACGGTGTCGACCGTTTCTGTCGTCACCTGCCTGCGGTTGCCGTAGTTCTCCGGCCGGAGCGCGAAGTCGTCCAGGTGCCAGCCGGTCGCGAAGGCGATGCCGGCGCGGCCGCCGGACAGGTTGTCCACGACCGCCCATTCCTCGGCGATGCGTGCCGGGTGGTGCAGCGGGGCCACGACGCTTCCGGCGCGGATCGCGACGTGCTCCGTCACGGCCGCGATGGCCGCGCCGGTGACGGCGGGGTTGGGGTAGCGGCCACCGAACTCATGGAAGTGCCGTTCCGGCGTCCACACCGCGGAGAAACCGTGGGTGTCGGCGAACCGGGCCCCTTCCAGCAACAGCCGGTACTGATCGGTTCCTGCCCTTGCCTCGTCAGCGAAATAGAAAAGGCCAAAGTCCAACGGTTTCTCCTAACGTGCTGTAGGGCTCGCATGGAGCACACGCTCGTATACGGCCAAGCGGCACCATTATTTGCCGGATCGGAGAAGCCGAGTAACCCCTAGGATCCACTAAACGGGCGGGGCCGTGCGCGGCGCGAGCCCGGTGGCCTCCGGTTTCCATCCGCCTCCATCCGCGCGGGCAGCCGGCGGGGACCTCTTCCGAGCACGCGTCGTCGCGGACGGCGCCGCGCGAAACTCCCAGGTGACCGCGCATCACGGCTGTGGCGCCGTACCCGGTGCCGCGGCCGGCGATGAGTTCGGCCCCGCGGTCGCACCGGATCGGCGGCAGGGATTCACCCCGCTCACGGGACCCCGTGCCGCCCGCCGCCGGGCACCGGCCCCTTACCCCACCGGCCGGTGTAGGGGACTTCGTAGGGGAATACCGGCCCGATCTTTAGGGGCGAGCCCCGGTAGCTACGCCGCTGTCTCATGGGCTGGAATGAGGCGTGAATGAGGCGGGGCATCCGTTCACGAAATGAATGGCGCATTGTCGAATATCCCTGCTTATCGGCCGAGAGGATATACGCAACGTGACTCTTACCACAGAACGCGGCCTGGAAACACCTCTCTCGCAGCGGGAGAGGGTCGCCGAACTCGGAATGCTCAAGGATCAGGCACGCGGCGGTGATGTTCAGTCGGCCACGGAGCAGCAGCGGGCCAAGGGCAAGCTCACCGTCGACGAACGGCTGGAACTGCTCTTCGACCCCGGTAGCTTCACCGAGATCGAGCAGCTGCGCAGGCACCGGGCGAGCGGCTTCGGCATGGAGAACAGGCGACCGTATACCGATGGCGTCGTGACCGGGTGGGGCACCGTACACGGACGCACCGTTTTCGCCTACGCCCACGACTTCCGGATCTTCGGCGGCTCGCTCGGCGAGGCGCACGCCCAGAAGATCCACAAACTGATGGACCTCGCGGCGGCGACGGGCGCGCCGCTCGTCAGCCTCAGCGACGGGGCCGGCGCCAGGATCCAGGAGGGCGTCACCGCCCTGGCCGGCTACGGCGGGATCTTCCAGCGCAACGTACGGGCCTCCGGGGTCATCCCGCAGATCAGCGTGATGCTCGGCCCGTGCGCCGGTGGCGCCACCTACTCGCCGGCGCTCACCGACTTCACCTTCATGGTCGACGGCATCTCGCAGATGTACATCACCGGCCCGAGCGTGGTCGAGGCCGTGACCGGCGAGAAGATCAGCCACGACGGGCTCGGTGGCGCCCAGGTGCACGGAACGCTCTCCGGGGCCGCCGGATTCGTCTACGACAACGAGGTGGACTGCCTCGAGGAGGTCCGCTACCTGCTGTCCCTCCTGCCGGCCAACAACCGCGAGGCGCCGCCCGACCTGCCGACGGACGACCCGGCCGACCGGCGCTGCGACGCCCTCCTCGACATCGTGCCCGTCGAGCTCAGCAGGTCGTACGACATCCGCGAGGTCATCAGGGAGATCGTCGATCTCGGTGACTTCTTCGAGGTGCACACCCTGTGGGCGACCAACGTCATCTGCGCCCTGGCCAGGATCGACGGCCAGGTGGTGGGAATCGTGGCCAACCAGCCCTCCTCGCTGGCCGGCGCGCTGGACATCGACGCCTCGGAGAAGGCGGCGAGATTCGTCCAGTTCTGCGACGCGTTCAGCATCCCGCTGGTCACCCTGGTCGACGTGCCCGGCTTCCTGCCGGGCAAGGACCAGGAGCACGCCGGCATCATCAGGCACGGGGCGAAGCTGCTGTACGCGTACTGCAACGCCACCGTTCCCCGCATCCAGGTCATCCTGCGCAAGGCGTACGGCGGGGCCTACATCGTGATGGACTCCCGTTCCATCGGTGCGGACCTGTCCTTCGCCTGGCCGACGAACGAGATCGCCGTCATGGGCGCCGAGGGCGCGGCGAACGTCGTGTTCCGCAAGGAGATCGCCGCGGCCGACGACCCCGAGATGATGCGCGCCGAGATGATCAAGGAGTACCGGCAGGAGCTCATGCACGCCTACTACGCCGCGGAGCGCGGCCTGGTGGACGACGTGATCGACCCGGCCGAGACCAGGGCGGTCCTGGCCCGGTCGCTCGCCATGCTCCGCGCGAAGAACGCGAAGGTCCCGTACCGCAAGCACGGAAACCTGCCGATGTGATGGCCGGCGACGACGACGTCATCTTCCGGTTCGTACGCGGTGAGCCCGACCAGGAAGAGGTGGCCGCGGTGATGGCGGCCCTGTCGCGCACCTCCGCGAGCCGGCCTCAGGACGGCGACGCCTCCGCTCATCTCCCTTCCTGGAATGAGCCGGAAGTCTTCGAGGCGCCGAATTCATGGTCCTCCCGGTGAACCAGGAGAAGGAGTACAAATGATCACCGAAACCGGAACGTGGCTGCGGTCGTTCCAAGCCGCGCCGCCGCTCGCCACCCGCCTGATCTGTTTCCCGCACGCGGGCGGCTCGGCCTCATATTTCCATCCCGTCGCCAGACAGCTCTCCTCGCTGGACGTGCTGGCCGTCCAGTATCCGGGCAGGCAGGAACGCCGCCACGAGCCGTGCATCGACGACATCGCGACGCTCGCGGACCGGCTTGTCGAGGAGATCATCCCGCTGGCCGACCGGCCGATGGCCTTCTTCGGCCACAGCATGGGCGCCGTGGTCGCGTTCGAGGTGTCCAGGAGGCTGCTGACACATGGCATCTCACCGCTGATGCTGTTCGCCTCGGGCCGGCGCGCGCCCTCCTGCACGCGCAACGAGACGGTGCACAAGGAGGGCGACCAGGCGCTCCTGGCCGAGGTGCGGCGACTCGGCGGGACCGACCTGCGCATGCTGAACGACCCCGAGGTCGTGAGCATGATCCTGCCCTCGCTGCGCGGCGACTACAAGGCGATCATGACCTACCGATGCCAGCCCGGAATCAAGATCGACGCGCCCGTCATCGCGTTGGTCGGTGACAACGACCCCCATGTCTCGCTGGACGAGGCGATCCGCTGGAAGGAACACACCAGCGGCGCCTTCGACATGCAGGTCTTCCGCGGCGGCCACTTCTACCTGAACTCCCACGCCCCAGCGGTGATGCGGACGATCACCGAAAGCATCCCGAGCGCGTAGTCCCACTTTCGATAGCGCGAAGAGTACGAGGCGAGCATGACTGCGAACGACACCAAGCTCATCGAGGCCCTGCGTTCCTCGCTGAAGGAGACGGAACGGCTGCGTGCGCAGAATCGTTCTCTCACCGACGCGGCGCGCGAGCCGATCGCGATCGTGGGGATGGCCTGCCGGTTCCCCGGTGGGGTGTCCTCGCCCGAGGGTCTGTGGGATCTGGTGGACGCCGGTGCCGATGCGATCGGCGAGTTCCCCGGCGACCGCGGCTGGGATCTGGAGCGGCTCTACGACACCGACCCCGACAACCGGGGCACCTCGTACTCGCGGTCCGGCGGGTTCCTGCACGACGCCGGCGAGTTCGACCCCGGGTTCTTCGGGATCAGCCCGCGTGAGGCGCTCGCGATGGATCCGCAGCAGCGGTTGCTGCTGGAGGCGTCGTGGGAGGCGGTCGAGCGGGCGGGCATGGACCCGGTGGGGTTGCGCGGCAGCCGTACGGGTGTCTTCGCGGGTGTGATGTACCACGACTACGCGCCCCAGCTCTCGGACGTGCCGAGTGAGCTGGAAGGCCTGATGGGCACCGGCAACTCGGGCAGCATCGCCTCCGGCCGGGTGTCGTACACGTTCGGGTTCGAGGGTCCGGCGGTCACGGTGGACACGGCGTGCTCGTCGTCGCTGGTGGCGCTGCACCTGGCCGTCCAGGCGCTGAGGTCGGGCGAGTGCGACCTGGCGCTGGCCGGCGGGGCGACCGTGATGGCGACTCCGGCGACTTTCGTGGAGTTCTCCCGCCAGCGTGGCCTGTCGGTGGACGGTCGGTGCAAGGCGTTCTCCGCGTCGGCCGACGGCACCGGCTGGGCCGAGGGCGTGGGCATGCTGCTGGTCGAGCGGCTGTCGGACGCTCGCCGCAACGGTCACCGGGTGCTGGCCGTGGTCCGCGGCAGCGCGGTCAACCAGGACGGCGCGAGCAACGGGCTGACGGCGCCGAACGGTCCTTCGCAGCAGCGGGTGATCCGCCAGGCGCTGGCCAACGCGGGCCTGTCGAGCGCGGATGTGGATGCGGTCGAGGCGCACGGTACGGGTACCAGGCTGGGCGACCCGATCGAGGCGCAGGCCATTCTGGCCACCTACGGTCAGGAGCGGCCGGAGGATCGGCCGCTGTGGCTGGGGTCGCTGAAGTCGAACATCGGTCACACGCAGGCCGCCGCGGGTGTCGGCGGTGTGATCAAGATGGTGATGGCGATGCGGCACGGGACGCTGCCGCAGACGCTGCATGTTGACGCGCCGTCGCCGCACGTGGACTGGACGGCCGGTGCCGTCGAGCTGCTGACCGAGGCGCGTTCGTGGGATGTGGAGGACCGTCCGCGCCGGGCCGCGGTGTCGTCCTTCGGCGTCAGCGGCACGAACGCGCATGTGATCATCGAGCAGGGTCCGGCGGAGGCCGAGGTCGAGGCCGGTGCTGTCGAGCTGCCGGTGACGCCGTGGCTGGTCTCGGCCAAGACTCCCGAGGCGCTGCGGGCGCAGGCCGGGCAGCTCGCGTCGTGGGTGGAGGAGCGGCCGGAGCTGGGCTCGGCCGATGTGGCCTGGACGCTGGCGACGGGCCGTGCGCTGCTGGAGCAGCGCGCGGTGGTGGTCGGTGCGGATCGGGATGAGCTGGTGGCGGGTCTGCGTGCCCTGGCCGAGGGTACGGCGACGCCGGGTGCCGCGGCCGGTGGTGGCAGGGTGGCGATGTTGTTCGCCGGTCAGGGCAGTCAGCGGGTGGGGATGGGCCGTGA